>JAAFAL010000061.1 GCA_018222345.1 bacterium
CGCCAGGAAGGCGCTGCTGCGAAACCGCCCGCTGTTGTTCACGCTTGCGCCTCGACTATCATGTCGCAGGCTTCGCGCACCGCGCCGTGGCCGACAGCGCCCTGGCTTGTCCAGTGCGCGAACAACCCGGCCGATTTGTGCGCATCGGCCACAGTCATGGACAAGCCGACGCGCTGCATCACCGGCACGTCCGGTGAGTCGTCGCCCATGTAGGCCACTTGCGCGTCACTGATGCCAAGGTCAGCCAGCAGTTGCTCGTAGAACGGCACCTTGTCTTTGACGTGCATGTGAATGCGGGTGATGCCCAATGCGTTCAGGCGCACGATAACCGCCTGTGACGGCCGGCCGGAGATTACCGCGATCTCGACGCCGGCCTGTTGCAATAGCTTCAGGCCCAGGCCATCGCGCACGCTCATGGTCTTGAGTTCCTGGCCATTGGGGCCAAGGTAGAGCTTGCCGTCGGTCATGACGCCATCGACATCGAAGATGGCCAGGCGAACGTTCGCGGCGCGGGTTTGGATCGACTCAGACAACGCCAGCCCTCAACAAATCGTGCATGTGCAAAATGCCGGCAACCTGGCCGGCATCATTGGTGACAACCAGCGACGTGATGGCCGCATCCTGCATGCGCTTGACGGCTTCTGCCGCAAGCACGCCCGTCGAAATCGTCTTGGGTGACGGCGCCATGACAGCTTCGATTTTGGCGCTGCGCAAGTCGATGTCGGCGTCCAGGGTGCGGCGCAGGTCGCCATCGGTATAGACGCCAACCAGCGCGCCCGACGCGTCTTCAACAATGGTCATGCCCAGGCCCTTGGCGCTCATTTCAACCAGCGCTTCCTTGAGCGGCGTGCCGGTTTGCACGCGTGGGATGGCGTCGCCGCTGTGCAGCAGGTCGTCGATCTTCAGCAACAAGCGCCGGCCTAGCGAGCCGCCGGGGTGGCTCAAGGCGAAGTCTTCTTCGGTAAAGCCGCGGGCTTCGAGCAGCGCCACGGCCAGCGCGTCGCCCATGGCCAGCGCCGCTGTGGTGCTGGCCGTGGGGGCCAGATTCAGTGGGCAGGCTTCGGCGCCGACGGCGACGTTCAAATGCACATCGGCACTGCGGGCCAAGGTCGATTCCGGCTTGCCGGTCATGGCAATCAAGCCCACACCCTGGCGCTTGATGACCGGCAGCAAACTGGTGACTTCGGCGGTTTCACCTGAATTGGACAGCGCCAGCACCACATCGGTGCGGGTGATCATGCCCAGGTCGCCATGGCTGGCCTCGCCGGGGTGGACAAAAAATGCCGGCGTGCCGGTGCTGGCCAAAGTGGCGGCAATCTTGCCGGCAATGTGGCCGCTCTTGCCCATGCCCAATACGACCACCCGGCCGGTGCAGGCCAGGCACAGTTCGCAGGCTGCGACGAAGCTGTCGTCGATGCGTGGCAGCAAGGCTTGCAGGGCGTCGCGCTCGATTTCGAGCACGCGGCGGCCGAGTTTGCGCACGGCGTCGGGATGGAGGATCGATTCAGCCATGCGCGAATAATAAGTATTCGTAGCCAATAAAGCCCGCCAGCAACAACATGCCCTCGGCACGCGCCATCGGTTTGCCGCCACGACGTATCAAAACAATGATGAACAGCAGCACCGTGGCGGCCAGCATGATCGGCAGGTCGCGGCTTAGCGCATCGGCTGGTACCAGGCCGGGTGCGATCAACGCTGGCATGGCCAGCACGGCCAGCAGGTTGAAGATGTTCGAGCCAATGACGTTGCCAATGGCGATCTCGGATTCGCCCTTCAAGGCGCTGACCGCCGACGCCGCCAGCTCGGGCAGGCTGGTGCCGATTGCGACGATGGTCAGGCCGATGACGAGGTCGCTGACGCCAATGGCCAGCGCCACATTCACGGCGCCCCACACCAACATTTGCGACGACGCCGGCAACAACACCAGCCCAACAATCACCCAAACAATGGCCCTGGCCTGTGGCATGGGCGGCGTGTCGTCCATGTCGGCGGCCAGCGCCGGGGCGTGCTCGGGGTCGGCCATGGTGACGCGCGCCAGCCAGCCCAACAACGCAAACAGGCCAATCATCAAAATAACGCCGTCCAGTCGGCTGAGCACGCCATTGGCACACAGCCCGACGGCCAACAGGCTGACGCCCAGCAGCACCGGCATTTCGCGCCGCGCGATGCTTTGCTGAATCACCATGGGGCTGATCAGCGCCGTGGCGCCCAGGATCAACATGATGTTGGTGATGTTCGAGCCGATGGCATTGCCCATCGCCAGCCCGGTTTTGCCCTGAAACGAGGCCACAGCGGCCACGAACATCTCCGGCGCCGAGGTGCCCAGGCCGACCAATAGCAGGCCGACCAGTAGCTTGGGCACGCCCATGGTTTCGGCCAGCGCCGCCGCGCCCACTACAAAGCGGTCCGCAGCCCAGATGAGCAACACGAACCCGGCAAGTATGGCGGCAACACTGGTCAACACGGAGCAAACCCGAACAAATGGGGCGCGCATGATACCGAAGCTGGCGCGTAAAACCGCATGCAGCCGACCGGCAATAGGCTGAATTTACCGTCGCCGAGGCGCGAAACCTGGAGCATGATGAATGGATAAATTGGCATACAACCAGCATCACGCGCGCCCAATGCAGGCGCCAGGAGACCCACATGCGCCACATTGCGCACAGTTTTTTCGTCGTCGCTGCATGCGGCTTATTGGCAGCCTGCGGCAGCAGCAACCCACCGGCAGGCTCGCCCACAGCCGGCGGCCCACCGTCGGTAGTTACACCTGGCGCGCCCAACCCGTTTGCCATGGCCAACGGCTGCTTTGGCATCCGCAGCGTTGATACGGGCCGTTTTTTGCTGGCCGATGAAGCCGGTGCGGTTGGTTTTGATGCCGAGAGCAGCACGCTGGCGACGGGCTTTTTCATGAAGCCCAGTGCGCTTGGCCGCTACTTGATTTTCGGGCCGCAGGAGCGATTCCTGGCGTTGGCCTCAGATGCACAGGATGCAGCCGACGGCGCTGCAGGCGCAGGCGAGCAGGCGGGCAATACCGTCTCGGGCGTTGGCGACATTCTGGTGATTGTTGACCCGCTGACCCCCGTTGCCGACGGCGTCAACGATGGCGGTGGGGCTGCCAGCGATGGCGCGCAGGGCGCAGCCGATGCCGCAACCGACGCCAGCCGCAGTCTGCGTATGGCCGATGTGCCAGCCGACGGCGCCGAGTGGGATGTGCGCGTGCAGGACGACGCCTTTGCCATCGTCAACAGCCACACAGGCCAAACTTTGGCGGTTGCCTTGGGCGACGATGCTGTCGGCACCGCGTTCGAGTTTGATGCCGTTAGCCAAGCTTGTGCCGAATTCCCCGAGGCGCAGCTCAATGCCACAGGCACGCCGTTTTCGGGCACCAACCCGGACGGCACGGTGTTTGGTTACGCCGAAACCCACATGCACCTGGGCGGCAGTGAAGCCTTGGGTGGGCAGATTGGCTACGGCCGGCCGTTCCACCGTTTTGGCATTCCGCACGCGCTGGGCGACTGCGAAGCCAACCACGGCCCCGGTGGGTCGGGCGATGCGCTGGATGTTGCGGTGAACCCCAATCAGGACACTCCGCAGCACGACACCCAGGGCTGGCCCACCTACAACGACTGGCCCAGCCACGGGGGGCAAACCCACCACCAGACTTATTACATGTGGCTCAAGCGCGCCTGGATGGGCGGCCTGCGGTTCATGGTCAACCATTTGGTGGCCAACGAAATGCTGTGCAACGTTTGGCCGCAAAAGGAAAACGACTGCAACGAAATGGAAAGCGCGCGCCTGCAACTGCGCCTGGTGGAAGACTTGCAGGATTACATCGATGCGCAGGAAGGCGGCCCCGGCGAGGGCTTCTTCCGCATTGTTTACACGCCGCAAGAGGCGCGGCAGGTTATCGAAGCCGGCAAGCTGGCCGTGATCAACGGCACCGAAATGGAAAAGGTGTTCGACTGCGGCGAATATCTGGACTCGCCGGAATGTACCGAGGAAGAAATCGACCAGTCGCTGGACGAGTGGTATGCCATGGGCCTGCGCGCCATCTTCCCCATTCACATTTTCGACAACGCGTTTGGCGGCGCCGAGATTTCGCGCTTTACCAGCGATCAGGCGCTGATCCAGGTCTATAACGCCGGCAACCTCGTCGAGACCGGCCACCCCTACGCCACCATCCCGTGCGAACAGGCCGAGGCCGTCGAGCCCGGCGAATCCGAGCCTGAGGATCGCGACATATTCGGCCTGGTGGCGCTACAGGCGCTCAACCCGCCGCCGTTCCCCACCGATGGCTGCGTCAACAATGCGCGCCCGCTGACCTCCCGCGGCGAGTACTTCATCAACCGCCTGATCGACTACGGCATCATGATCGAAACCGATCACTCCGGCCCGCTGGCGCGCAAGCGCATGCTCGACATTGCCATGGCCCGTGGTGTGCCCGTGGTCAGCGGCCACACCGGTTCGATCACCTTCTCGCGCGACTCCAAGCGCATCCTGCAAACCGGCGGCATCATCTCCAACCTGTCGGACGACCCGGCACCAATCACCATCGAGTTTCTGCAAGACCTTGAGCGCGCCTACTTCGAGCTCAACGGCACCACGCAGGGCTTGTCCACTGGTTTTGGTAGCGACATCAACGGCATTCATCGCCAGTCTGCGCCGCGGGATGACGCGGCTGAAAACCCGCTGGAATACCCCTTTGTGGGCTATGCCGGCGATGTCACGTTTGATCGGCAAACCACCGGCGAGCGCATGTTCGACCTGAATGTGGACGGCGTAGCCCATTACGGCCTGTACCCCGACTACATCGCCGACATCGCCATGACGCCAGGCGGTAGCGACGTGCTGCCTTACCTGTTCCGCTCAGCCGAGGGGTATTTGCGGGTTTGGGAGACAGTGCACGCGGCGCGGGTGAAATAAGTTTGGCGCACCCTCGCGGGTGCCCAAACTGATTGGCAACAACGCCGCTGCTGTCAATGCAGCGGCAACTGAACCACGCCTTGAACGGTGACCGGTGTCGGCTGATTGGTGCCAGACCCCGGGTATCGGCCGAGGAAGCCAGAGTAGATTGTCAGCTTGACCTCGGTGTCTGCCGGCACTTTCACGTTGAGCCCCACCAGTTCGATGTCGTGTGTCCCGTACTGGCGGATAGGCCGGACCTGATTAGCCATTTGCAGCGTGTCGCCGACGGTCAGGCCGATGAACACGATGGGGTCGGTAGGCAGTAGTCCTGGATCGGGTGTGCCGTCCGGCGGTGCAAGCGGGCCGTCCAAAGTCAGTTGCGCAGTCGGGATGCCTGCGATGATTGTTTCTTCGGTGGCCGTGAACAACGGGATGTCAATTGTGCTCTGATTGTTTCCGTTAGCCGTCAGCGAGACAGGGTCGCCACCGGCGGCTTGTCCATTGTCGTCAATCTCGTAGGCCGTGCCGCCAACCGGAAACGTGTCGGTCACGATGTGGTCTTGTGCCGTCTCATTGTTGACCCGCAGGTTGAAGCAGTTGTCAGGAATGTCGTCTGCCTGGCCGGGAATGCCCTTGAGCTTTTCATCAAACCAATCCCGGACAGTTTGATTAACGGTGTGAGGGCCACAATTGTCGCCCACGCCGCCGTCATGACCATTGACCTTGGTCAGCGCGCGCACATCTGCGCCGCGGGCACGCATGCAGGCGGTGTTGCGGTGCATTTCGTTCATGTTGAACAGTGAGTCGGTGGGGCTTTGCCAATACAGTGCATCGACAGGGTCCAGAACTTCGTTGTTCGCTGTGCCTTGGCCGTCAGTCGCTGTCACATTGTGCGTGTAAACGCTGTTGTTCTCGCAATGCGAGATAAAGCTGTGGTCGTAGAGTAGTTGCAGTTTGTCGTCGTCGAGGAAGTTGCCGCCGACGCCTTGTGCCAAGCCCTGATTGACTTCCGGGTCTTGCGAGCCGGTGCCGTTGCCAGCCGCCGACAGCAAGCCGGCCCAATACGACTTGAACACGTTGCCGGAGAACAGCGAGTAGCGCAGGTCGTACCAGGTGATCTCAGCGGCCAGCGCGTCGATGCGTCGCTTTGAGTCGATGGCGGCGACGGTGTGTTGATAGCCGCCACCATACGACCCACCGATGGCACCCAATACAACGTTGGCATCAGGGTCGGTTTTATCGACTACGGCGCCGCTGCTGTTTTTGTACAGCAGCCAATCCAGGTTGTCTTCGGCCCAGTCGATGACCTGCATCAGGTCGCGCCCCTCGTAGTTCGGGTCGAACAGGCGGATGTTGCCGGTGTCGGTTTGACCTTCCAACCGCCCGAAACCGCGTTGTGTGATTGAAATCACGCCGTAACCAGAATTCAGCAAGCCTTTGAAGCCACCATTGTTGCGCGCACTGGCGTTTGTGCGGCTGCCGCCATAGCCATGACCTTCCAGCACCAACGGGTACTTCTGATTCGGGCTGAAGTTGGTGGGCTCGTGCACCGTGAAGTAGATCGACACAGGCGGGCCCGGTGGTGGCGGCGTGCCGACTTGCGCGGGTGATGGGCCGGCCAATGCCGTCAAGGTTTGATCAGTGCTTTGGCCGAGAGATTCGACCACGGCAATGCTGGCGGTGGCCGGCGGCGATGTTTCTTGTCCGTCACTCACGGTAAAGGTGAAGCTGCTTTCCAGCGCTTGGCCGGTAGGCGGCGCGTATTCGAAGCTGCCGTCATTGTTGACGGTCAGGTCGCCACCCTCAGCGACGCCTTCGGCCACGGCAAAGGTGAGCGTGTCGCCATCGATGTCGGTGGCCGGGAGCCGGCCGTTCAAGAGCGTGTCAACCTGGGTGCCGTAAAAACCCTCAACGGCGACAGGCGGGTCGTTGACCGGTGTAACCTCAATGTTGGCAGTGATACGCCCGGCCTCCAGGCCATTTTCTAACACCACGACGCGGAAGCTGTCGTCTGCAAAGTCTTGGCTGTCGCCGTTGCCACCGTTGTAATCTGCTATGGGTTGGTAGCTGTAATTGCCGGTTTCGGTATCGACCGACGCGATGCCGAACTGGGCGGTTTCGCCGTCGGTGTCGGACAGTTGATAGGTGATCGTGTCGCCGTCGGGGTCTGTGACTGCGAGCTGCCCATTAAATAGGGTGTCTTCGGCCACCAGGATGTTCAGCGCATCGTTCGCACCGTTGGGAGCATCGGCGACCTCATTCACGGTGATATCAACGCGCGCAGTATCGGTGCCGTTTTCGGGATCGAACACCTCGATGACAAAAAAGTCGCTGCCGTTGAAGTCGGTGTTCGGTGTGTAGCCCAACGCACCAGTTTCGCTAACGCTGGCGGCGCCGCTGCTGGCCGCCTGTGCCAAGCGATACCGCAGCTCGGATGGCGCATGGTCTGCATCGGTTGCGCTGGCTTGCCCGCTAGCTACGGTGTCCTCGTCTGTGGTCAAGGCTTGCACCGCAGCGACCGGCAAGTCGTTGACTGAGTTGACCGCGATGGTCGCGGTGCCACTGACTGTGTCACCGGCACCGTTTGTGAATGCGTAGCCAAAGCTGTCCGAGCCATTGAAGTCTGCGGCCGGCGTGTAGGTGAACTCGCCACTTTCGCCCAGTGTGACCGAGCCATTGGTGGGCTCGGACACGAGGGTGTAAGCCGTGCCGCTAGTCGATGCGGCCTCGCCCAGGTCAGCCGTTGTTGGCGTGTCTTCGTCGGTACTGAACTCCACAGTTTGCACGCCGGGCGTGGTGCCACCCGTGCTGGTGGAGGCGGTATTGGTATCTATCTGGCCACCCGAGCACGCAGCCACAAGCAAGACCATCAATAGGGGGGAGAACTTACGCATGGGTCACCTCGCAACAGCGGTTTATATTTTTTTAATGCGTTTTGTTACAGCTATTTTACTGTACCCAAATTTGTTTGCGCAAAAAATTTGTTAGTGCGCGGTGTAGCGCGAACCGGCTTGTGTGGTTTGCTTAATGCAGCACGTCACAACCGCGCTGGCAGCCGAGGCACGCGCGATAACTCAGTCCGCATAGCCCGGCATACGCCGGTCAAGACGGCGCAACAGGCCTGGCCAGGCGATGTCTCCACCCAAGCCTTTGGTGACTTCCACGACCTGGGCTTTCATGCCATCGACGATTTTTTGATTGACCAACGTCAGGTCGCGCCCGCCAGCCAAGGCCCGCACTTGGGCCATGCACGCGGCCTCCAGCACATACATGGCCAGGAAGGCATTGGCGACCGTCTCGCCGACAGTTAGCAGGCCGTGATTGCGCAGCATCAGTGCTGCGTTGTGGCCAAGGTCGGCGACCAGCCGCGGTTTTTCCTCTTCGGTGAGCGCCAGGCCTTCGTAGTCGTGGTAGCCCAGCGAGGCCAGTGCTATCACCGCTTGCTGCGAGATGGGCAGCAAGCCATCTTGCTGCGCCGACACCGCAACTCCGTTGATGGAATGCGTGTGCATCACGCATTGCGCATCGTCGCGCGCTGCGTGGACGGCACTGTGGATGGTGAACCCGGCCGGATTGACGGGCCATTGTGAATCCATCACTTTCTGGCCATCGAGGTCGATCTTGACCAATGACGAGGCCGTGATCTCCTCGAACATCATGCCGTAGGGATTGATCAGAAAGTGGTGCTCAGGGCCGGGTATTCGGGCCGTCAGGTGGGTGAACACGAGATCGTCCCAACCAAACAGCGCTACCAGGCGGTAAGCGGCAGCCAAGTCAACGCGAAGCTGCCATTCGGCCTCTGATACGGCGGCCTTGATGGATGCGGTCATGGTGTTTCCGGGCGGGAAAATGTACGCCGGAGTCTGCCATAGGCTGCGATGGGCGGTGAGTGAGTCCCGGTCGCTGCGGTGTTATGCCGCGACCGGGACTCAGGCCACTGGTGGGCCCGCCAGGACTCGAACCTGGGACCAAAAGATTATGAGTCTCCTGCTCTAACCAACTGAGCTACAGGCCCGCGGTGAGTATTTTAGCCGGACTGTCGCTCGCGGTCGCGGCAAATTGCGCGAGCACGCGCTCGGCTACAATCGCGGCGCAAGTGATCGTGCCACGCCCAGCGCCGACACCACAAAAAATAGGCCCGCGCACTCGCTGGCTTGGAGACCGAACTAATGAATATGCCCATCAAGTTGCCACGCGGTTGGATTGCTTTGGTGCTGGCGGCGCTGGCCATGGCCGGGTGCGGCAGTAGCCAGCCGCCGAGTAGCGCAGCCGACGACATTGCGGACGGCGTTGGCGGCCAGCCCGCACCGCAATCACTGGCTTACGAAACCTACGATGCCATCGTGCCGGTAATCGACGGCCCTGCCGAAGACCGGGTGGCGAACATCGACACGCGGCTCTACCTGCCCGCCAATGCAAGCCCCGACGCGCCGCAGCCTGTGATCATCGTTGCGCATGGGTTTGGCAACAGCAAACTGGCGGTGGAGCTGACCTCGACCGCTGACCATCTGGCGCGCAATGGCTACATCGTGCTCACCTATTCGTCGCAGGGTTTCGGGCAATCCAGTGGTTGCATCCGGCTGAACTCGTTTGATCACGGCGTCAAAAACGTGATGGGGCTGATCAGCACGATGTTTGATACGCCGGAGTTCGAGATTGGTGGCATCGCGCTGTTCCCGCTGGTGGCGCGGGACGGCATTGGGCCGCTGGTGGGCATGATTGGCGGCTCCTACGGCGGCGGCATCACCCTCAACACAGCAGCAAGCGACCCGCGTGTGCGGGCCATCGTGCCGGGTCGCACATGGAACACCTTGCAATATGCGCTGGTGCCCAATAACCGCATCACTGCCGACAACAATGGCGGCTTCGACCGCGATGTGCTGGAGCAGGGCGTGTTCAAGCTGGGCTGGACGACGCTATTGTTCTCGCTCGGCAACGCGCAGCCGGCCATGGGCAACGGCGGTTGCCCGCAGGAAAAAGCCGAGTCTGGCGACCCGACGATGGTGGCCGGCGCAGCCTGCCCGGGCTTTCCGTCGGAGCTGTGCCAAACCTACGCCGGGCTGCTGGCCACCGGTGACCTGCAGCAAACCGACCGCGCGCTGGTGGCCAATTCGTCCATCGAAACCCGCATTGATGAGCTGCGCACGCCGACCATGTTGGCGCAAGGCCAAGCCGACACGCTATTCAACCTGAATGAGGCCACCGCAAATTATTTGAAGCTCAAGGCCAACAACGTGCCCGTGGCCATGATTTGGCACTGGGGCGGTCATGGTGCTTACAACCCGCAGCCGGGCGAATGCGAACTGTATGGTGGCACCATTGCCGAGGTGCCTGATGGTTGTTACCTGCCAACGCGGGCGCTGGCGTGGTTCGACCGCTGGCTGCGTGGCAACACCCAAACCGATACCGGGCCAGAGTTTGCCTGGTACGAAGACTGGCAACCCTTTGACGGCAGCGCGTCCGCTGAAAGCCAGTATGGGCAGGCCGTGGCATATCCCGTGGCGACGCCGCAGCGGCTGTTTTTGTCGGGCACCGACGCGTTGGTGGTGGTAGCTGGTGATGTGGTTGCAGACTCGGTCAACCTGACCAACCCGGTCGGCAGCATGCCGGCGTCGTACAGCGAAACGCCCAATTTCCAGTCGCCTGAGGCCATGCCCAGCTTCTCGGCCACGCCACCCACCGACCCGGCTGGGCAGGCGGTCTCGTTTACCGCGGCGCCGTTTGAAACAGCAGTCGAGGTTGTTGGCATCCCCACCGCACAATTCAACCTGTCGAACATCAATGCCGCACAGGATGTGGTGTTGTTCGCCAAGCTGTTCGATGTGGCGCCCGGCGGCAGTGCCGAACTGATCCGCCGCTTGGTTGCACCGGTGCGGGTGCCGCCGGGCGACCTGGCCGCGCCGGTTGCGATGCAATTGGCCGGGATTGTTCACCGCTTCGAGGCCGGCCACAGCGTACGGCTGACATTGGCCACCACTGATCAGTCCTACGGCGGCAACGCCTTGGCCGACGTGATCACCATGGCCACGGGCGGCGACACGCCGGCGTACCTGGATCTGCCGGTGCGTTAGTCAAGCTGCAGCGACAGATTCCTGCGGCCAGCGCACGCGGCTGGCGGGCAGGTGCAAAGTAAACGTCGAGCCCGCGCCGGGGGCCGATTCAACACTGATGCTGCCTTCGTGCAGGTCGGCGATCTTGCGTACTACCGACAACCCGATGCCCGTGCCCTCGAACTCTTCGGCCGTGTGCAGGCGGCGGAAAATATCGAAGATTGCATTGATGTGCTCAGGCGCAATGCCAATGCCTTCGTCGCGCACAGCCAGCGCCAAGCCGCCATCGTCACTGCGCCGGGCGCTAATCTGCACCCGCGGCGCGTCGCCGGGCTGGAACTTGATGCCGTTGGCCACCAGGTTTTGCAGCAGTTGGGTCAGTAGCCGCGGGTCGCCATGCAGTTGTGGCGGCAAGTCATCTTTGCTGACCTGTGCGCCGCGTTCTTCTACGGTGCTGGCCAGCCGCTTCAGCGCCTCGTTGGCAGCATCGTCGAGATCAAACCAGATTTGCTGCACATCACTGTTCACGCGTGACAAATCCAGCAGGCCATCGATCAGGGCCTCCATGCTCACCGTGCCTTCGAGTATCAAGTCGAGCAGTTCATTGCCTTCGTCGCCCAGCACGTCGCTGTAGCGCCGGCGCAGCAACGACGAAAAGCCGGTCACGGTGCGCAGCGGTGCGCGCAGGTCGTGCGAGGCCACGTAGGCAAAATGCTCCAGCTCTTTGTTCGACTGCGCCAGTTTGGCGGTGAGCGCTTCGCGTGCGGCAGCCTCGTCGCGTAGGCGGGCGTTGGTGGCCTGCAGGTCGCGCGCCAAACTTCGGATGCGCTCGCCGGCGGCGCTGTCGAACATCGACAAGGCCAGCGTTGCGACGATGATCAGCAGCACAACAATGGCGATGCTGAACGCCAGCACATCGTTGTCCAGCGACAAAATATCTACCGCAAGGCACTGGCTGTCGGGCGCAAACCGCGCCGCCGCCATGCCGGTGTAATGCATTCCAGTAATGGCAAAGGCCATCACCATCGCCGCCAGCGACCGCTGCAACGTGGCCCGCCGGCCGTGGCTGCGGCGCAGGGTGAAACACAGCCAAAGTGCTGCCAGCGATGCGGCCACGGCAATCAGCATCGACGTCGCCAGCAGCGACGGCTCGTAGCGGATCGCCGGTTGCATGCGCATGGCCGCCATGCCGGTGTAGTGCATGGCCACTATGCCCATGCCCATGATGAAACCGCCGGCCAGCCAGTGCTCGCGCGACAATTTTGGCCGGCTCACCAGCCATATCGCCATCACGGAAAACGCTACCGGGAACGCCAGCGACACGGCGGTAATACCCAGGTCGTAAGCAATCGGGATGGGCAACTCGTAGGCCAGCATGCCGATGAAATGCATGGCCCAAACGCCCAAGCCCATCACCGTGCCGCCGCTGGCCAGCCAATGCAGCGCCGCGCGGCCGCGGCTGGCAGCCACGCGCACCGCCAAATCCAGCGCCACATAACTGGCCGATGCCGCAACCACGATCGACAACAGCACCAGCGTCAAGTCGTAACTGCCTGTCATCGGCGCCGACTCATCGAGTGAGCGTACACGGTACGGCCGTCATCACGTCGGCTCGTTGGGCGGGAACCGCTCGAAGGCCGGCAATTCATGGGCATGCTCCATCCAAGCAATGCGTTCCGCGGTTTGAATATGAACCCGCGCGGGGATTGCGTCTGGATCATCGTAGCTTGCACTCTGAACATCAATCAGGCCTGGCAGGTTCTCGGCATTCGAGTAGAAAAGGCCTGACCCGCAAGCTCCGCAGAACTGCCGTCGGCCATGCTCCGACGATTCGTAAAGCTTGGGTTTGCCGTGGGTGATTTTGACTGCCGCCTCGGGATACATCGTCCACCCCACCATCGGCGCACCAGCATGGCGCCGGCAGTCAGTGCAGTGGCACAGTGCGTGCGTGATCGGCTCGCCTTCGGCTAAATAGCGAACTGCGCCACAGTGGCAACCGCCGGTGTGCTTGACCATGTTGGCCTCCAGTCGATGTCTTGGTTGATCAAGGTGCCGCGGCTGGTTGCATGTCGCGCTTTGCAGCCTTGGCCCCGCCGTTTTTACGTTGTATTGCCTGCCGAGCAAATGCGCACCCGCACTGGCTTGCAAGCACTATAGCAACCCGCGCTGCAGACACGTTACGGATGCCGTTTATTGGCGAATGAGTCGCCCGCGCGCTGGGCGAGCCCACAAAAAAGCCCCGAACAATCGGGGCTTTTTCATGATCGACTAGATGCGCCGCCTCAGGTCCACTCATCCAAAAACGACTTGAGGTAAGTCGCCCGGCTGGGGTGGCGCAGCTTGCGCAGGGCCTTGGCTTCGATCTGGCGAATCCGCTCGCGGGTGACATCGAACTGCTTGCCCACTTCTTCCAAGGTGTGGTCGGTGTTCATGTCGATGCCGAAGCGCATGCGCAGCACTTTGGCTTCGCGCGGTGTGAGGCTGGCGAGGATTTCGCGGGTGGCTTCACTCAGCGCTTCTTCGGTGGCGGTTTCGGCTGGGCTCAGCGCATTGATGTCTTCGATGAAGTCGCCCAAATGGCTGTCTTCGTCGTCGCCGATGGGCGTTTCCATGCTGATCGGCTCTTTGGCGATCTTGAGCACTTTGCGCACTTTGTCCTCGGGCATTTCCATGCGCTCGGCCAGCTCTTCGGGCGTGGCTTCGCGGCCCATCTCTTGCAGCATTTGCCGGCTGATGCGGTTGAGCTTGTTGATGGTCTCGATCATGTGCACCGGGATGCGGATGGTGCGCGCTTGGTCGGCGATCGAGCGGGTAATTGCCTGGCGAATCCACCACGTGGCGTAGGTGGAAAACTTGTAACCACGCCGATATTCGAATTTATCGACCGCTTTCATCAGGCCGATGTTGCCTTCCTGGATCAGGTCGAGGAATTGCAGGCCGCGGTTGGTGTATTTCTTGGCAATCGAGATCACCAGCCGCAGGTTGGCCTCGACCATTTCCTTTTTGGCGCGGCGGGCTTTGGCTTCGCCCAGGCTCATCTTGGAGTAGATCTCGCGGATTTCGTCCACGGTGAGCATGGTGTCGGCTTCGAGGTTGCGCACGCGGCCCATGATGCGGACCAGATCTTCACGATTCTGGTTGATGCCGCTGCTGTATTTGCGTTTGGCGCGGATCAGCTTGTCCAGCCATTCCTCATTGGTGAGGTTGCCGGGGAAGCTGTCGATGAACGCTTTGCGTGGCATTTTGGCGCGCTTGACGCAGATGTCCATGATCTCGCGCTCGGCCGAGCGGATGCGGGCAATTTGCGCACGTAGGTTGTCGGTGAGCTGGTCGTTGCCGCGCGGCGTGAGCTTGAAGCGCATGAACTCGGTGGCCAGTGCTTCGCGGGCAATTTCGGTAACGTCGTGGCCGGTGCCGTGTTTTTCCAGCGCCGCTACCATGAGGTCGAAGCGCTTTTGCAGCGCCTTGAACGCCACCTTGCAGTCGTCCAGTTGCACTTCCTTGGCCACCGGGGCTTCGTTGTTGGCCTCGGCTTCGCGAATGGTTTCTTCGTCGATGATGGGGTCGCCGGTCTCGGGATCGACAAAGCCCACGACGAGGTCGTTCAGGCGGCGGTCGCCATCGAGCACGCGCTGCCATTCTTCGAGCAGGATGGCCACGGTTTCGGGGTGATACGCCAGGATGAACATGGCTTCGGCCAGGCCTTCCTCGATGCGCTTGGCAATCTTGATTTCGCCTTCGCGGTCGAGCAGTTCCACGGTGCCCATCTCGCGCATGTACATGCGCACTGGGTCGGTGGTGCGGCCCAGTTCGCTGTCCAGCGCGGCCAGCGTGGCGGCGGCTTCCTCGGCGGCATCGTCGTCGTCGTCATCGTCGGTGACGGCGCCGTCGGCCATGATCAAGGTGTCTTCGTCCGGTGCTTCTTCGTGCACCGTGATGCCCATGTCGGCAATCATGTTGACGATGTCTTCGATCTGCTCTGGATCGACGATGTCGTCGGGTAGCGAATCATTGACCTCGGCGTAGGTCAGGTAGCCTTTTTCTTTGCCGTGGGCAATCAGGGCCTTAAGCTGAGATTGTTTCTCGACGCTCATAGATCTTTCGTAGTTTAGGGGCCGCCGAGGTCTCGGCGAAACGCACCATTATAAAGTTTCGGCTTGCAAGCTGGCTATACCAGCCCGTCAGGCCACGGTTTCGGGGTTGTCGCTGGACGTTTTTAGCGCGCCTTGGCAGCGTACAGCGCGCGCAGCTCTGCCTGTTCGGCCTTGCTCAGGGCGCGTTGTTGGCTGGCATCCAGCAAGGCTTGCACCCGCTGCCTGCGGGTTTGGGCCACAACGCGTTCCAGGGTGTCGTCCAGGTCGGCTTCCAAATTGTCCAGCGTCGCGGGCAGGCGCAAGGTCATCAATAGATGGTCAACCAGCACGCCGCTGGTTGTGTTGCGTAAGCGCTCTGCCAATTGCGCTGTGGTCATGGTGGGGGCGTTTGAGCAGGTTTCAACCAGTTCGTTCAGCAGCACGATGGCAGCGTCGCCGGCGGGTTCGATATGGAAGCTGTCACCGAGGCGTGCGGCCAAGCCTGGCTGCTCGATGATCAGCCGGCAAGCGCGGGCAGCGGGGCCGGTCAGGGCGGGCAGGGCTTGGGGGTCAGGCGCAGCATGGTCTTCGGGTGGTGGCGGGGCGCTGCGTCGCTGCGGGGCTGCCTTGAGCGCGGCATCAATGTCTTCAACACTGAGCCCGGACAACTCGGCAATGGCGCTGCGAAAGCCTGCATGGAAGGCGCCTTGCGGCATGGCTTGCAAGTGCGGGCGCGCCAGTTCAACCAAGCGCGCGCGGCCATCCACGCTGCCGAGGTCGGCCTCGGCATTGAGTTGATCGAGCAAGAATTCTGATAGCGGCGTGGCTGCGGCAAGCCGTTGTTGGAAGCCCTCGGCGCCTTCGCTGCGCACCAAGGTGTCGGGGTCTTCGCCGTCGGGCAAAAACAGCAGGCGCACGGTGCGGCCGTCGCGCAGGGTGGGCAGGGCGCGCTCCACGGCGCGCGTGGCAGCGCCACGGCCGGCGCGGTCGCCGTCGAAGCAAAACACCACGGTGGGGGCGCTGCGAAACAACAGCTCCAGATGTTGCTCGGTGGTTGCCGTGCCCAATGTGGCTACGGCATTGCGCACGCCAAACTGCGCCAGCGACACCACATCCATGTAGCCCTCAACCACCAGCAATGACTCAAGTTGGCTGTCGGCTTGGCGCGCTTCGTACAAGCCATACAGTTGCCGGCCCTTGTGGAAGATTGGCGTTTCCGGGCTGTTCAGATATTTCGGCCCGTCGTCATCACCCGGCATGGCGCGCCCGCCCATCGCAATCACCCGCCCGCGGCTGTCGCGGATGGGGAACATGATGCGGCCGCGGAAGCGGTCATACACGCGGCCGGCATCATTACGGATAGCCAGCCCGGCCTCGACGGCGAGCTTGTCGTTGCCGATGGCCTGGGTGGTGGTTTGCCAGTCATTGGGCGCAAAACCGATGCCGAAGGCCTTGGCCGTCTGGCCATCGACGCCGCGGTCTTTCAGGTAGTCGATAGCGGCCGGCGTTTGCCGCAGTGTGCGCTGGTACAACTTTGCGGCTGCGGCCATGGCGTCGTACAGCGACGGGTCAACCTGTGGGCCGGCATCCTGCGCCTCTTTGGGCAGTTCCATGTCGGCTTGCTTGGCTAGATCCTCGCCTGCAGCGCGGCACTCTAGCCGGCCCTATTC
>JAAFAL010000062.1 GCA_018222345.1 bacterium
GCTCGGAGATTTGTATAGGAGACAGCTACAACGCTGCGCTGGATCAGCTCAGCAAGGAATCGCTCACGCTGCTGCGCGAGTGGCCTGAACGCATCAAGGGCATCACCGACGAGCAATTCAGCTACGAGGTTCGTGGCAAAGCCATCACCGGCGACAACTACACCAAGAGCCTGTCGCACCAGGCCATCCCCAAGATCGCCGCGCCGCACTTCGAAGCCTGGGGCGAGCGCCTGCGGTTCCTGCTCAAGGAAAACCTGCCCGGCGGCTACCCCTATACGGCGGGCATCTACCCCTACCGTCGCGCGGGCGAGGACCCCATCCGCATGTTTGCCGGCGAAGGCACGCCAGAGCGCACCAACCGCCGCTTCCATTATCTGAGCGAAGGCCAACCTGCCACGCGGCTTTCGACAGCATTTGACTCGGTCACGCTGTATGGCGAAGACCCCGCCGAGCGGCCCGACATTTACGGCAAGGTGGGCAACAGCGGCGTGAGCATCGCCACGCTGGATGACATGAAGAAGCTCTATTCCGGCTTCGACCTGTGCCAACCGACGACCAGTGTGTCGATGACCATCAACGGCCCGGCGCCGATGATCCTGGCCATGTTCATGAACACGGCGATTGATCAGCAGGTGGAGAAATATCTCAAGCAAGATGACTCGCGCTGGGCCGAGGCGGAGAAAAAAATCGACGCCCTGTTCGAAGGCAAGCCCCGCCCTGAATACGCCGGCGACCTGCCCAAGACCAACGATGGCCTGGGCCTGGGCCTGCTGGGCGTCACGGGCGACCGCGTCGTCGATGCCAAAACCTACGCCAAGATCAAGGCCGATACGCTCAAGACCGTGCGCGGCACCGTGCAGGCCGACATTCTCAAAGAAGACCAGGCGCAGAACACCTGTATTTTCTCCACCGAGTTCGCCATGCGCATGATGGGCGACGTGCAGCAAAGCTTTGTCGAGCACGGCGTGCGTAACTTCTACAGCGTGTCGATCTCCGGCTATCACATCGCCGAAGCCGGGGCGAACCCCATCAGCCAACTGGCGTTCACGCTGTCCAATGGCTTCACCATCGTCGAGTACTACCTCGCACGCGGCATGGACATCGACGCCTTCGCGCCCAACCTGAGCTTTTTCTTCAGCAACGGCATGGACCCGGAATACTCGGTCATCGGTCGGGTGGCACGGCGCATCTGGGCGCGGGCCATGAAGGAGCGCTACGGCGCATCGCCGCGCAGCCAGATGCTCAAGTACCACATCCAGACTTCGGGCCGCTCACTGCATGCGCAGGAAATCCAGTTCAACGACATCCGCACCACGCTGCAGGCCTTGTACGCCCTGCTGGACAACACCAACAGCCTGCACACCAATGCCTATGACGAGGCGATCACCACGCCCACCGAAGAATCCGTGCGCCGCGCCGTCGCTATCCAGCTGATCATCAACCGTGAATTCGGCATGAACCAGTGCGAGAACGCGTTGCAGGGCAGCTTTTTCATCGACCACCTCACCGACCTAGTCGAAGAAGCGGTGTACAAAGAGTTTGAGTCGATCAGCGAGCGCGGCGGCGTATTGGGCGCCATGGACACCATGTACCAGCGCGGCAAGATTCAGGACGAGTCGCTGTACTACGAGCACAAAAAGTACGATGGCAGCCTGCCGCTGATTGGCGTCAATACCTTCCTGAAAGATGACAGTGGCGGCGAGATCACCACGGCGATCGAACTGATGCGCTCGACCGAAGACGAAAAGCAGCAGCAGATCGCCAACGTCGAGACTTTCCAGCAAGCCTGCAACTCGCGGGCGCCGGACGCGTTGAACAACTTGCAGGATGTCGCCACACGACGCGAGAACAGCTTTGAAGCGCTATTGGAAGCGGTCAAAACCAACTCGCTGGGGCAGATCAGCCACGCACTGTATGACGTGGGCGGGGAATACCGGCGGAATATGTAGGCGACGAATTAGTCAGCGAGTGCTGCAGCGACGACTGCCGTATCAACAATGTCCTGCGCGCTGCAGCCGCGGGACAAGTCCATCCACGGTTTGGCGAAGCCTTGCAGCACAGGCCCCAACGCGGTGGCACCGCCCAGCCGCTCGGTCAACTTGTAGGCGATGTTGCCAGCGTTGAGGTCGGGGAAGATCAGCACGTTGGCCTGACCGGCGACGACAGAGCCTGGCGCTTTGCGCTCAGCAATGGCAGGTAGCAACGCCGCATCAACCTGCAGCTCGCCATCAATCTGTAAACCGGGCGCTTTCGCCCGCGCCAATGCAAGCGCCTCAGTCACAGCATCCACGCAGGGGTGCCTGGCCGAGCCTTTGGTCGAGAACGACAGCAGCGCCACGCGCGGTGGCTCACCGGTCAGGCGCTGGTGGCTGGCGGCGCTGGCGATAGCGATGTCGGCCAATTGTTCGGGCGTAGGCTGCGGCACTACCGCGCAATCGGCGTAGGTCAGCGCGCGGCCGTCCGGCAAAATCATCAGGAAGAAGCTGGAGACCAGGTCGGTGTTGTCGGCCAAGCCAACGCCGCGCAAGCCTGCGCGAAGGATAGTGGCGGTGGTTGCCACCGACCCGGCAACACTGGCGTCTGCAGCACCCAACCTGAGCAGGCTGGCGGCGCGGAGCAAGGGATCGACCAAGGCAGCCGCCTGCTCGGCCTGTGATTTGTTGGCGGTCACCAGTGCAATCGCGGCATCAACTTCTTCGCTCCACGCCCTCCAGCGCGGGTCATCCGCCAGCACGGCGGCGCCTGGTATCGCCACTGCTGGCGGCTCGACGAACACCGGCACCGCCAGCGATTCAGCCACCAGCGTCGCCGCGGCGCTTTCAACCCGTGGGTCGCTGGCCTCGGGCAACAGAATACGACGCGGTGTGGCGCGGGCGTGATCGCGGAGGGTTTGCAGGACAGTCATTGCAGTTTTTCGTCATTCCCGCGAAAGCGGGAATCTAGCCCTTTAAGCAAAGCGCTAAGGTCACCGGCTAGATTCCTGCTTTCGCAGGAATGACGACAATAATGTCGTTGATCTAAACCAACCCATCCGGCACATCCAACTCCATGTGCAGCATGGCCAAGCCGTGCGTCTTGCCCTGCGCATCGGTCTTCTGCGTTTCGGTACCACCGCCGCCCAACGAATCATGCAAGATGAAATTCAGCGCATTCAGGTTAGGCAGCTCGTAGCGCTCGACTTCGCCGAGGCAGATCTCGGAGAAATGGGCTTTTACGCGCTCGGGCGTGAGCTCCTTAACCAGAAAGTCGTAGATCGCCGGGCTGTTGGCCTTGACGCCGACGTTGGAGCCGTCGCCCTTGTCGCCGCTGCGCGAGATCGCCAGTTCGAACAATTGCTTTTTCATCTCAAACTTCCTTGACCGTGACGGTGGTTGTCACCTTGTCCTTGTCAATCAGCGCCGGCCAGTAGCCAACGATTTCGCTAGCGCGCGGGCGGCCGGCGGCAAAGCCGGTGACGCCGGGCGGGCCGGCGGTGACCAGCGGCGCCAGTTCGCGGCCGATGACGTCCAGCGCCTTGCGGTCGGCGCCTTTCGCGCCCACACGCAGGATGACCTCGCCGGGTTGTTCTGGCGCGGGCACGATGCCTTGGTAGCACACGTTTGTGCCGACCAGTTCTACAAAGCGATCCTCGTCGGGAATCTTCACACCGTGCAGTGCCACGCGGTCGAAGACGACGTCGGCGCACAGCTTGGCTTTTTCAACGGCGTCGGGGCCCGTCAGCACCAGCGTACCGGCGATCTTGTACCCGTTGGAATACGCCATAGACACCTTGTAGGTGGGCGTAGGCGCCTTGCCTTTGACGCCACTAACGCGCACGCGGTCTTTGCCGTCCTGGGCGATCTGAATCGTCGTGAAATCGGCCACGCAATCCGGCCCCAAGTAGTTCTCGGGATCGCCCATTTCGTATAGCAACTGCGACGCCACGGTGTCTTCGGTGACCAAGCCGCCGGTGTTGTCGTGCTTGGTGAGCACAAAGCTGCCATCGGCCTTGGCCTCGGCCACGGGGTAGCCGATGCGGGCGAAGTCCTCGACCTCGCGCCAGCGGGTGTAATTGCCGCCCGTACACTGCGCGCCGCATTCCAGGATGTGGCCCATGACGGTGCCGGCAGCCAGCTTGTCAAAGTCGTCCATCGACCAGCCAAATTCGTGGATCAGCGGGCCGATGACCAGCGACGGATCGGTCGCGCGCCCAGTAATGACGATATCGGCGCCCTGATCCAGCGCGTCGGCAATCGGCTTGGCACCGATATACACATTGGCGCTGGTGATGCGGTCGCGCACGGTGTCCAACGACTCGCCCGTATCGAGGTTCTTGAAAGCTTCGCCGCCGGCAACCAGGTCGTCGATGTCGTTAATGATGTCGTCGCCTTCGACAATCGCGATCTTCATGCCGGTGATGCCCAGCTCCTTGATCACGTGCAGGATGGCTTGCTGGCAGGCCTGCGGATTGACGCCGCCGGCGTTGGCTACCACCTTAATGCCGCGCTCTTTGCAGATGGGCAAGATGCGCTGCAGCATCAGTACAAAGTCGGTGGCGTAGCCTTGGTTGGGGTCGCGGCTCTTGAGCTTTTGCATGATGCTCATGGTGACCTCGGCCAGGTAGTCCAGCGTCAGGTAATCCAGCGGGCCTTCCTGCACCAGGCGCAGCGGGCCCAGCAAGCTGTCGCCCCAAAAGCCCTGGCCGTTGGCAATGCGGACGATGCGCTCGTCGTTCATGTGGTCTCCATCGTGGAAATTTTGTTGTGGTTTGCTGGGGCGAATCGTCACACAGCGCCCCGCCCCGGTAAACCTACGCAGCCATGCAGGTACGCTATACGTATGCTGATTGACGACTTTGACCAAGCGCATCCGCCGGCAAATGATGACGCGCGCATCGTCTGCCTGGTGCCCAGCATCACCGAGTTGTTGTTCGACTTGGGGCTGGGCGAGCAAGTGGTCGGGCGCACCGGCTTTTGCGTACACCCCGCGGATCAAGTGAAGCGCGTGCCCAAATGCGGCGGCACCAAGGATGTGAAGCTGGACGCTGTGCGCGAGCTGGCGCCCACACATGTCATCGTCAACATCGACGAAAACACCCGCGAGACCTTTGATGCGCTGCGCGCGTTCGTGCCGCATGTGGTGGTTACGCACCCCAACGCACCGCAGGACAATTTGCGGCTATACGCCTTGCTGGGCGGCGTGTTCGGCCGGCAACAGGCGGCCAAGCAGCTCGCTGACCGGCTGCAAGCCGAGCTGGACGAGATTGCTGCCCTGCCCGCACTGCCGCCGCGCCGCACCATGTACCTGATCTGGCGCGAGCCGTGGATGAGCATCTCGCCAGATACCTACATCAGCCGCACTTTAGCGCTGGTGAACTGGCAGACCGTGCCAACGCACCAGCAGCCGCGCTATCCAGAATTGGAGACCGAAGCGCTGGCTGAGCTCGACCCTGAACTGGTGCTGTTGTCGTCCGAGCCCTACCCGTTCCGCGACAAACACCTGGATGAGTTGCGCGGCCTGCTACCCAGCGCGGAAGTCCGGCTGATCGACGGCCAAATGACATCCTGGTACGGCAGCCGCGCCATCCAGGGCTTGGCCTGCTTGCGCAGCATGGCGCAGGACTTGGCACACTTGGGCACATGACCGACCCTGCCGCCCCAGACGCGCCCATCGAATCACCGTGCATCGGCATCTGCCGCATGGATGCGGGGCGCGATTTTTGCACCGGCTGCTTCCGCACGCTGGAAGAGATCGGCTGCTGGCAAATGTATTCCGAGGCTGACAAACGCACGATCATCGCTCGCCTGGCGGAGCGCCGCGCCGCCAACATCAACGACGGCCACGACTGATGCGCGCCCGGATCACCGGCACCGGCACCTACCTGCCGCAGCAGGTGCTCACCAATGAAGACATCGAACAGCGCATCGACACCAGCGATGCATGGATTTTTTCGCGCACCGGCATCCGCGCGCGCCATGTAGCTGCCAAAGACGAAACCACGTCAGACTTGGCCGAACACGCCGCGCGCAAAGCGCTGGAGGCCGCAGGGCGCAGCGCCGACGATGTTGACCTGATTGTAGTTGCCACCTGCACGCCGGAGATCATCTTCCCCGCCTGCGGCGCGTTGTTGCAGTGCAAACTGGGCGTGACGCGCGGCGCCGCATTCGATGTGAATGCCGTGTGCAGCGGTTTTTTGTACGCGTTGGCAGTGGCCGACAAGTTCGTCGCCAGCGGCCAAGCCAAGTGCGCGGTGGTGGTGGGCACCGAGGTGTTCTCGCGCCTGCTGGACTGGAGCGACCGCCGCACCTGCGTGTTGTTTGGCGACGGCGCCGGCGCCGTGGTGCTGGAACCACACGCCGAGCACGGCATTTTGAGCACGCACTTGCACGCCGATGGCCGCCAAGCTGACATTTTGCGCGCCGACGGTTACGTGAATGACGGCCAGTTGCACGACCACGCCTTCCTGCACATGGATGGCAGGGCCGTGTTTCGCTTTGCCGTCACCGCGCTGGAATCGGTGTGCCAGGAGGCGCTGGCCACAAACAATTTGCACGGCAGCGACATCGACTGGCTGGTGCCGCATCAAGCCAATATCCGCATCATCACCGCCACGGCGCAAAAGCTGGGCCTGCCGCCCGAGCGTGTGGTGACAACCGTGGAGCATCACGGCAATACGTCGGCCGCGTCAGTGCCCTTGGCATTGGACAGCGCCGTGCGCGACGGCCGCATTCAAGCCGGCCAACATGTGCTGCTGGAAGCCGTGGGCGGCGGCATGACCTGGGGCGCAGCGCTGCTACGCTGGTGACGCCAGAGCCCTGCGTGCCCGCCGCAAAAGGCGCATGATGCCGTCACACCCAAGCACCGCGTCACCATGGCTTCTCGTATTTTGCAGTGGGTGGTTTATCTAATCATTCGGTTGCTGCACTGGACTTACCGATTCCGCCCGGTAGGCGGCGTGCATCTGCCAGCCGACCAGCGCTACGTGTTGGCGATTTGGCACCAGAACCTGTTCGCCGGCATCCTGGCGCAAACCGGGCGGCAGCACGTTGTCATCATCTCGCGCTCGCGCGATGGCGATTTTGTCAGCAACTTGTGTACGCGCCTGGGCCACCGCGTGGCGCGCGGCAGCTCGCGCAACGGCGACCGGGACAAAGGTGGTCGCGTCGCCAAAGGCGAAATGGTCGAATTGCTCGACTCCGGCTTGTCGGGTGCCATCACCGTCGATGGCCCGCGCGGGCCGGCGTTTGAGGTCAAACCCGGCATTGTCGAGATGGCGCGGCTGGCGCAAGTTCCGATCATCCCCTACCTGCCGGTCCCCAGGCGCTATTGGCAGCTAAAAAGCTGGGATGCCTTCCGCGTGCCAAAACCATTTACACGCGTTGATGTGCATTTTGGCGCCCCCATCCATGTTGGCCCCGACACGCCCTTTGATGCCTACGGCGCCATCCAGGGCGCGGTGGCGGCTAGGCTTAATGACCTGGAGCGGACGCACAACACCAGGCACTAGAGCGGATGTTTCACGCTTCGCGCGGTAGCCGCTGCGCATCAAATGCGCGTTTGAACGGCACCGAACCCCAGCTTGGCATCGCCACCGTCGCACTCGGCGCGGTCGGTTTACTGTGCTCGGACGCCGCCAGCCAGGTCCGCCGCAGATGATTGGCGTGAACAGATCCAAGGTCGTACTACGATGTTTCAGCAGCGGCGGCATGTGCTGCAGCCAAGGACGCGATCAACGCTTCGCGGTCGTGCTCGTACTGCGTCAGAAACGCCGCCGGTGTGTTGGTGAGCGGATCATGCCGGGCGCTCCAAGCGGTGATTTCCACCATTACCGGAAGTAGGGCCAAGCCCACCGACGTCAACGCATAGGCGCGCCCTTGGCGGCGCTCGATCAGGCCCCAGTGCTCGAGCTTGCGCAGGCGATCGGCCAGCAGATTGGTGGAGATTGCCTCGTCGGACTCCAGGAACTCGCCATAGCGGCGCTTGCCCTTGAATATCAGATCGCGAATGACCAGCAGCGTCCATTTGTCGCCAAACACTTCGGCGGCGAGGTTGATCGGGCAGTGCGAGCGGCAAGCGGCGGAATCCAGTGTCATCCAGTCATGCTAGTTGCCTTACTTGCATTTCACAAGTAAGGTGCTGCGAGAAGCTTGCAAAATGCAAGCAAACTGGAATGCTCCGAATGCACAGACCACCGCTACGCTCATTGCTTCTGATCGCGCTGTCCGCCGCGTTGATCGGTGGCCTGCTTTGGTATCACGGCAGTGGCAAGCCGCTGGCAGCCGATGAGGTGAACCACTACTTGGCCCGCATTGCAGCGCAGCAACAAAGCCCCGGAGGCCGCCACGACCTGACCGCGCTGCGTGAATTTCTCGAAGCTGATGATGGCAAGCCGTTCTATACCGTGAACCTGTACCGCTATAACGCGCAGGCCGCGTACACGCAGCCAACATCGGCGCCGATCACCGGGATTGCGGCATACCAGAGGTTCTCGCGCGCGATGGTGCCGTTGCTGCTGCGGCGCGGATCGCATCCGGTGTTTGGCAGCACGTGGATCGGCACAAACGACAACAAATGGGACAGGCTCGTCCTGGTCCGCTACCGAAGCCGGCGCGACATTGCGGACCTGTTCTCATCGGAAGCGTTCGCCGACGCCAGCGCCCACAAGTGGGCAAGCATTGCCGACCACGAGCGGCTGCTCGTGCAGAGCGTGAACGTGCCGCAGCTAGACTTGCTGACGCTGCTGATTGCCGGTTTGGTGCTGGTCGGTTTGCTGCCCGGTCTATGGGTAATGGTGCGTGGCGTGATGGCCATCCCGAGGCAACTGGGGCAAGCAAAACCAGGCGCGTCCGGATAGATCAAGCGGTGCGGGTTGCCAAGTTATGCTTTGATGCGGCAAGCAGCACGCCCGGCTACACAGACGAGTTTCAGGCGCGGCTCGCCCGTTCGAGGGCAGCACGTGTGGTGCCCGCCCTAGTATCCGAAACCGAATCAGGAACGACCATGAGTGAGCCCTCCAGTCAGCTACGCATCGACATCGTCTCAGACGTGGTCTGCCCGTGGTGCATCATCGGCTATCGCCAGCTCGCCACCGCGCTGGACGCCGCCGACATCGCCCACGAAATTCACTGGCACCCTTTCGAGCTCAATCCCGCCATGCCCGACGGTGGCCAAAACCTGCGTGAGCACATCGCCGAGAAATACGGCGCAACCCCGGCCCAGTCCGAGCAAAACCGCGCCAGCATGACCCGAGCCGGTGCCGAGGTCGGATTCGAGTTCCGCTTTGCCGACGACATGCGCATGCACAACACCTTCAAGGCGCATCAACTGCTGCACTGGGCGGAGCAACACGGCCACGGCCACACGCTGCAACTGGCGCTGTTCGCCGCCCATTTCACCGAGCGCCAAAACCTGTCAGACGACACCGTGCTGGCCGACGTGGCCGCCGGCGTCGGCCTGGATCGAGAAGCCGCACTGACGGTGTTATCAGACGGGCGATTCGCCGCCGACGTGCGCGCCGCAGAAGACCATTGGCTGGAACAAGGCATTCAAGGCGTGCCGACGATGTTCTTCAACCGCCAACATCGCGTGACGGGTGCACAAGGCGTGGAAAGTTATGCACGTGTGCTGGCGCAGGTCGCACCGGCAGATCGGGCCGTAGCGTGAAACCAGGTGCAGGCGCCCTGTTGTGTCTTGGTCAGGTAGATTTGGCCGCCCTTGGCACAGACGCCTACCCTCGCTGTCGATCAAGATACGCCGCCAACTGCTCTAGGCCGGCGCCCCATCCTGCGCCATGTTCGGCTCGGGACTGATCGAAAGCCTGCGCTTCTGCATCACTCGGATCGATGGGCTGCCAAATCAGTTGCAGCCGCGTTTTGTTCTCGATCGCCTCAAGCTTGATCGTAGTCAGCAGGTTCCTCGGCCAGTCGGGCATTTTGGGGTTCGAAACAAACTCCCCGGCCTCGTTGGAGGTGTACTGAACAAATGCCAGCTCCGTGTGCGGTGTGACCGACCTGTATTCGGTTTTTAGCCACATCTCGAAGCCATTGGGCGCGGTCATCTTGTGCAGTGTGAATCCGCCCGGACGGATATCGGCGTGAGCGAACTCGAACTTGAAGCCATCAAACGGCACTTGCCAATTCTGTAGATGCTCGGCGCGCGTCCAAGCTTCGAAAACCAGCTCGATCGGCGCGTCGTAGTCGCGCGTCAAAATCGTCGGCGCTACAGGATTTTTTGCTTCAGGGTTCATTGTTCTCTTGTCCTTTTTGTAACTCACCTAAGTAATCATCAAGCTGGTCGAGCGTATTCATCCAATACTGGTCGAATTGAATCACCCATTGCCTGACGGGTTTCAGCTTTGCCGCATTGACGCTGTAGTGGCGATATCGTCCATCGCGCCGCTCGGAAACTAGCCCAACCTGTCTCAGCACAGCCAAGTGCTTCGACACCGCCGGCTGTGCCCAGCCGACCAATCGGGCGGTTTCGTTCACCGTCAGCTCGCGCCCCATGAGTGTCTCGACCAGGCGCCGTCGCCTGGGTTCGGCGATTGCGTTGAATACATCTGCAGTGGTGCTCGCGCGTGCCATCTCTATAACATATACCGATAACGGAATATGTCAACTAGAAGTCGAAATGTTCATGACGGGAGCACATTCTGACTAATCGCTTCGGTCGAGCTGCAGTGACTGGTTAATGCGATTCCTACGGGGCGCGATTTCTGTCCGATGAGTTTGTTTCCATGCCTACACTTTCCGGGCCATGGCTCTGATTGCTTCGCGTGCATCGCGACGGCCCTTTGCGGATAGACTGCCAGCGTGCGCCTATGTGGCGTGCGCAGAGTATGATAAATTCATACCAGTGCGCTTATTCAGGCCATTTTTATGACGATGACACGCAAGACAATCACTGTAACCGACCAGCAAGAGCACTGGATTCGCAGCCAGATTCAATCTGGCGAGTTTGGCAATGACAGTGAGTACATTCGAGACCTCATACGGCGAGACCGATCTCAAAAGCAGGCACTCGAAGACTTACGTACAGCGTTAGAACTTGGCGAAGCGAGTGGTGAGCCTGTGCCCTTGGATATTGACCAGGTCAAAGCATCAGCGCGCCGCAGGGCGGGCTAAGTATTGGCAGCGCGGCTTGCGATAGCGCTTCGACCGCTCGCTATCCGCGATCTTGAGGAAATCTGGCTGTACTCATCCAAGACGTGGAATCCAGATCAAGCAGATCGCTACTTAGATCAGTTTGATACGCGGCTAGCAGTCTTGGCTGAAAACCCCACGTTGGGCGTCGATTACAGTCACGTGCAGCACGAAATTCGTCGTTACCAAATTGGCCGCCACGGTGTGTTTTATCGTATCGCGGATTCCAAACTTCTCGTCGTGCGTGTCTTACACGATCGAATGGACGCGCCTCGGCTATTGACCGAGACTGCGGACGAATTACCATCGTCCGCATTCAGCGATCTCGCTCTCTAGGAGCGTATTGGCTGCTAAGAAACGTGCTGGCTCTGACTTGAGCGGTGTATCCGCTCGGTGCCAGGAGCGGTCATTCGTGCAATTTTGGCTTCTTTCGTAAGTGTCCGTGCTAACGGGACCGAACCCACTCTTTCGACTAATTCGTCAGCTATATCAGCGTTAGGCATCGGCTCGTTTGCTTAGTAAGGCTCAGCCCCATTCGCAAGGGGCATTTGCATAGGGCCGACCGTCCGCTTAGGGCTGCTACACGCCGGTCGGAATGCGAACCTGAGCGGATAGCGCAATCCTCCGCAGCCGCGCGACAAGTCGGTAGGTTGCGCTCTTGTTAATGGCGAATTTGCGCGATGGGACACAGGATGCCAATGCGTCAAATTTAGTGCTGCGCTAGATGGGTGCGAAACCGTGTTTGTCCCAAATCTGTCCCAGAGCCTATATCCGACGCCCAACAAAAAAGGACCAACAACCGCTAAGTCATTGATCCTTCTTTGATTCTAAATGGCGGGCCCGTTCGTAGCTAGGCAGGGATACATGTTCTGCGCAGTTGTTATGTGCGTAAAACCGTTATAAATCGGTGTTATCAAGAGAATTTTCGTAGCGAATAACCCGGCTGTAAGGCCGATTAAAATCCTTTAACTGGGTTAAAAATGTCACATAGTTAAATGCGATATAGTTAGCTTAAATGAACCATTGCTACCGGGGAGGTGCGAGCAATGGGGCGAAAAAAAACGGTACGCGCAGACGAAACCGATGATCGTCAGGCTGATTTATTCGGCGATAGAACTGCGCCCAATACTGCGCCTCCAGATGGCGTCACATCCCAACCTGAAACAATTCAGAGTGATCAAGCTGGTGGCCAAGAACATGGTCGCGGAGAACCTGCCGTGGAGGCACCAGAGCAGGATTCGCCGATTACCCCTCAGCCCGAGACCCCGGATGACAATGGGCGCCCGGACCCAGCCCCATACCCAGACTCCGACTCCGACTCCGACTCCGACTCCGAACTCGATTCCGACCCGAGTCAGGGTGGCGAATCCACTGGCTCGGATCAGCCGGCCGCCGATTCAAAAACGGAACCGCCATCACGAGTAAAACGAACCACCAAGCGAGGGGATTTGCACTCGAGGGAGCAGTTCGAATTTCCAGTGTTCTCGGAGTTGTTGAATCGACGGTTGGTGACAGTAGCTGAACTCAGTGGCGCCGCTGAACTAACAGACCTAACTTTTGAGCGTTCAATGGTCATGCCCGACGACGCGTGCGAGCAGCTCGATCCGACCATTGCGCTGATGACACTCGAACTGCTTCCAATATGCGCATACGAGTGGAGCCGGCCAGGTGACTGGACCGTGATCGCCAACTCGATGTCGTATGGACTGGCCAAAAGTTCCCTGCCGGCAGATACCCAGGTCAACATCGTCGTGCCACCAACAAAGCGAATGGCCAAGCAATTCCTTCGCTATGAGATCGAGTTCGGCTCGGTGATGCAAATGGCACTGCTGTCGAAAAATATCAATCGGGCCATACGGCAAAGCGGCGATCTGTTGCAAGCAAATGGAAGACCCTTTCCGCAGAGGCTCCGAGCAGAACTCTTGGCCGTAACAACTGGCCTTATCAGAGCCAGGAAGAATGCCTAGGAAGTATGAGCCCGAAGATGGGCGGAGCAATTTTGCGGCACTCCGTTCGCTGCTTAAGGCTAGGTCAATCTCGGATCATCAGATATCACTTCTGGCGCTGGCACTGGTTCCACCGCCTCAACTTTATTTGGTCCTTAATGTCAGCCGCAGCCTCGCGAGCTTGATCCGCAAACATTCTGATGACCTATTTCATTGGTGCCCGATTTCCGATCCGGAGCCGCTACTGGAAGCGTTGGATGCGATCGCTCGTCTCGAGCCGTCAGACGTGCCTGACCATTGGCATAGTTATCACGCCCGGAAGAAGAAGACCCATCATCTAAACGGTGCCTGCTTTGGTGCAGCACCAATGTACAGCACGCTGATCAATAGCCAGGCTGTGCCTGCTGCTCAAGAGAACTGGCAGCGGCTCATGTTCTTGGTGTGGGGTTCCGCTGTATCCATCGTTAGGAACATTGAGTCTGGCGAGGCGATCAGTCACAGATTGCTGCAACGCGAGCAACTAGATCTGCAGTCGCCACTATTCAAGCAAACTAGTTCGCGCTTCTACCATGCAATAAGCAACAGCAGTAAAGGCCTGCGGTTACTTAGTGAAGCTCCTTACTCCCAAGTGGTCGAGGATCTCGGAAATGCTCTTGGTGCAGGTGGGCGAGAGAGTGACCTGGCTGCTTTGTCGGGCTTGGATCTCAAAGCCTATGAAATCGGCGCCTTCAAGTTCGAGTCTGCCGTACGAAATCTCGTCAAATTGGGGGGCGAGTTTGATGCGGATCCGATCAAACGGTCAGATCGCAATCGTGCCGGGTGGGAGACTCTCGGACATGGCATCAGCATTTGCGGACATGTCAGGGGGCGTTATCGGACATTCGCCTTGAACTCAGGCTGGGGGCATCAACCTGATTCGGATAAGTCGCAAGGTGAGGATTCACAGAGTTTCGACGTTGGCGGTTGGGACCGATCGGGTTTTCAGCGAGATCAGAGAGATGCGATTGCCACCGAGTACGCCTCGGGGTCGGGGATCATTGTCGACTTCCCCCGAAATGCGAGTGCATTTCTGGATGAAGGGCAAGCGGAGAACGGGGGGCGACGCAGTACAAGCATCACCAGCGTGTTTGGGGCCATTGCACGTCATCGCGCAATTGCGCGAAACAACCAGGCCTTTCATTGGGCGTGGAAAGAACTCAGCGGCGCCGAACAAGCGTTTGTCCAAAATTTGCTGGCCCGAGCAGGGGATAACCTCGACAGTTGTCCAAATGATCTGGTTGTGAACGTCGCATCAGTGTTCAGCCTGGGTCGTCCGACAAGGGCATTGAGGAATGCGATGGTGACGCATTCCTCGAATCCGCCGGGCAGTCAGTTAATCGAATACGTTTTGGACCTACAACTTTGGCGTATCAAGATACTGCCGCCCGCATACACCTCTATGGTGATTGAGGAAGACGACGAAGAAAATCCTGCCGTCTACCAAACATCAGATCGCGTGCTCTTGCCAGACCTGTTTGGCATCCATCGTTTCATTGCACCATTAGTGCCGCAGAACACTGACGCGGATGCTCCCTCTGGGGGACGGCTGAAGAAACCGTTCAAGACGGCGAATCTGCTGCCGAGGGGCCGCAAGAGAATTCGTGAGCTTGAGCGCATGTTCAATGAGATCACGCCGAAGCATATGCGTCTGGGGGTCGACCGGTTGGCGCACCCGTTGCGATCCCAGTTACTGCAACGGTCTAGGGATGCAGCGGTCGCCGCCATTCTGTGCGACGACAACTCCCTGCATGGTCAGACTCTACGCCACTACAACACGATGCTTGTCACGGACGTGCAGGCCCACTACGAGGAAGCGGCAAAAAGCGTTCTTGGTGTTGCGAGCAGGAAGCCGCCGAAAGTTGCAACGGACGAGATTCGACGCATCAATGATGTTGGGTTTCGAACCCACGTTGGCTCGAAGCTGTTGCCGCGGACTGAGTACGTACAGTCAGTCGTTGCCAACCTCAAGAGAACGCTCGCTGAAAATTCTCAGCAGAATTCAGAGCAATCAGTGCGCATCTTCAGTAATACCCAGACCCTGTACCTCGGGTTGTGGATGACGACTGCCTTGGCATTGCGAGCGCGTATTGATCCGTGGCCATGCTCTGTCGATCTTGATCGCCAGATCGCGGTTGTGAATGACAAGGAGAAATTTGAGGGATTTGGTGTGCGGTTGGGGTATTTGCCTGGCGGTTTGTGCCAGCAGATTCGATTCCACCAAAGGCATCGCAAGCGCCTAGCGTTGAATTCTGGCGCCGACCCCAGTCAACTGGAACAACTGGGGTTCCCGAATCTTCCCGTCATTCTGGAACGCAGCCGCAGCGAAATTGTTGCGTTACGTCCGTCGATGTTCACCGATCTGATCGGGCTGCAGTTTCCGATCAACTCGATGCGCCGTTATACCCGGACGTACCTGAAGACCGCAGGCGCGCCAGGCGAATGGATTGATGCGTACTTGGGCCATTGGCAAAACGGGATGTCACCCTACGACCGCTATGCATCGATGTCGCCCATGGATATACAGCAGGAACTGCGACCGCTGCTGGATGACATGCTCGATGCGCTCGGTTTCGAGCCAGTGGTTTGATCAATGGCTGAAACCATCAGCAGCACCGCGGTGGAGATCGCCTATAACCGCATCTTCCATCCGCTCATTGAGACGCTGGATCAGATCCAGATGGATGGACTTGATCACGCGGCTGGCTGGTTGCGTGCCGCGAACAAGTCCCTGTTTCTAGATTTGGTAGAAAGAGGAAACCTGATTGAAGAGAGTCAGGTGATCATGGCCGCCGAATCGCGACTTGGACGTGTTGAGCAAACGCGGGAGTATCAAACCCAAACTGTCGATCACCTGAATTGGATATTCCAGCTCAACGCAATTGCGATATCGGCTGCTGAGGAAGAATCCGCCGAAGCTGCAAAAGAGCAACAGTCAGCCAAGACTGAGGAGCAGACCAAGAAATCTCCGACAACCGCATTTTTGTTTATTCCGAAGCCCAGTCTGATTGGCCATCAGGAATTTGGCGCCGATCACGCAGCCAATCGCTCGTTTGCCAGTGCGCTCCACGCCGACCTAGTCGCTGGTCATCGGCGTGATGCATTGGAGACACTTGGCCGCCTCGTTGCCGTGGCGGTGACACGGTGTGGTGTTCTGACGCAGTTGTCGTTGCGTGCCTTGGTCCGCGCACTAATACGCCCCGTCTATGCC
>JAAFAL010000063.1 GCA_018222345.1 bacterium
CAATGAGATTGCCGCGGCCCTTCGGGCCTCGCAATGACAGTCCCCTAAGTTAGGGGACGGTGAGCGTAGCGAGCAGGGGTGTGGGAGCAAAACGGGTAACGGTCTGCGCAGAAGGCCGCCGAGCCGCTTGCCGGCGAGGATTGCCGCGGCCCTTTGGGCCTCGCAATGACAAGGCTTTTCTTTAGCCGCAGGAAATCGCGGCAGCCCGCGTGTCTAATCCCGCAGCGCGACCGAAGTCGCCAGCAAACTAGTTCCGTCAAACTGCCCGGTGGCCGACACGAAATCGCCGGCCGCCAAGGCAGCGAAGAACTCACTGCGCGTAACTGCCTGCCCCTGGGCATCAGCGAAGCTGGCGCCACTCACATTGGTGGGCACGCCATCAACATTGACGGTATTGGCATTGGCGTCAAAGCCCAGCACTGGCGCTGTCACATCCACTGCGTCTCGCGCGGCGATGCGCTCGACACGGTTGACCACAATGGTGCCGTTGTCGCCAAAGCAGCGTAGCCGCACCCAGTCACCCACCTGCAGGTCGTCCAGCGCAAACGGGCGTTGCTGATCGCGGGCATCGCGCAGCAATGTGCGGCTGCGCGGGCGGATGACGAGGTTCAGCGTATTGAGCAGGTCACCCGAGGCGTCCTGCACCTGCGCGATGATCTCCACCGGCAACGCACGCTCGTCCGGGCGAATAATCTCCACCGTCGCAGCGTCAACCGCGCCCGCAGTGTTGAGCAAGCCGACAACGGCCACATCGTCGCCAGCGGCGAGTTCGTCTGCATTGCCGCCAGTCATCACCACGCCGGCCGACAACAATACTGACTGGCCGGCCACGGTGAAGCCGTCGCCACTACGCTGCGTGACCAGGCCGCGCAGGCGCACGGCGTCGCCCGCATTGCCGGTGCCGCGGTCGGCCACAAGCAGGCTGCTGGCTTGCAAACCGGCTACCGTTTCGGCGCCGCGCGCCACAACATCAGCCCCAACGGCCAAGCTTGCTGCCGCCGCGTTGGCGCCGGAATAATCCACCGTCAGGCTAGCGATATCCAGCGTTTGTGCGGCCGTGTCCACGCTACGCACCGTGCCACGCACCTGCACGGTGCTCGGCGTAGCCGGCAGGATTTCGATGGCGCCTGCCCGCAGCACATTGGCGGCATCGCGCACACCGCTGACCCGCACTGGCACGCCGACCTGCAGATCGGCCACATCACCGCCGTAGATCAGGGTCAAACCCTCAATGCCGACGCGTTGCCCCAACACCAGCAACTCATTGCTGGCCGCGTTCACGCTGTCGATAGCGCCAATGGCATCAGCCACGAACGTGACTTGATCAGCGATGCCCGTGCCGTCGCCGTTGTCAGTGCCTGCGATCAGCAAGCGGTGGCCAATCCGGAGGTCGGCCTCCGCGCCAGTGGCCGTGTCGATCACGACGTTGGCATCGCTGGTGGCGTAGCGCACGCCATTGACGACAACGCTGCCAAATTCTTGTGCGGAACCGGACGTAAAGCCCGACCCACTTATATCAGCGAGCCGGAGAACGCCTCCGCACCCCGCAAACAACAACACCGCACCGACGACTACCGTCAAAATACGCACGCGTGACTGATTGTCATTCATTCGTTCACCTCGTCGGGTTCGTCATCCAGATCAAAGACGTAAATTCCCAGCCCACTGATGCTGTTGGGCCGTGATTCACCCTTCCCAGCATGTGGTGCAAGTTCAGCATCCAGTTCTTCAAGTAGGCGTTGCCCCTTGCTGGTTGCAAATTGCTGAATCAGGCGAATGCCTTCGGCATCAACCCCCCTGAAAATGACACGCCGTTGGTACCGGCGTTTGTCTGGCTGGCTTTGCAGGTTGAGGTCGAAGGTATCCAGCAAGCTGGCGACATCCTCACCGAGCATCGGAATGACTTCGGCTTCCGCCTTGGCGGGCATAAAGCCATGCTGCTTGAGCGTCACACGCTCGTCCTGGCGCTCTACAATTGCCAAGCGTTCAAGTTCTTTGAGCAGCGTTTGCCAGGCGATGTCTCCGCCGCTGTCTGCAACCAGAGATTCGAAGCTTGGTGATTCGCCAGTGATCGGTAATACAGCCGGCGCCCCCGACGTGTCGTGCCAGGCCGGATCCCGGACCCAACGCATCACAATTCGATTCAACGGATGCTGGCTGCCGGCATCGGGGTCATCATGCGGTCTGGGCGCGTCAACCAAGCGGGCAACTTCGACACGCGTCAGCCCGGTCAGCGTCGCCACCCGCGCCTTGTTGGTCGGCCGGCCATTGATGCCGTAGTCCTCGCGGGCAACATCGACGAACGCCTTCTTGAAGATGTTCTGCACATCCTTGGCCGACAAGCCATGGCGGATGACGATGCGGGCAAGCGCGCGGCCGATGCGATACAAGGCGCGCACGAGCCGTTGCTGGCTGCGGTCAGCCGTCATCTGCGCCGCCTTGGCACGGCATTTGTTTGCGTCATCCCTGAGTTCACATGCACCTCGATCGAGCGGCGATATTAGCGAAATGTCGTGCCATAGTCACTCTGCACGCGCGCCGACTTACTATACATTCACTGGACGCAAGCCAATGTGGCATGAATAATGTCAAGAATTTCTGAGCCTTAGCGCGCCGCCTTGCTCGTAGTTGAAATTTAATTTGCAACTATGGTTTTGTCGTGTTTTGGTTTGCCTACACAAATCGCATCCAATGACGCTCGAATTCGGGCGCACCGCACAGGAGACCTCCCCATGGACAGGAACTGCTCGAGCCGCATCGTCGGCGCTCTGGCCGCAATCAGCATGGCCGCAACCATGCCTGCAATGGCCACCGACTACACAGTTACAACACCCATGGACGTCGTTGCAGACGACTTCGCGGTCAGCCTGCGCGAGGCCGTCATTGCCGCCAATACCAACGCGGCGTCCGGTGACGCCGAAGCTGGCGATGCAGACGGCGACACCATCAGCTTTGCGCTCACTGCGGCCAACATCACGCTCGATTCTCCGCTGACCATCAGTGAAGACTTGGCGATTGATGGCGAAATAGTCGCCGGCGGCTTATCGGCAACAATCAGTGGCGGCGAAGCGGTGCAGCTATTCATTATCGATGTGGGCGCCGGCGAACCTGTCAGCTTTGCCAACATCGCCTTGGAAGACGGCGTTGCCGAATCAGGCGCGGCCTTGCAAATCACTGACGCTGCGGCCGAAGTGACGCTGGACACTGTCACCGTGAGTGGCCACACCGCCAGCGGCGCCGACGCGACAGACGGCGGCGCGATCGCCAATGCCGGCACGCTGACAATCACCGGCAGCACCTTCACGGGCAACTCGGTCACCGGCATGGCGGGCAGCGGCGGCGCCATCAACAGCACCGGTCCGCTAGATATCACCGGCACCAGCTTCAGTGGCAATAGTTCGATGCGCGCCGGTGGCGCCATCGAGGCCAGCGGCGCGATCACAGTCGTGCTTACCAACGTCGAGATGACCGACAACACCACCGGCCCCAATCCCGGCAATGGTGGCGGATTCCACATCACCAATGCCGATGGCGGCAGCACGGTGACCGTGACCGGTGGCAACTACAGCGACAACACTGCAGAACGCGAAGGCGGTGGCCTTTGGAACCATGCCGGCACCATGACCATTGATGGTGGCGAAGACGGCATTACCATCTCCGGCAACGCCGCCAATGGCCTGGCTGCCGACCAAGGCGGCGGCGGCCTGTTCAACAACGGCGGCACAATGGTTGTGCAAAACGGCGCTGTCATCGACGCCAACACGGCAACTAATTTGGTTGACGACGCCGGCTCCGGCTCTGGCGGCGGCATCCTCAACAAGGGCGGCACGCTGACCGTGACCGGCTCAACGCTGAGCAACAACGCCGCCAACCGCGCGGGCGGTGGTATCGAAGAAGTCGCCGGCGACGACGCCCAGACGCTAACGCTCACTGACGTCATCTTCGACGGCAACACCGCCGGCCCCAATCCCGGCAATGGCGGCGCGCTGCATGTCACCGACTCCGGCGCGCTAGTCACCGTCAACATCAGCGGCGGTTCGGTCACTGACAACATTGCCGCCACCGAGGGCGGCGGCCTGTGGAACTTTGCCGGCGTAATGAACATTGACGACGTGGCCATTACCGGCAACGCAGCCAATGGCGCAGATCCGGACAATGGCGGCGGCGGCATCTTCAATAATGGCGGCACCGTGGTCATCACCAGCGAAGCAACCACCATTGCCGACAACACCGCGTTGGGCACCTCGGGCTCTGGCGGCGGCATCTTTAACAACAACGGCACGGTGTCGGTCACCGACGCCACCATCAGTGGCAACGTGGCCAACCGCGCCGGCGGCGGCATCGAAGACCTCTCGAACACCGCCGTGCCCAACGTGGCCAACCCCACGGTCACGCTCACCAACGTCACGCTAGACGGCAACAGCGCCGGCAACGACATTGGCGACATTACCGGCGCCATGGCCAATCCCGGCAACGGTGGCGGCCTGCACATCACCGGTGACGGCGATGGCGTCAATGGCGGCTACGTCATTGTCAGCAACAGTGTGATCCGCAACAACATCGCTACCGAGGGCGGCGGGCTGTGGAACTTCGGCGGCCCGACCACGCTGGACGTCAGCGACTCGACATTCACCGCCAATGTCGGCAATGGCGAAGACGCCACCAACGGTGGCGGCGCGCTGTTCAACAACGGCGGCATTCTGCTGGTCAGCGGCTCGCAATTCATGATGAACACAGCCAGCCAGGGTTCCGGCTCGGGCGGCGCCTTGCTAGCCGATGGCGGCACGGTGACGATTACGCAATCCACATTCAGTGGCAATAGCGCTAACCGCGCCGGCGGCGCCATCGAGGTCACGTCGGCGGACGGCCCCGATACGACGCTGACGCTGACCGCCGTGACACTGGACGACAACGAAACCGGGCCTTCGCCAGGTAATGGTGGCGGCCTGCATGTATCGGGCACCGGCAATACCATCACAGTTGACCGCTCCACAGTGTCGAACAACACCGCCGCCAACGAGGGTGGCGGCCTTTGGAACTTCCGCGAGAGCACGATGCGGGTTTGGAATTCAACCGTGTTCGGCAATACCGCCGATGGTGAACCCGGTGGTGGTGGCATCTTCAACAACACCGACGGCACAACCGGTGCCGACACCACGACGTTGAATGTGACCATTGCCAGCAACACCGCAAGCGCGGGCCCCGGCGGCGGCGTGCTGACAACCAGCGAATCGACCTTTGCCGCCACCAACACCATCATCGGCGACAACATGGGCATGTCGGCCAACGACGTGTCGGGCACGGTTGATGGCGGCGGCTACAACCTCGTCGAGGACGTCTCCGGCGCCACCGTCAACGGCCCGGAAAACATCACCGGCATGGACGCCAGCCTGTCCATGGACGGCTTAGCGCTCAACGGCGGCCCCACCGCCACCGTGGCGCTGCTCAGCGACAGCCCGGCTATCGATGCCGGCCTGAACAGCGTTTGCGCCGGCATGGCCATCAACAATGTTGACCAACGCGGCGCCGACTTTGTGCGCCCCGCCGACGGCGACGTTGACGGCACTGCCACCTGCGACATCGGCGCCTACGAGGTCACCGACAACCCGGTCGCCACCATCGGCGCCAACGGCAACACCGGCAATGGCAGTGCCATGGTCACCGTCACTGCAGGCGCCACTGAGGTCGCCGCCTTGGGCGTGAGTATCGACAACAACTCGGGTGAGGCACTGAGCGTCTCCGGCTTTGCCGGCACCCTGTCCGGCAGTGGCGACTTCGACGCCGACATTACCCGTGCCGATGTGGTGCTCGACACCAACGGCAACGGCATGGTTGACAGTGGCGAGACCCCTGTCGGATCAGCCACCATCAACGGCAACGCCGGCACCTTCAGTGTGAGCTTCTCGCCCGCCCGCACGGTTGCCAATGGCGCATCCGAGAACTACGTGCTGGCGGTGGACTTCGGCGACACCTTCGCAGCCACCAGCCTGCCCATGCTGGCCGGCGGCAGCTTGCTGCTGCTGGGCCTGGCCGGTGTTTCAGGCTTTGGCCGGCGCAAACAGTTGATGCTGGTCGGCGCCATCGCGGCCGCGGCCGCCCTGTCGGCCTGCAACGGCGATTCGACCGTGACCCCTCCACCTGTGTCCGACTCCCGCACCTTCCAGTTCACGCTCACCAGTGTGGACGCGCAGGGGCAGATGTCCGGCTTTGCCGCACAACCAGCCGGCCTGCCGCAAAGCGGGCCGCTGATCACGGTGCTTGAACAGTAAAACTCAGCCTAACAGCAAGAACGGCTCATCAGGCCCGGCTATCAAGCCGGGCCTTTCTTTTGCCTCGCTATAACGGCGTATCCCCGCTATGGTCGATTGCGCCAAATCGAATCGACCAAGGAGACGGCATGTCTGTAGCGAGAGTGACCGAGATCAAATCGTCGTCAACAAAGAGCTTTGACGACGCAATAAATACTGGCGTGCAACGCGCCACCGAGACGCTGAAGAACGTCCGTGGGGCTTGGGTGCAGGATCAGGAGGTGCTGGTGGGTGACGACGGCCAGATCACCGAGTATCGGGTGCTGATGAAGGTGACCTTCGTCCTCAAGTAGCCGCCTAACAGGCCCTAGTCAGGCCCTAATAATGTGGCGGGCGGTCGTCGTCCGGCGTGCTGCCTGGCCCACCACTGTCAGCGGCCAGGTCGCGCAGGCGCTGGCTGATGGCGTCGATCAGGCGCTGCTGCGCGAGCAATTGCTGCTGTTGCTCGGTCAGCGCTTGTTCGAGTTCGGCGATGGTGAGCTCTTGGAAGGCCAGTTTGGATTCCAGCGCTTCGATGCGCGTGTCGTCGTTCATTGGCGCGCACTCTTGATCAGATCGTAGGCGTGGGTGATCTCACGGGTTTTGCGCTCGGCCATTTCGCGCATCGACTCGGGCAAGCCCTTGGCGGCAATCTTGTCCGGGTGGTGCTCACTCATCAGCTTGCGATACGCGCGCTTGAGTTCGGCATCGCTGGCGCTGCGCTGCACGCCCAGCACGGCGTAGGCGTCGCCCAACTCGTCGGCGCTGGCCGGCCGCGGCCCGCCACTGCCAGCCTGCCCGCGGCCACGTTGGGCCATACGCAGGATGGCTTCGATGCGAGCGATTTCGATAGGCGACAAACCCAAACCGCGGGCAACTTGGCCCAGCATGGCGCGCTCTTCGGCAGCAATCTGGCCATCAGCCAACACCGCCTGTAGCTGCACTTCCAGAAAAATACGTGTGAGGTGCACCTTGCCGCCGGTGGCCTGGCGCAAGGTGCGCAGTTCGGCGTCGAGATCAAAGCCCGCAGCCTTGCCACGGTTAAAGGCGTCGATAGCTGCCATGCGCTGGTCGGCGTCCAGCCGCAGCCGGCGCATCATCGCCTCGGCGGCGGCGATCTCACGCTCATCCACACGGCCATCGGCTTTGCACACCGCGCCCATGACGGCAAAAGTGGAATCGAGAAACTGGCTTTGCAGGCTGCCGGCGCCAAACAACTGCGCGCGCACGGTCTTGTGCAGCCACCAGCCCACGAAGCCGCCCAGCACTGCGCCGGCCAAACGGCCAAACCCGAAACCGATGAATGCGCCGAGCGCGATTGAGAAAAACATGCGTGAAAAGTCTGCCGCTTGCACTGCCGCCTGCCGGCGCGCAGCATAGCAAGCCCATGAGGATCGTCCGCAAACAATGGCGCCACCTGCCAGCGCTTTCAATGCCCGCATTTTTGTTGCTGGCCGCCGGCTTGCTGCCGGCTGCCGCACAGGCCCAATTCGGGCCAAGTTATGACAACCCCGGCACACCGCTGACGCGCGAAGCCGACCCGGTGGCCAGCGCCGGCGCGTTCTTCCGCAGCCGCGACTGGCTGGCGCCAGAGGCGAACCGCAACTGCGACGACCCCACGCGCTTTCGCCCCGCCGTGCCAAACCCGGCGGACTGCGGGCGTATTCAGCAATTGCCGCTAACCGACAACCGGCCCTACATCGCCTCGGCCCTACGCACCGGCATCATGCAGCGCCAAGCGCCCACCCAATACACACTGGGCCAGCAATACGATGCCGATGGCGGCCTACAAACCAATTATGGCGAAGCCGCAAAGTGGTATGGCGCCGCCGCCGAGCAAGGCAACCCGGACGCGCACTGGCAACTGGGCACCATGTTCGAATCGGCCGCCGGCGTGCCGTTCAGCGAGCAAAACGCCCTGCATCATTATCAATCGGGTGCCGTATTGGGCAGCCGTGAAGCCCAGCGCGATCTTGCAAGTTTTACCGCTGGCCGCGACTACACTGTGGGCCCAGATGGCGGCGCGTTGTATGCCAAGGGCAACGCACTATCCGGCTATGGCGAGCCGCTATGGCTCATGCCCGGCGACACGGTGATGGTGTTTGCCCGTTACCCGGAGTGGATGCGGGTGTATGCACCCAATGCCAACCGCTGGGGGTGGATGCGGCAGGCTGAATTGCGTTTGGGGTTTGCGCCAGGTTGATAAAGACAAAAAAAAGCGGGCCGAAGCCCGCTTTTTACTTGATCCCAGCTTATTGCTGATCGAAGTGGAAACGAACTCCAATACGCAGGTCAGTGAAATCAATCTCATTGCTGGAATCATCTTCCAGCATTATCGCCCGATAGTCGATAAACCCGCCAAAGCCTGGGGTGAACGCAAGATCGGCGCCCAAGGAAAACTCAAGCCCATCGGTTTCATCCAGCAGCAGGTAACCCAAGCGCGCAAAGCCCGACAATTGGCTTTGGCCACTGAACGACAACCCACCGTGCAACCCGAAACCATCGTCGTCAGTGCCGTCAATATCGATGCTCACGTATTCGACGTCACCGAAGAACCGTGCCCCGGTGTCAGCGCTCGAATGGCCACCGATACCGAAACGCAATTGATCGACATCTGCGTCCGAATCGTCCAGTGTGATCGACTGAAATTCGCCATGCAACGTAACCGTTTCGCCGACATGTGCGCGGCCCTTAACGCCGAAGCCATCGCCGTCAACATCGCCTGAGCCGAACCCCGGAATATTCACATCCAGATTGGATTGCGGGACAAAATACAGGTCGAAATAATCAAACTCGCCGGCTTGCGCACCGGTTGCCATGATCGCCAGCGCACCGCCGGCCAGAAACTTGCGAATCATTATGCTCACTCCACAATTGAAAGATGAATTCGAAAGCCGTTTTTTTGCTTTACTAGCTTTCTATATTGGATTTTAACAATAATTTAATTGCCGTCAATGGCCATGAACCTCGACTCTAAACGCGCCGACAACCCCGCATGGATATTGGCGGCTGGCGCAACGCTATTGCCGTTCGCTGCGGTGCACTTGTGTTGGCTGGTGTCATTGCACGCTGAAGCAATTGCTGCGTGCAACCCCTACCTCGACGGCTGCACCAGCATCAGCGCCACCGGCCGCCACGGCTTGGCGTTTTATTTGTTCAAGATGCTAATGATCCCCACCGCCATGTTGTATTTGGCGGTGTGGCTAGTTGCCGCGCAGTGGTTGCGCAGCCTGGGCCAGCGGCCGCGGGCATTGTTGCTTTGCGGCTTGGTCGGGGCCTTGTTTCTGATTGTGTACGCCACGTTTTTAGGCACCGATGGTGCGCTCTACACTTGGCTACGCCGATTTGGCGCACGGATGTTCTTTGGCCTGACCGCGTTCGCGCAATTGTTGCTGGCATGGCACCTGTGGCGCGCCGGGCTCAAGGCTTGGTGGGCGCGCGGCATTTTATGGCTGTGCGGCCTGCAACTGGCCATTGGCCTGGCTAGCCTGCCCTTGCCGCTGGTGCTAGACGACCCGGGTGCCTGGCAAAACATCGTCGAGTGGAATTACGCACTGGCGATGAATGCCGTATTCGGCATGCTGGCGGCGGGTTGGTGGCAACAGCGATTGCGGCTGGTGCTTGCCACCGGCGCAGATTAAGCGCTAAAGCACTAAGCCGCGGCGCGTACAAAACCGAACTGCAGCAGCAGCGCAGGCGTGCCCTTGTGCAAATACGGCAAGCTCATCACCATGCTGCCAGGGCAGGCGTACAGCTTGCCGGGTAATGCCTCGGCCGCCGGCACAACATACGCCGCCTCAAGGCGGTGGTGACGAAACTGCAGCGGCGCCGCGCCTGCCAACACATAGGTGAGCGTGGCCACGTGCTCCTCGGGCTCGGTGGCCGGCACGGCCTGGCCGTCGCGCACGATTAACGCATTGGCCGTGTGCAGGTTGATGGCCTGAGTGTTCATCAGCGCACGGCACATCTTGACGGCGCGCAGGCAGATCAGTTCGGCCTCGGGCACGCCCCAGTCATTGAAGTCGTCCAATCGCCGGTGGCCACCGGCCTTGGGCTCGGCCACCTTGGGGTCACGCTCGCGAGCCATCAGCGCGTCAATGAGCGGCGTATGCCAGGCGTCGGTGTCGTCAAAGCTTAGCCGGCCAATGGTCGGCTGCTGGTGCACCAGTTCAATCGACCAGTGCTCGGCCCATACGTCGAGTGCGCCGGACTGCAGGTTTAGCTGATGCCCGCTCATGGGCGCATCCCGATGATTAAATGAATAGGCAACAACGGCATCAATTATTGCGCCAGTAACGCGTCGATACGCGCCACCAAGTCCGGGTCGTCGGGCTTGGTGCTACTCGGGTAGCTGGCCACTACCGCGCCGCTGCGGTCGATCAGATACTTGTGGAAGTTCCACTGCGGGTATTCCCCCGCCTGTTTGGCAAGCTCGGCATACAGCGGGCTGGCATCAGCTTCGGCCGCATGCGTTTTGCCAAACATGGGGAATTTGACGCCGTAGGTCAGCCGGCAGAACTTGGCCACCTCGGCCTCGGTGCCGGGCTCCTGCCCGCCAAAATCATTCGACGGGAAGCCCAACACGGCGAAGCCTTGGCCTTTCTTCTCGGCGTACAGCGCTTCCAGGCCGTCGTACTGCGGCGTATAGCCACATTTGCTCGCGGTGTTGACCACCAGCAGCACGGTGTCGGCGTAGGCATCGCACAACTTGACGGTGTCGTCGCTGGCGAGCTGCTCGACGGAAAAGTCCAAAGCGGGCGGGCAATTGGCGTGTGTCACGAGGGGCGATACTCCCAGCAGCAGCGCTGCAACAATAATGATTCGGTTCATGCGTCGGCGTCGTTGATTTGCAGGCGGATCGAGCCGCGCGCAAGTGTGGGCGTCCACGGGCTGCCCATCTTTTAACACGCGCACGGCGCCGCGGTCAGCCAATGTGGCCGCCACCTCACGCACGGCAGCTTCTATACGGTCCGCGCCGGGCGCGCTCACGGGCCAAAGCCGCGCTCGCCCACATCCACATCGACCACTCGGCCGTTTTCCAGCACCACGGTGCGCAACAAATGATCGCTGCCAAAGTTGTACAACCAGTGTTCGCGCTGAATGCGCTGGCGCGCTTTGCCCAAGTGCGGATACGCCGCCTGGGCTTGCTTGCTGAGCGGTACGAAGACGTTGATCTGTTGGCGGTCGTCAGGCGGGCCGCACAGTTCGAGCACGCGATAGCTGCTCAAGCCGGCCGTCAGGTCGTAGGGATTGCAGCGCTTTTTCGATTGCGCCGCACGGCTGTCTCGCTGCTCGACAAAGCCGTAACCATCGCTGGCAATGTCGGCAACGCGGCCATTGCGAAAGGTGAGCACACGCACCAACTTGCGTGGGCCGAAATTGTAGGTCCAGGTTTGGGTGCCATCATGGGCATAGCCATAAACACTGCTCACCGGCCGGTTTTCGACCAGGCTGGGCGGGCCGCACAGCGTTTCCACGCGCAGCGCGCGGTCGCCGGTTTCGATGATCTGGCCGTCGCAACGGAAACTGTCGGCAGCGGTGCTTGTGCCAGCCAACACCCACAAGGATGCGACGGCGATAATCCGACAAAGACTGTTTCGCGGCATTACCATGCGTTTTCGACAGCAACTTTCACCGTGGGTGCCACGCCGGTCGGAACCCACCAAGCCCGTGACCGGTCATAGCCCCATGTTGCAATCCTTTCGCCTCGTCTTTCCAGTGCTGCTCGCAGCAGCACTGGCCACCATCACACTGCCGCTGGGCGCCGAAGTTGTCGAGCGCGACCACATCCGGGTCGAGCTGGTCGCCGCGCAAACCGCCGCAGTGCCCGGCCAGCCGCTCACCGTAGCGCTGCGGCTGGAGCCCGACAAACACTGGCACACCTACTGGATCAACCCCGGTGACTCGGGCCTGCCAACCAAAATCCAATGGTCGTTGCCCGCAGGCGCGAGCGTTGGTGAGTTGCAGTTCCCGTTCCCCGAGCGCCAATCGCTCGGGCCGCTGACGAACTACGGCTACTCCGGCGAGCACTTTCTGCTTGCCGACATTACGCCTCCCGCCGATTTCGCCGGCAACACATTCACGGTGAACGCCGAGGCCAGTTGGCTGGTTTGCGACGACGTTTGCATCCCGGGCGACGCGCCGCTGGCTTTGAGCCTGCCGGTCGCGCAGAACGCCAAGCCCAGCCGCTGGGCAGCAAAGCTAGAACAAGCCGCCGCCCGCGTACCCAAGCAGCGCATGCTGCCAGCGCAGTTCGAGATTGCCGACGGCGCCTTGCGCTTGCAGGCCGATGCCGCCGACTTTGCTGGCGCGTCGGTCAAGTTTTTCCCCGAAACTCAGGAAGTCGTCAACAACGCCGCACCCATCACCGAGCGCCAGCAGGGCAGCTTGGTGGAGTTCAACCAAGCACTGAGCGACTACTACGACGCGCCGCCGGATGAACTGGCCGTGGTGTTCGTCATCGATGGCAAGCGCGCCATCCGCGCGTTGGCGCAACCGGCGATTGCCGGGCAAATGGTCGATTTGTCGGCTGCTGCGCCCGTTGGCGCGAGCGCTGCGGACAGCGACGGCGGCATGACACTGCTGCTGGCCGTGGGCCTGGCCCTACTCGGCGGCCTAATCCTCAACCTGATGCCCTGCGTGTTCCCCGTGCTGTCGATCAAAGCCATTGCGGTAGCACAAAGCAGTGGCCAGTCGGCCGGCCACCGGCGCTTGCATGCGCTGGTTTACACCGCTGGCGTGGTGCTCGGATTTGTTGCCCTGGCGGTTGGCCTGCTGGCACTGCGGGCCGGTGGCGAGGCCGCAGGCTGGGGCTTTCAGTTGCAATCGCCTTGGGTCGTCGGCGCATTGGCCTACGTGATGTTCTTGCTGGGCCTGGCGCTGCACGGCTACTGGAGTTTCGGCACGCGCTTGATGGGGGTTGGCCAAAACCTCACCGAGCAGGACGGCGCGCGCGGCGCATTCTTTACCGGCTTGCTGGCCTGCGTGGTTGCCACGCCCTGCACCGCACCGTTCATGGGCGCGGCGATGGGTTATGCCGTGACCCGTCCGGCTTTTGAGGCCTTGACCGTGTTTGCCGCACTCGGCGTGGGCATGGCCATTCCGTTCCTGCTGCTTGGCTTTGTGCCCGCGCTGGCCCGCGCCTTGCCGCGGCCCGGGCCGTGGATGGACAGCTTCAAGAAATTGATGGCCTTTCCGCTGTACCTGACAGCCATCTGGCTGGTTTGGGTGCTGGGGCGGCAAGTTGGCGTCAACGGCATGGCGGCGCTGCTAGTTGGTTTGTTGGCGCTAGTGTGTGCCGTTGGCCTGTGGGCACGTGCCGGCAAGTCTGCCTGGGTGCAGCTTGGGCGTGTGGCAGGGCTTGGCCTGGCCGCGCTGGCCATCGCCCTGCTCGCCAGCCCACTGATGCAAACCGCACCGGCTCAGGCTCAAGCGACGGCAACCAGCAACACGCCAGTTGCCTCCGAGGCCTATACGCCGGCACGCCTGGATCAACTATTGGCCACTGGCCAGCCGGTGTTCGTCAACCTGACTGCCGACTGGTGCGTGACCTGCCACGTCAACGAGCGTGTGGCCATTGGCACCAATGCGGTGCAAACGGCGATGTCCGATGCGGGCATCACCTACCTGAAAGGTGACTGGACCAACCGCGACCCCGAAATCACTGCGCTGTTGGAAAAATACCAGCGCTCGGGTGTGCCGCTGTATCTGCTGTATTCCGGCCGCAGCGGCGAAGCGCCTACGGTACTGCCGCAAATCCTGACCCCAGGCATCGTCGTCGATGCCATCGACGAACTGTCGCTTTAGCACGCTGTCAACAGCACAGCGCCCCTGCGGCGCAACCCCAAACAAGGAGTGTTCCCCATGACGTTAACCCGCACCGCTTTGATTGCCGTCGCCGCTTGCAGCCTGTTTGCTGGCGCCGCCTCGGCCAAAGCCACCATTGGCCAGGCTGCACCTGGCTTCACGCTCACCAGCGCCGAGGGCAAGGAGGTCTCGCTGGCTGACTACAGCGGCAAGACCGTGATCCTGGAATGGACTAATCACGATTGCCCGTTCGTCAAGAAGCACTACGGCAGCGGCAACATGCAAGACCTGCAAGCCGCCTACACCGGCGACGACACCGTGTGGCTGAGCATTATCTCGTCGGCACCCGGCAAGCAAGGCCACGTAAGCCCTGAAAAGGCACGCGAACTGACCACATCACGCGGGGCCAAACCCACACACGTGCTGTTCGACCCCACCGGCGAAGTTGGCCGCAGCTACGGCGCCAAGACCACACCGCACATGTACGTGATTGACGACGCCGGCACCCTGCTGGCCTACAACGGTGCCATCGACAGCATCCCCAGCGCCAACCCGGCGGATATTGGCAAGGCGAAGAACTACGTGAAAACAGCAATGACTGCCTTGGCCGCGGGCGAAAAGCCCAACCCAGCGACGACCAAGCCGTATGGGTGTTCGGTGAAGTACTGAGACCGCTTGAGCCCCCTCACCGCTGCCCCAATCCGCTCGGCCCTCATCCGCCCTTCGGGCACCTTCTCCCTGAGGGAGAAGGATATTTTCTCCCCTCTCCCAGGGGAGAGGGGCGGGGGTGAGGGGTTATGCCTCAGCGAACGAAGTAGCCCACAACCTTCCAGGTATCGCCCTCGCGCACAACGGTCACGGTCTCGGCGCCGCTGGCCTTGCGGGCAAACGTGGCCTCGGTGACGTAAATGCGGTAGTCGCCATCCGGTGCGCCGGGCAAGGTTTCGGCGGCTTGCTTGAAGTTGATGGTGCGGGATTGCAGTGCGCCCAGCGGTTTGCGGGCCTTGGGGGCGCCATCAATCCAGCCGTCGCGGCTGATCTGGTCTTGCAGCAGGTCGCCAGCGGCGTCCCAACTGGCGCCGTATTTGCCGGCATCGACTAGCGCCAACCAGTCAGCGACGGCTTGCTTGGGCGCCGGCGCGGCGGGATCTAGCGCGCTGCCTGGGGCGCTAAACAGGAGGGCGAAAAAAGTGAGTGCGAAAACAATCCGTACAGTCATGACTTGGGTTCGGTTTTTTCCAGTAGCGGTTTGATGAGGTCCATGGGCAGCGGGAAGATGATGGTGTTGTTCTGCCCGCTGGTGCTGGTTGATACGTCCAGCAAGGTTTGCAGATAACGCAGTTGCATGGCCTGCGGGGCGCCCTGCAATTCGGTGGCCGCCTCCGACAATTTCTTGGCCGCCTGCTGCTCGCCCTCGGCGTGAATGACCTTGGCGCGGCGTGAGCGCTCGGCCTCAGCTTGGCGGGCAATGGCGCGGATCATGCTCTCGTCGAGGTCAACATGCTTGATCTCGACATTGGACACCTTGATGCCCCAACCGTCGGAATGCTTGTCGAGGATTTGCTGCACATCCTTGTTCAGCGCATCGCGCTCGGTGAGCATGTCATCCAGTTCATGCTGGCCGAGCACACTGCGCAGCGTGGTCTGTGCCAGTTGGCTAGTGGCGGCGTAATACTGCTCGACCTGCAACTCCGCCTTGCTGGAATCGACGACGATGAAATAAAACAAGGCATTCACCTTCACCG
>JAAFAL010000064.1 GCA_018222345.1 bacterium
AAGGTGACATGGCCCCGCTGCACGCCATCAACCCGCTGCGTACCGACTACATCACCCGCGGCCAATCGTTGGATGGGCTGACAGCCGTCGATGTTGGCTGTGGCGGCGGCTTGCTCACCGAGGCGCTGGCCAAGGCCGGTGCACAGGTCACCGGCGTTGATATGGCCGAGGCGTCGATTGGCGTGGCAAAAGCGCATGCCGAGCAAAGCGGCCTCGACATCGACTACCACCTGACCACAGCCGAGCAACTCGCCGCGGCACAGCCCGCCAGTTTCGACCTGGTCACCTGCCTGGAAATGCTCGAGCACGTGCCCGACCCGGCATCCGTGGTGGCCGCCTGCGCCGCCTTGGTCAAGCCCGGCGGCCAAGTCGTGTTCTCGACCATTAATCGCAATCCAAAAGCCTTCGCCTTTGCCATTGTCGGCGCCGAGTACGTACTCAAGCTGCTGCCGCAGGGCACGCACGACTACGCCGCATTCATCAAGCCGTCGGAACTCGGCGCCTGGGCCAGAGACGCCGGGCTGCGCATCGACGACTGCTGCGGCCTGACCTACAGCCCGCTGGCCAAAACCTACCGGCTGCAAGCCGACGACGTGTCGGTGAACTACCTGATGCGCACGCGCCGGCCTGCCGCCTGACACACATCACGCATGAAAAACTACAAAGCCGTGCTGTTCGATCTGGACGGCACATTGCTCGACACAGCGCCCGACCTGGTGCACGCCACCAATACCGTGCTGGCGGCGCAAGGCCTGCCCGCCGCAGCCCTGGCTGATGTACGGGGTTATGTGTCGCGTGGCGCGCGCGGCATGGTGGCGCAAACCTTTGGCGCCTTGGACGACGCCACCGCGTCCACGCATGCCGACGCCCTGGTCGCTGCGTATCGCGAGCGCCTGGTGGTTGACAGCGTGCTGTTCGACGGCATGGACCGCGTGATTGCTGCACTGGATGCCAGTGCGATGCCTTGGGGCGTTGTCAGCAACAAGATGGAATCGCTGGTCCGGCCGATTCTGGATCACTTCCCCTGGGCCGCGACTTGCGGCTGCCGGATCGGTGGCGACACCCTCTCCACCCGCAAACCCGATCCGGCGCCGCTACTGCTGGGCGCCAAACAGCTCGATGTTGAACCCGGCGACTGCCTGTATGTGGGTGATGCCCACAACGATGTTATCGCTGCGCACGCTGCCGGCATGGCCTGCGTGGCAGCCAGCTATGGGTACTTGCCGCCAGGCGAAAACGCTGCGCAGTGGAATGCCGACTATGTCATCGACCACGCCGAGCAACTGCTGCCGATTGTCGGTTTGGAGGATCGTGCATGAGCCGACGCTTCCAGAAGCAGGTTTGGCTGGTCACGGGCGCCGGCGCTGGCTTTGGCCGCGGCATGGCAATTGCGTTGGCCGAGCAAGGCGCCACTGTGGTACTGGCCGGCAAGACCATCAAAAACCTCGAAGCCACCTACGACCTGATCACCGAGGCGGGTGGCCCCGAACCCGCGATCTACCCCATCAACGTGCTGGGCGCCAGCGTCACCGACTACGACGACATGGTCGTCAAGCTGGATGAATCCTTAAAGCGGCTCGATGGCATCGTGCACGCAGCCGTCCGCTTTGACGGCTTGATGCCCGTCGCCGGAATCAAACCCAAGGACTGGGCAGCCACACTGCATGTGAACCTGACCGCGCCACAATTGATCACCCAACAATGCCTGCCACTGCTCGACCGCGACGGCGGCGGCCGGGTTGTGCTGGTGCAAGATCAGGCAGCCTTGGATCAGCGTGCATTCTGGGGCGCGTACAGCGTGGCAAAGGCCGGGCTTGCGCAATGGGCGACATTAATGCGGGAAGAACTGGAAAATACTAGCGCCGTGCGCATTTTAAGCGTCACACCGCCGCCAATGTACACCGCGCTACGGCGCGCCGCGTTCCCGGCGGAATTGCCCGGCAGCAGTGCGGAACCCTTGCTGGCAGCACGAGAAACCCTCAACGCCTTGTAGGTTTTAGGAGCTCACCGGGCCGGAGCCGCACATTGTTAGCATTTATATCACTTCACATTGGCGAAGTTTTCGTAAATAATACGTAAGCGCTTAGCCGCTTCCGCAGCAATTTCGAGGAGAGCCGATGACGACCGACAAGCCAACGCGCGTGCTGGTGATCGACGACGACGAGGATATCGTTGCGCTGATCTACGGCCAGTTGGAGCCACAAGGCTTTGTACTGGATTCCGCCGGCAATGGTGAGATGGGCCTGAAGTTGGCGCTGGACAACGAGTATGACGCTGTCATCCTCGACCTTATGCTGCCTGGCATGAACGGCCTCGAAGTCTGCTCGCAGCTGCGCCAGTACAACGACCGTTATACGCCGGTGCTGATGCTGACCGCCCGCGGCAGTGTCGAGCACAAGATCGAAGGCTTCGCCGCTGGCGCCGACGACTACCTGCCCAAGCCCTTCTCAGTGCTTGAGCTGGACGCCCGCGTCAAGGCGCTGACCCGCCGCGCCTCCAAGCCCACATCCAAGCTGTTGCAGGTCGAAGACCTGACGCTGGACCTGGGCTCGCTGGAAATCCGCCGTCAGGGCAAGCGCATCGAATTGGCGCCGATCCATATCCGCATTCTCACGCTGCTGATGCAACGTTCGCCCGAGGTTGTCTCGCGCGCATCGCTGGAGTCGGTGGTCTGGGGTGACGAGCCACCCGATAGCGATGCCCTGCGCGTGCACATCTATACGCTGCGCAACGCCATTGATCGGCCGTTTGATATCCCCTTGCTGCACACCGTGCCGAAGATGGGCTATCGACTGGCCAAGATCGAGGAACAGATCGAAGCGGCTTAGGCGCTTCTGAAAACGGAAAAGCCCGGCGCAAGCGTCGGGTTTTTTTGTGCGTGGCTGAAAACTGCTGGCGGTCGTTGCGAGCGCTAAAGGCGCGCGGCTATCTCGTTATGTAGGCGCCACCCAATGAGATTGCCGCGGTCGCTACGCTCCCTCGCAATGATAGTCCCCTAAGTTAGGGGACGGGCCGGGCGTAGCCCGGTCAGGGGTATGGGAGCAAAACGGGTAACGGTCTGCGCAGCAGACCTCCGAGCCGCTTGCCGGCGAGGATTGCCGCGCGCCTTTGGCGCTCGCAATGACAAGCAAGGTTCGAGAACTGTGGCCAGAATCTAGGGGTTACGCTTATCCCGTCGATCTCGCTGGCTGCCACCGCCATAACCGTCAAGGCCTGCCTCGCCGGGCAGGTCAACCAGTTCCAGCAACGCCGCCATTTCTTCCGCAGTCGCCCACCGATGACCGGTATTCCTGATCGACTTGTCCAGCGTGACTGGGCCAAACCGGGTGCGAATCAAGCGGCTAACCGCATGGCCTTGTGATTCCCACAGTCGGCGTACCAGCCGGTTGCGCCCCTCGGACACTTGCACCGCGAACCACTTGTTGTCGCCCTGGCCTTCGCCGCCACGCAGCACGTCGAAACTGGCGAGGCCATCTTCGAGCTCCACACCTTCGCGCAGCGCGGTCAAGGTTTCCCCAGTGGGCTCGCCCAACACCCGCACTGCATACTCGCGTTCGATGTTGAAGCTGGGGTGCATGAGCCGTTGTGCCAGCTCACCGTCGGTGGTGAACAACATCACGCCGGAGGTTGCGATATCCAGCCGGCCAACCGCCACCCAGCGGCCCTTGCGTGGCCGTGGCAGGCTTTTGAACACGGTTTCGCGGCCCTCAGGATCGCGTCGTGTGACAACCTGCCCTTGCGGCTTGCGATACACCAGCACTTGCCGCGGCACATCCGATTCACGTGCCAGCGAAATGCGGCGGCCGTTGACGATGATCTTGTCGGCGGCAGTGACCGGCTGGCCCAACACCGCCGGCTTGCCGTTGACCTTGACCTTGCCCGCTTTGATCCAACCTTCGATTTGCCGGCGTGAACCAACGCCCGCATGCGCCAGGGCCTTGTGGATGCGTTCGCCTTGTGGGTTTTCTGTGGCCATCTTATGCCTCGCGCCAAGGCGCAAAGGCGCAAAGGTTTTTTTGTTTTCGTCGTTCCTGCGGAAGCAAGAATGACAGCCTATTTCTTTGCGCCTTGGCGCCTCTGCGCGAGCTCTTCATTCCTCTTCATCCCCCGCCGACTCGGCCTCAGCCTCCGGCGCCAGTTGTTCCAGCGCCTGATGCAAGGCGTCCAGGTCTTTCACCTCGGGCAGTGGCGGCAGTTGCTCCAGCGACTTGAGGCTGAAATCGTCAAGAAATTGCTTGGTCGTCCCCAGCAACGCTGGCCGGCCCGGCACCTCGCGGTGGCCGACCTCACGCACCCAGCCGCGTTCCAATAGCGTACGAACAATGGTCTGCGACAATGACACGCCGCGGATTTCCTCGATCTCGCCGCGAGTAATCGGCTGGCGATAGACAATGATCGCCAACGTCTCCAGCAGCGCACGCGAATACTTCTGCGGCTTTTCCTGCCACAGCCGGCTCACCCACGGCGCGTAATGTTGGCGCACCTGTAGCCGCCAGCCGTTGCCGACCTCGACCAATTCCATGGCGGATTCGTCATGGTGTTTGTCCAGCCACACCAACGCTTCGCGCAAGGCACTGCGTTGCGGCGCGTCGTCGCCAAATACAGCCAGCAAACGGTCAAGCGACAAGGGTTGATCGCTGGCGAGCAACAGCGCCTCGACGACGCGGCCCAACTCAGCCTCGTTCGTTGGCACAAGGGGTTGGTCGTTTTGTTCGGCAACGTCAGTCATCGCCCTGCTCCATCACGGTGTCTGTCGGGCCAGCCAGTCGCACGGTCAATGGCGACTCGGAATCGGCTTGTTCAATCGCAATCAGCGCGCCCTTGACCAGTTCGAGCACTGCCAAAAAGCACACCACGACGCCCAGGCGCCCCTCGGCTGTATCAATCAGGGCGATAAAGCTCACGGGCTTGCGGCCACTGAGTCGCTCAAGCACCCGGCTCATGCGTTCGCGCACCGACAGCGGCTCGCGGGCGATTTCGTGGCTGGCGAATAGCTCGGCGCGGGCCAACACTTCATTGAGCGCCAGTAGCAGATCGCGCAAATCCGGCTGCGGCAAGGCGGCGGCCGATTCAACCCGGTCCGGCCGCGCACTGGCCGGGAACACATCGCGGCCGACGCGCGGGCGGCTTTCGATGGTTTCGGCGGCCTCCTTGAAGCGTTCGTATTCCTGCAGCCGGCGCACCAAGCCAGCACGCGGATCGTCTTCCTCTTCATCCGCATCCACCGGCCGCGGCAGCAGCATGCGGCTCTTGATCTCCGCCAGCATGGCGGCCATCACCAGATACTCGGCGGCGAGTTCCAGCCGCAGCGTCTGCATCAGGCCGATGTACTGCATGTACTGGCCAGTGATCTGCGCGACCGGAATGTCGAGGATGTCGAGGTTCTGCCGCCGGATCAGATACAGCAACAGGTCCAGCGGGCCTTCAAAGGTCTCAAGAAAGACCTCCAGCGCATCCGGTGGGATGTACAAATCCTTGGGCAGTTCGGTCAGCGTCTCGCCAGCCACCTTGGCCAACCAGTCGGGCTGATTGGCGGCCTCGTCCGGCTGCTCGGCATTGGCTGGCGATTCGCTAGTCACGGCGTCGGGAAACCCACGGCCTCATACACCGCACGCAGGGTCGGCTCGGCGCGCTCAGCGGCCTGCTGTGCGCCCTGGCGCAAAACGGCCTGTAGATGCGTTTCATCTGACCGCAGGCGGTGATACTCGGCCTGAATCGGCTCCAGTTTTGCCACCACGGCATCAGCCACATCGCCTTTGAACTGGCCGTAGCCGCTGCCAGCGTAATTGGTTTCGATCTGTTCCAGGCTGTCGCCGGTCATGGCCGACAGAATACTCATCAAGTTCGACACGCCCGGCTTGTTGTCGATGTCGAAGCGCACCTCGGCGTCCGAGTCGGTCACTGCACGCTTGAGCTTCTTGACGATCTTCTTCGGCTCGTCGAGCAGCCCGATGAAGTTGCCCTCGACGGTGTCGGACTTGGACATCTTCTCGGTCGGCGCCTGCAGGCTCATCACCCGGCCACCGACGGGCGGGATGAAAGGCTCCGGCACGGTGAATACGTCTTTGCCGGCCGCCGTGTTGAAGCGCTGTGCCACATCACGGGTGAGTTCCAGGTGTTGCTTCTGGTCTGCACCCACAGGTACAAGGTCGGTTTGGTAAATCAGAATGTCAGCGGCCATCAGTGCCGGGTAACTGAACAGCCCGGCGTTGATGTTGCTCTCGTGCTTGGCGCTTTTGTCCTTGAACTGCGTCATGCGGTTCAACTCGCCCATGTAGGTGTAGCAATTGAGCACCCAGGCCAGTTGCGCATGCGCCGGCACGTGGCTTTGCACAAACAAGGTGTTGCGCGCCGGGTCCAGCCCGCAGGCCATATACAGGCACAGCATTTCATAACAGCGCTCGCGCAGTGCGGCGGGCTCTTGGCGCACGGTAATCGCATGCTGGTCAACCAGCGCAAACAGTGTGGTGTAGTCGTCCTGCATGGCCACCCAATTGCGGATGGCGCCCACCCAGTTGCCCAGCGTAAGCCGGCCGGAGGGTTGGATGCCCGAGAGCATGACGGGTTTGGTTGTCGTCACAATGCGTCCTAAATGAGTCTTAAATAAGTCCGGGTGGCAGGCCGAGCAGGCCCAGCACGAACGATTTTGCAATGGCCATGGGCGGGCCAATCAGCGCGCCCAACACGCCGGTGAATAGCAGCACCAGCAGGATGACCAGGCCGTAGGGTTCAATCTTCAGATAATTGCGCGCCGCCTCGACGGGCAACAAGCCGGCCACCACGCGGCTGCCATCCAGCGGCGGCAGCGGCAACAAATTCAGCACCATCAGGATCAGGTTGATGAGGATGCCGGCCACGCACATGTAAGCCACGCCTTGCACGATGGGCGTGTTACCGCCCATGGCGAAGGCCAATTTCAGCCCCAGGCCCCAGGCCAGCGCCATGGCCAGGTTTGCGCCCGGCCCGGCCAAGGCCACCCAAATCATGTCGCGCTTGGGTTGGCGCAGGCGGCCGAAATTGACCGGCACAGGCTTGGCCCAACCAAAGATGAACCCACCCAGCGCAACCAGCACCGCCGGCACCAGCACAGTGCCCACAGGATCGACATGGCGAATGGGATTGAGCGACAGCCGCCCCTGCTGCGCCGCGGTGTCATCACCAAAGTAGCGGGCCACCCAGCCATGTGCCACCTCGTGCAGCGTCACCGCGAACAGCACTGGCAACGCCCAGATGGCAAGCGTTTGGACGATGTTGAATTCAGTCATGGCGGTGCGCTGTTGCGGGTCGTCGTCTCGACGAGGGCAGCTATTCTAAGCCGAGTGCGGCAACATCGCCTTTTCCGGCGCGCGTAACTTCTGGCGTGCCGGTCAAATCGACGACCGTTGTCGGCTCCAGCCCGGCATTGCCACCATCGACAATCACATCGACCAGCTTATCCAACGCATCCATCACGTCGTCCGGGTCGGCCAGTGGATAGTCATCGTCAGGTAACAGCGCCGTGCAGGTCATCAGCGGCTCGCCCAGCGCCTCGATCAAGGCCTGGCAAATCGCGTTATCAGGGATGCGCACGCCCACGTTCTTGCGCTTGCTTTGCAGGCGGCGCGGGGTTTCGTGGGTGGCCGGCAGGATGAATGTATAGGCGCCCGGCGTCACCGCCTTGAGCATGCGGAACTGCACGTTATCCAACTTGCAGTAGGCCGCAACCTGCGACAAATCGCTGCACAACAAGGTCATGTGATGGTCCTTGCCGAACCCGCGCAGGCGGCGGATGCGCTCCATTGCCGCTTTGTCGCCCACGTGACAGCCCAGCGCGTAGGACGAGTCCGTGGGGTACGCCAACACGGCGCCCTTGTGCAATTGCGCCACCACCTGTGCAATCAGACGGGGTTGCGGATCAACGGGATGAATTTGTACGACTTGAGCCATAGCAAAACTGACGGACTGCTACACCAGCCCGCTATAATTCCAACATGAAAACTTTGATGGACATGCTGCCCGCCTTGGCGTTTCTGGCAGCGTATTTAGTTTACGACATATACGTTGCAACAATCGTGCTGGTCGTCGGCCTGTACCTCGCGGTCGTCGTACATTGGTTACGTACGCGCGAGGTGCACAAGATGCACTTAGTGGCAGCGCTGCTGGCCACCGTCTTGGGTGGCCTGACGCTGCTGCTGCGCGACCCCATGTTCATCAAGCTCAAGCCAACGGCAGTCTATGCGGCCTTTGCGGCCATCCTTGCAGGCTCACACTTCATTGGTTCCAAGCCGCTGATGGCGCGCATACCTCCGGCCGTTATCCCGCTGCCGGAGCACGTCTGGCGCAAGGTTAACGCTGCGTGGGCAGGTTTTTTCGTGTTCTGCGCACTGCTCAACCTGCCGATTGCATTCTATTTGTCGGAGCAGACTTGGGTGCTGGTCAAAACCTTTGGCTTCACGGCGCTAATGTTCCTGTTCATCATCGCGCACATCCCGTTTGTGTACGACTATCTGCCAAAAGAGGCGCCCGCGGCGGCCAATGACGACGGTGCCCCGCATGCCTGAGGCCAGTGCCACACAAAATCAGGCGCGCATTGCCCGCATGGAGGCGCTACTGCGCGAGGCCTTCGACCCCAGCGAATTGCAGATAACCGACGACAGCCACCTGCATGCTGGCCATGCCGGTGCGCAAACCGGCAAAGGCCATTTCAGCTTGCGGATTCGCAGCAAAGCGTTTGCCGGCATGACACCCGTTGCGGCGCATCGGGCGGTTTATGCCGCGCTTGGCGCAATGATGCAAACCGACATTCACGCCCTGGCAATTGATGCCGCAGAAAAGTAAAGTTTACGAATCAAAACAATAACAAGGGGTTTATTTATCATGCGTCACTTGATTTTTATCGTCACCCTGTTGAGCGTGCTCGCCATGCCCGGTCTGTCCTACGCCGAAGACAATGCCGGCGCCCGCGGCTGGTTCAGCCTGGGCGGTGGTTTTGCCGGTGGCGACATCGACCTGCCCTGCGCCGAAGGCCAGCCAGCCCACGAATGCAGTGAGGATGGCATTCTGCCCTCCTTAACCTTGGCGGCCACCTTGGGCACCGATACGCTGATCCGGTTTCGTAGCACTTGGCTGCTGGAAGACGAAGGTAATGACTCCAACCCTGCGGACAAGGACGACCCACAAGAACTGGCGCTGACAATCGGCGCGCGCCTCGGCAACAACAGCCCTTGGGCGATGCTGATCGGCGCCGGCCGCGTCCTCCACCCGGACGATGACTACCCTGGCCGCGAAGACGGCGTGGCGCTGGAGTTCGTCTTCGCACCGCGCGCGGCCAAACGCACATCCGGCTTTGAAATGGGCATCCACTTTTTCAAAAGTCGCGATCTTGAAGGTGGCGGCATGCAGTTTGCAGCGCGCTTTGGGCGCCTCGACTAAGGTCAGGAGCCTGCGCCGCAGGAAATCAGCAGGCTGCGACGGCGCGCTTTCGGCCAGATTTTCCGCTCACTTTCGTCAAATATGCTCAATATTCTTCTCAAGTGACCAAAAATTCTGACTCGAAATCGCACGCGTCTCGCTCCACTGCTTCCTACGGCGCAGGCTCCTAGGGCGCAAATCGCTGGCATGCAACGCACGGCTCGGCGACAATGGCTGAATGATTCCCAAATCTCCCCTCGTGGGCCTGCTGGCCTGCGCCGCGTTGGCATGTTCCAGCGCTACCGCCGCGAATCAACCCGAGCCCTTGTGGGAACTGGGACTGGGCGGGTTTATCTCTGCTTTTCCCGACTACCGCGGGTCAAACAACACCAGCTTCTTCGGCCTGCCCGGGCCATACGGTATTTATCGCGGCAAACGCTTTACCCTGAGCCGCGATGGCGCGCGGGCGTCGCTGATTGAATCGATCCGCGCCGAGTTGTCGTTGTCACTGGCCACCTCGCTACCGGGCGACTCCGACGACAACCCGTTGCGTGACGGCATGCCGGAACTGGGCGCAGCATTTGAACTCGGCCCGTCGCTGGACTTTGTGCTGTCCAACCCGCGCAATCGTTGGCTACACCGCATCCGCATGCCCATGCGCGCGGTGCTCACAACAACGTTTGACGACTTCAAGACCGCGGGCTGGTTGTTCCACCCCAACTATGAAGCCTCGGCCGAATGGGGCAATCGCCAACGCAGCTTCGGCATCACATTATCTGCCGGGCCGCTGTATGCGACCAACCGCTACCACGACCACTTTTACACCGTGAAGCCACAATTCGCGCGTGCCGGCCGGCCGGCATTCGACGCTGCCGGCGGCTACTCGGGCGCACGCGCCAACATCATCCTGGCTACGCAGTACAACGACTACCGGCTGGGCTTTTTCGTGCTTTACGACAACCTGTCGGGCGCCGACTTTACAGCCAGCTCGCTGGTTGAAACCGAGGACGCATTGATCGTTGGTCTAGGCGTGTCGTACCGCATCTGGCAAAGCGACAAGCCTGCGTACGAAGACCCGCTGGAGAATCCGAATGTGCCGCCGGCGCAGCAGCCGGCGGTGTCAGGCAGCGATTAACGCCCGCAGCGCGGCAAGGTCGAGCACCTCGACGCCCAACTTTTCCGCCTTCGCCAACTTGGAACCTGCGGCCTCACCCGCCAGCAGATAGTCGGTCTTTTTCGACACGCTGGACGTTACTCTGCCGCCCGCAGCCTCGATCTCTGCGCGCGCCTCATCACGGCTGACGCCATCCAGCGTGCCGGTGATCACCAGCGTTTTGCCTTGTAGCGCTCCGCCACCACCGGCCTTGGGTGCAGGCCAGTTCACGCCAGCATCGACCAGCGCCTGAATCACATCGCGGTTGTGCTGCTCGGCCAAAAAGCCCTGCATATGCGCCGCGACAACCGGGCCGACATCCGGCACCTGCTCCAAGGCCTCCTGATCGGCCTCCAGCAGTGCGTCCAGGGTGCCGAAGTGTGCAGCCAACGAGCGGCCCGTGACCTCGCCAACCTCGCGAATGCCAAGCGCGAAAATGAAACGCGCAAACGTTGTTTGCTTGCTGGATTCGATCGCCGCCACCAAGTTCGCAGCAGACTTTTCGCCCATGCGTTCCAGCCCGGCCAGTTGATCTGCAGTGAGCGAATAAATATCCGCTGGCGAGTGCAGCAAATCGGCCTCGATCAGCGCGGTCACCAACTTGGCGCCAAAGCCCTCGATGTCCATGGCACCGCGCGATACGAAATGCCGCAACGCGGCCTCACGCTGAGCAAGGCAAACCAAACCGCCGGTGCAGCGCGCCACGGCTTCGTCCTCGGTGCGCTGCACATCGGAGCCGCATACCGGGCAGGCTTTTGGAAGTTCGACAAGCCTTGTGTCATCTGGCCGCTTATCGGCGACCACGCGCGCAACTTCAGGGATCACATCACCCGCACGGCGGATGACCACGGTGTCGCCCACGCGCACGTCCTTGCGGGCGATCTCGTCCATGTTGTGCAGCGTGGCGTTGGACACCGTGACGCCGCCAACAAATACCGGTTTGAGCCGTGCCACGGGGGTTAGTGCGCCGGTGCGGCCAACCTGAAACTCAATGTTCTCGATGGTGGTCGTGGCCTCTTCGGCCGGAAACTTGTGCGCAACGGCCCAGCGCGGCGCACGGGCGACACTGCCCAGTTCCTCGCGTAGCGCCAGGTCATTGACCTTATAGACCACGCCGTCGATCTCGAACGGCAATGCGCCCCGGCTGTCTAGCAGTTGGGTGTAATGCTCCAGGCATGCATCGATACTCTCGGCAATCGAATTGTGCTGAGAAACGGGCAGGCCCCAATCGGCCAACTGCGCCAGCAGCGCATCGTGGGTGGCCGGCAAATCGTAGCCTTCGACCGCGCCTAGCGCGTAGCAAAACACCGCCAGCGGCCGTTGCGCGGTGATGTTGGGGTCGAGCTGGCGCAAACTGCCAGCGGCGGCGTTGCGCGGATTCACGTAAGGCTTGTTGCCCTGCTCGGCCTGCGCGGCATTCATGGCGGCAAAACCGTCCAGCGGCAGGAAGACCTCGCCACGCACTTCGATCAGTGCCGGCAAATCATCACCACGCAGGCGCAAGGGCACGCTGCGCACGGTGCGGATGTTGGCGGTCACATCTTCGCCCGTGGCGCCGTCACCGCGCGTTGCGGCACGTGTCAGCACACCGGCTTCATAAGTCAGCGAAACCGCCAGGCCATCCATCTTGGGCTCGACCGCATAGGCAACTGGCGCCTCGGGATCGGCTGCCGCCTTGCGCACTCTGGCATCAAACTCGCGCACTTCGTCGGCCGAGAACGCATTGCCCAGCGACTGCATGGGCTGGCGGTGGGTGACCGGATCGAATGCGCCGCTAGGCGCTGCGCCTACGCGCTGCGTGGGCGAGTCGGGTGTGACGAGTTCGGGGTGCTCGGCCTCGATCGCCTCAAGCTCACGGTACAGGCGGTCGTAGTCCGCATCGCTGACCGTCGGATCATCGAGCACGTAGTAGCGGTGGGCGTGCTCGGCGAGTTCTGCCCGCAACTGGGCGGCGCGCTCATGCGCTGTGGTCATCCGCGCCCGACCATGTGCTGCGCAGTTTTTCGCATGGCGTCGATTTTCGCCTCGGTCAGCGGCCCGCGCTGGTCGTCGAGCAGTTCGGCATTCAGCGCATCGGCCAGCGTGCGCGCGGTGCTGAGCATGTCGGAAAACGCGGTGTCGGCGCGCTCGGGCCCTGGCAGCGGCAAGAAGATGGCCAAGCCAGGCGTCGAGAACTGATCTGCCTCGACCGGATCCAGCCGCCCTGGCTTGGCAATACTGGCCACCGAGAACACCGCCTCGGGCACGCCGCCAACTTCCTTGATGCGGTGGTAGATCTCGCGGTGGCCGAAGGTCAAGCGGCAGCGTTTCAACGCCGCGTGAATCCTCGGCCCCTTGATGAAGGTGCGGTCTTTCTCAACCACGTAAATCACGAACAGTTCGGTGGGTTCCTGCGATACCGGCTTCATGTCGCCTGCTTCAGCCGATTCGCCACGGGTGCGGGGTTTGCCCACGCCGAACTCATCAAACTCGCCCTCGGCTGGGCCATCGCCGCCCGCCAGTTCATCCCACAACGGCATCTGTCCGTCGCGGCCGGCGCCATCGTCGTCATCCAACGACTCGTCGCGGCGCGAAAACCAATAGACCAGCGCCACCACGGCCAGACCGGCCAGCAGCAGCGCCCAGTTCAGCGGGCTCATGCGTTCACATCCTTGTGCGCGGTGTACGGATTCATCTGTTCCCCATTCAGTCCGTGCGGCCTCAACCGGCCATTTCCAAAGCCTGATCCATATCGACAGTCACCAAGCGCGACACGCCCGGCTCGGCCATGGTGACGCCATGCAGGCGGTCTGCCAATTCCATGGTCAGCTTGTTGTGGGTGATGATTATAAATTGAACGTCGGCCGACATCTGCCGAATCATGTCGCAGTAGCGGCCGACATTGGCATCGTCCAGTGGCGCATCGACCTCGTCGAGCATGCAAAACGGCGCCGGTGTGAGTTCAAACAGCGCAAACAACAGCGCCACGGCGGTCATCGCCTTCTCGCCACCCGACAACATCGCAATCGAGGCGTTGCGCTTGCCCGGCGGGCGCGCCATGACGCGGATGCCGGTGTCCAGCAGGTCTTCGCCAGTCAGCTCCAAATAAGCCTCGCCGCCGCCAAACAAGGCCGGGAAGCGGGTCTTGAAGTTGCTGTTGACGGTCTCAAACGTGGCCTTGAAGCGGGTCTTGGTTTCGCGGTCGATCTTTTCGATGGCGTCGGTGAGCTGGTCCAGCGCCTCGGTCAGGTCGGCATGCTGCGCGTCCAGGTAGTCGGCGCGCTCCTTCTGCTCCTTGTACTCATCGATAGCGGCCAGGTTGATCGCGCCTAGGCGTGCGATGCGGCGCTCCATGGCTTCGAGTGCTTCGACCCAGCCCGACACTGTCGCCTCGGGGTCGAGTTCGCCGCGTACAGCGTCTTCGTCCATGCCGGATTCGGCAAATTGTTCATGCAAGGTCTGCCGGCGCACGCTCAGGCCCTCGGCAGCCAAGCGCACCTGTTGCAGCGCATCGCGTACCGGGTCAACTGCAGCTTCGGTGCGGCGGGCGGTCTCAAGCAGCTCGCGCACACGGGTGTCGGCAGTTTGCAAACTTTCGCGGCAGCGGCGCAATGCTTGCTCGGCCGTTTGTTTGGCCTCCAGCGCCGGCGCGCGCTTGGCTTCCAGCACTTCGACTGATTCTGTCGCAGCCTCACCGTGTACTTCAAAGCCTTCGAGCCGTGAGGCAACAGCCGTTTTCCGGCTAGCCAATTCTTCCAGGCGTTGGCTGGTGTTTTGCAAGCGCGACTGGCGTTCGTTGACTGCCACGCTGGCGTCTTGGCGGGCCTGCCGGGCCTTGTCCAGCGCGGCGCGTTGTTCTTGCACGGCAGTGCGGGCAGCGTTGAGCCGCGCCTGCACCGCCGTGCGGGCCTGCTCGGCTTTTTCCGCGGTGTCCAGCAAGCCTTGCAGCTTGCCGCGCGCGTCCGACAATTGCGCTTGCGCATCTTCGCGAGCGGCAGTCAGCTCTGCGGTCTCGGCTTTGGCGGCCTCGACACGGCTGGCGGCTTGGTCATGTTCGACTTGCGCCCGTTCACGTGCGGCCAACGCTTGCCCGGCGGCGCGCACGCGCGTGTCGAGCTCGCCGCTGAATTGGCTGCGTTGCTGCTCGGCTTGCGTGAGCGCCGTGCGCGTAGATTGGATGACTTGCTCGGCATCACCCACGGCTTTTTCGCAGTCGCCCTGCTCGCTGCGCAGTGCGGTGATATCGCGCTCACGCACAATGACCGATTCAGCCGCGCCGCCACTACCGGCCAACCAGGTAAAACCGCGGCCCACGCAATCGCCAGCACGGGTGACTAGGCGCTGACCGGGTTCAAGCTTGTTTTGCAGCGCGCGGGCGGCTTGCAGGTCGTCAACCACAAACCAGCCACTGAGCAACTGCGACACCGCAGTCGGCCCGGTCACGTGGTCAGCTAGTGCTTGCGTGCCGCTGGGTGCCGCTGGGTTGGGCGCGGGCTCGCCATCGTCGCTCACCAAAGCCAAACGCGCGGGTGGCGCGGCATCTGGCATGGTTTGCGACACAACAGCCTGCAACCAATGGCCCAGCGCCGCCTCGGCCGCCACCTCGAAGCCTGCTGCAACCTTGAGCCGCTCGGCCAGGCGCGGAGCCTGATCCAAGCCGTGCTCGGCCGTCCAACGCGCCAAAGCCTTGTCACTATCGGCCAGCGCGGTGCGCTGCAAAGCTTCCAAACCCGCCAATTTTCCCCGCACGGCGTGCAGCGCTTGGCGGGCGGATTCGACTTGTTGCTCTTGGCCCGCGCGCTGCTCGCGCAAGTCCTGCACTTGCTGATCGACATCCGCCAACTGGCCGCGCAAGGCATTGGTAGCGCCGTCGGCCTCACTGTGCGCGGCAACCAGTTGCGACACGCGGCTGGCCAGCGAGGATCGATCAACTTGCGACTGTTGTTCCTGCAAACGCTCCAGACG
>JAAFAL010000065.1 GCA_018222345.1 bacterium
GACTAGGCCATGAGTAACTCCGAGCCCATGTTGCCCACGCTCATCACGCCGGTGTTTACACCCACACCGATGTGCAGCTTGGGCCAGCCGCGTTTTTCGAAGGCGTCGTCGAGTTGGCGCACGGCGATGTTCATCTCCAGGCCTGCAGCCAGGGCATGTTCGGCGTGCTTGGGGTCTTCCAGCGGGGCGCCCCAAAACGCCATGATGGCGTCGCCCATGTACTTGTCGATGGTTCCGCGGTGGTGATGGATGACGCCGGTTAGCGGCGTCAGGAATTCGTTCATCAACGCAGTCAATTCTTCCGAGTCCAGGCCCTCGGAGATGGTGGTGAAGCCGCGCACGTCGGAAAACAGCACGCTCATCTCGCGGCTCTCGCCTTTCATGTTGAGCACGTCGGGGCTGTCGGCCAGCTCGTCAACCAGTTCCGGCGGCACGTATTGCCCGAACATGCGCGTCACCTCGCGTTTGCCGCGTGATTCGATGAAGTAGCCGTACAGCAACTGCATCAGGAACACCGACAGCGCAAAGGCGATGGGCAAACCCATGGGGATGACCAGATTCTGCGCCCAGGCCAGGAACCCGACCCCGGTGACCGCAGCAACCATGCCCAGAACAATCAATGCCGAAATCGCCGGCCGTACCTTGGGGAACGACCAGGCGATGATCATGCCGATGACAAACAGCATGACGACCTCGAGCCCGCGCACGTAGGCCGGGCGATGTTTCAGGCGGTTTTCCAAAATGCCGCTGACGATATTGGCGTGCACCTCGACGCCGGTGTAGGCGCCGCCAACGGGGGTTGAGCGCAAGTCCAGCAGGCCGGGCGCGGATGTACCCACCAGCACGTAGGTGTCGCGCAGCACTTCGGGATCAGCCGTGCCCTGGATGATGTCGGTGACCGAAACATACGGGAAGCTGCCCTCGCGGCCACGGTACGGCACCAGCACCGACACATCTTCATCGACCGGAATGCGTTGCTCACCAAGCGATATGGCTTCAAGTTCGGCGGCGGAGTAGTCGCCGCCGCTCACATCGCCGTCGTACAAGAACTGAAAGCTCGGGTTGGGCAGGCCGAGGCGCACGATCTCGAATGCCAATGACGGATAAATGCCGCCCTGAAAGGTCTGCATCAGCGGCACGCGCCGATACACGCCGTCAATCTCGCCACTGACGGTTGGGTTGTCGAAAAAGCCTGCAGTCGGCGCAGCGTCTTGCAATTGCTCCACATTGGCCGTGTAGCCCAATGCGTTGATGAAGTTGGCGCTGATCTGCTCGGCAGTTTCGGCGTCAATCAAAGGTTTGGGCAGCTTGCCGATGGTGGTGCCCAACTGCCCACCATCACCGCCCTGGAACACCATGCCCAGCACGACAGCGCGGTCTTGCAGCGCGGCAGCCAGCTTGTCTTCGCCGGTGCTGGACAGCGCCGTAGTTCTGACCGCCTCGCGGATTGTTGTGGCGGTTTCGGTGTCGTCGCCCAAGGCGCCCAGCACATCGCGCAGCGAGTTGCGTTCGGGTTCCGAGAACAAAACGTCGAAGCCAACCACGCGCACACCATATTTGTTGAACAAGTTGTCCAACATGGTGGCGAACTTGGCACGCTTGAGCGGCCACTGCCCTTCTGTTTGCAGGGTACGCTCGTCAATATCGGCAATGACTACCGTGGGGTCCACGGTGTTCGGCATGGTCAGCCGCACGCGCGCGTCGTACGACGAATTCTCGACCTGCTCCAACAAGCTGAACGTAACCACGCCGCTGATGTGCAGGATAAACAGCAGCAGCATGGCCGCGCTGATGACGTAACGAATCAGTTGGTGCACGGTTTCCCCCTCAAAAAACCTGTGGCCGCGCGTGTGCGTGTTATCCGCTTTTGTACGGCACTTCACTCACCTTCTACGGTCAACAACGGTATCATCACGCGCTGGAGCAGGGGTCAAAAAAGCATGAATCAGGCGGCGCTAACCAGCACGCTACAAAAACACGCGCGCAGCGCACCCAAATGGCTGGCGCCATGGGTGACCTTGCTGCTCGCAGCCGGCATCGGTTTGTTGGCAGCCAAGATTGTTTGGCTGTTGGTGCCCGCCCCTGCCTGGCAGCCGCCCCCACCGGCCCCCGGCGCCAACGTCGAGCGCAATGGCGCACAAGCCGTCGATGTGCGCGCACTGGTTGCCGCGCACCTGTTCGGCGAGGCCGCCGAAGCCGCCCCCGACGACCAACCCGACCCCGTGGATGCGCCAGACACCACGCTGAATTTGGTGCTCAAGGGCATCTTCGCCTCGCAGCTTGATGGCGAGTCACGCGCGCTGATCGCCTCGGGCCGCAACGACGAGCAAGCCTACGCAGTAGGCGACGAGATCTCGCGCGGCACCGACATTTACGAAATTTATGCCGACCGCGTCATCCTCGACCGCGGCGGCCGGCTGGAAACCCTGCGCTTGGAAAAAGACAAAGCCGCAGTCGCCAGCACCAGCAGCAACACGCGCAGCACCAACACCCGCGGCGGCAGCGTACGCCGGGTGGAAACCTCGCAGGCGCTGCTGAACATTCGCGAAACCTTGTTGGCCGACCCCTCCAAGGCTTCGCAATATCTGCGCGTGCAACCGGCGTACAATGCCGGCAAGCTGCGTGGGTATCGCATTTACCCTGGCCGCAACCGCTCCTTGTTCAACGAGGCTGGGCTGCGGCCAGGTGACTTGGTCACCGAACTCAACGGCAGCCGGCTGGACGACCCCGGCCAGGCCTTGCAAATGCTCGGCACGCTCAGCCAGGCCACGTCGCTGTCCGTTGTCATCTTGCGCGGCGGCCAGCCGCAAACGCTCAATTTGAGCTTGAACTAATTGCTAAACACCATGCAGGCAACCCTCAAAAATTCGCTGCTCGCCGCCCTCACCGGCTTTGCGATGCTGCTAGCGGCCGGCGCACACGCGCAGTCCGAATCGACACTGAACCTGAAAGACGCCGACATCAACGCGTTGATTGCCACGGTGAGCGAGATCACCGGCAAGAATTTCATCATCGACCCGCGCGTCAAGGGCAAGGTGACAGTGCTGTCGTCCACGCCCATGAGCGCCGACGGCATTTATGAAACCTTCCTGGCGGTGTTGCAGGTGCATGGCTTTGCCGCCATCCCCGCGGGTGAGGCGATTAAGATCATCCCCGAGGTCAACGCCAAACAAGACGGCGCGCCGACCCGCGGCGAGCTCACCGTGGCGCCCGACGATGTGATTACCCGCGTGATCGAGGTCGAGAATGTGCCGGCCGCCCAGCTTGTGCCCATCCTGCGCCCGCTGGTTCCGCAGTACGGCCACCTCGCCGCCTTGGCCGTGTCGAATATGCTGATCCTGTCCGACCGCGCCGCGAACGTCATCCGCCTGCGCGAGATCATCCGCCGCATCGACCAGTCGCCCGACCGCCAAGTCGAACTGATCAAACTAGAATCGGCCAGCGCGCGCGAAGTGGCGCAAACGCTGACCACGCTCACCCAGCAGGCCGGCAAGCAAGACCCAAACGCCGGCAATATCACCGTGCTGGCCGACGAGCGCACCAACAGCATCATCCTGGGCGGCGACCGTGCGACGCGCAATCAGCTTCGCGGCATCATCCTCGAACTGGACACGCCGCTGGAAGATGAAGGCGCCACACAGGTGTTGTACCTGCGCTTCGCCTCGTCGGAAAACCTCGCGCCTATCCTGCAAGGCTATGTCGAGCAAGCCTCGCAGTCCGGCGGCGGCCAGGCTCAGGGCGGCAACAATGCGGCGCGCGGTGGTGGCAGCACGGTGCGTGTGATCCCCGAACCCGACATCAACGCCCTGGTGGTGACCGCACCGCCGGAAATCATGCGCCAGGTCAAAGACGTTGTGGCGCAGCTCGACATTCGCCGCTCGCAAGTGCTGGTCGAGGCCATTATTGCCGAGGTCAGCGTCAGCAAGTCGCGGCAACTGGGTATCGACAGCGCGGTGTTCAATGACGAGCGCATTGCTGCTGCAAATATTCTCGACCCGCAAACCCTGGGCGCCATTCGCGGCCTGGGCGCGGCCGGCAGCAGCGACCTGGGCGCCGCAGCATTGGGCGCATTGATCGGCAGCGGCCTGAATGTTGTTGGCGGGCAGATCAACGACACTGGCAGCAGCTTCGTGTTCTTGCTCAAGGCGCTGTCGGGCGATGGCAACACCAATATTCTGTCCACGCCCAGCCTGGTGACCATGGACAACGAAGAGGCCGAGATTTCGGTGGGCCAGGAAGTGCCCTTCCTCACTGGCTCGTTCTCCAACACCGGCGGCAACACCGGCGCGGTCAACCCGTTCCAGACTATCGACCGCCGCGACGTTGGCATTACCCTGGGCATCACGCCGCAGATCAACGAAGGCGAAACCATCCAGTTGAGCATCAACCAGGAGGTCTCGCAGGTTGTACAAGGCGCCACCGGCGCGGCGGTTGACCTGATCACCAACAAACGCACCCTGAACACGACCGTCATGGTCGATTCTGGCGACATCCTGGTGCTCGGTGGCCTGATCGACGACCAGGTACGCGAATCCGACCAGCGCGTGCCCATCCTCGGCGACATCCCGGTGCTGGGCAATTTGTTCCGCTCGCGCAGTTCCACCAAGGAAAAGCGCAACCTGATGATCTTCATCCGGCCGGTGATTTTGCGTAACCGCAACCAGAGCAACTACTACACGCGGGAAAAATACGACGGCATTCGCACTGTGCAGTTGCAACAGCAAAAACGCGGCGTGGCGATGTTGGGCAACGACCAGCGCCCGGTACTTGTCGAGCTGGATCGTTTTGACAATGTGCCGCCGCCGCAATCCCTGCCGCAAGGCGCTCGCGAGTCCGGCCCGGCGCGTGTTGCACCTGGCGTAGCCGACGACTACCCGAGAATGCCGGGCAACGGGGCGCCGGCGCAGCAGTCGCGCCAACCGCAAGCCGATACGCAACAACAAGCGCGCCAGCCAGACCGTGAAGCCGAAGCTGAAACTGAAGAAGACGAGCAAAGCAACCACCGCAGCGACTTTCGCCACGAGAAAGGCAACACCGCCCGCAAGGCCCGCTGGCCATAACCGCCATCAATAATCGCCCGACGATGACTGTCGATACTGCCCTGCCAAATGCGACCGGCGACATTCCGGTCAAGCGTCCGTCGTTTTCGTTTGCCAAGCGCCACGGCGTGATGGTCGATGGCGCGGATGACGACGCCGTCAACGTCATCGCCCGGCCGGATGTGTCGCTCAGTGCCGCGGCCGAACTGCGGCGCTTTTTGGGCCGCCCGGTACGGCTGACACGCGTCGATGCCGCCGAGTTCGACCGCCGCCTGCAACTGGCCTACGAAACCAAGTCCGGTGGCGGCATACAGATGGAGGGCTTCGATTCCGACGACATGGACCTAAGCTCGGCCGCCGAAGCGCTGGCCGAACCCAAGGATCTACTTGAATCGGACGACGATGCGCCGATCATTCGGCTAATCAACGCGCTGTTGTCGGAAGCCGTCAAGGACGGCGCATCGGATATTCACGTCGAGCCGTTTGAGAGCCGCCTGACGGTGCGCTTTCGCGTCGATGGCGTGCTGCGCGAAGTGCTGGCACCGCCACGCGCTATCGCCCCGCTGCTTGCCTCGCGCATCAAGGTGATGGCCAAACTCGACATCGCCGAAAAACGCCTGCCGCAAGACGGTCGCATTTCCATCCGCATTGCCGGCCGGCCTGTGGATGTCCGTGTTTCGACCATTCCATCCGGCCACGGCGAGCGCGTGGTGATGCGCCTGCTCGACAAGCAGGCCGGCCGCCTCGACCTGAAGCAGCTCGGCCTGTTGCCACAAGCCCACCAAACCTTTGCCAACCTGATCCGCAAACCGCACGGCATCATCCTGGTCACCGGCCCAACCGGCTCGGGTAAAACCACCACACTTTATGCCGGCTTGGGCGAGATCAACGACCGCAGCCGCAACATCATGACGGTGGAAGACCCCATCGAGTACTACATCGACGGCATCGGCCAGACCCAGGTCAACACCAAGGTCGATATGAGTTTTGCCCGCGGCCTCCGCGCCATCCTGCGCCAGGACCCGGACGTGGTGATGGTGGGCGAGATTCGCGACCTGGAAACCGCCGAGATTGCGGTGCAGTCGTCACTGACCGGTCACTTGGTGCTCTCGACCCTGCACACCAACAGTGCCGTCGGCGCTGTGGCCCGCCTGCGCGACATGGGTGTCGAGCCTTTTCTACTCGCGTCCAGCCTCATCGGCCTGATGGCGCAACGCCTGGTCCGCACGCTGTGCCCGCACTGCAAGATTGCCGAGCCCGCGACCGAGCCCGAGTGCGACCTGCTGGGCGCTGATTTTAATAACCCGCCGACCATCTACCACGCCAAAGGCTGCGAAGAATGCCGCCACACCGGCTATCTGGGCCGTAGCGGCATCCACGAGCTGGCCGAGGTGGATGAAACCATGCGCACCATGATCCACGACGGCGCATCTGAACAAGCATTGGAGATGCACGCCCGCAAACGCTCTGCTGGCATTCGCCAATCGGGCATTGAGAAGGTCCGCCGCGGCGAAACCACGCTGGAAGAAGTACTGCGCGTGACGCAGGACGACTAGGCCGCGCGGCTGAACTCGCACTGACCCATGGCAGCTTTCGAATACACCGCAGTTGACGCCCGCGGCAAGCAACACAAAGGCTTGCTGGAGGGCGACACCGCCAAGGGCATCCGCCAAGTGCTGCGCGAACGCGGAATGACGCCGTTGTCGGTCACCGAAGTGGCCGAGAAAGCATCGGGTGGCGGCTTTTCCTTGTCTCGCGGATTTTCTGCCGGCGACCTGGCATTGTTCACGCGTCAACTGGCCACCCTCGTCCGCTCGGGCCTGCCGCTGGAAGAAGCGCTGGCCGCGGTGTCGGAGCAAACCGAATCGGGCCGCGTCAAACGCACTGCGCTAGGCGTACGCGCGCGAGTGATGGAGGGCCAGACGCTGAGCAACGCCATGAGCGAATTCCCCGGCGCGTTCAACAAGCTGTATATCGCCACCATTGCCGCCGGCGAACACTCCGGGCACCTGGACAATATTCTGGAGCGGCTGGCGGATTACGTGGAAGGCCGCCAGCAAATGCAGCAGAAAATTGTGCTGGCCAGTGTTTACCCTGCCATCCTGACTTTTGTTGCCGTCGCTGTCGTCATCATCTTGCTGGCGACCGTGGTGCCGAAAATCGTCGGCGTGTTCGCGTCGATGGATCAGGAACTGCCCGGCCTCACCAAGGGCTTGATTGCCGTCAGCGAGTTCTTGTCGAGCTATGGGGCTGCGCTGGCGGTGGGCACCGTCGTGGCCGTGATTGCCTGGATTGTGCTCATGCGCAACCACGCATTTGCCTGGCGCGTACACCGCAATCGTCTGCGTTGGCCATTGATTGGCCGCCTGGTGCGCGGCATCAATACGGCGCGTTTTACGCGCACGCTAAGCATCTTGTCGGGCAGCGGCGTGCCGGTGCTGGACGCACTGTCGATTTCTGAGCAGGTCGTCACCAACCTGCCTATGCGCGACGCCATTCACGCCGCGTCCAAGCGCGTGCGCGAGGGCGAGCCGGTCAGCCGATCGCTGGCACAAAGCAAATTGTTCCCGCCGATCACCCTGCACCTACTGGCCAGCGGCGAGTCATCGGGCAAGTTAGACGAAATGCTAGATCGCGCTGCGCAAAACCAGGAACGCGAGGTCGAAACCACCATTGCTGCAGTCATGGGCGTATTTGAGCCGCTGTTGATTCTGACCATGGGCGGTTTCGTGCTGATGATCGTGCTGGCGATCTTGCTGCCGATCTTCAACCTGAATCAGCTGGTGGGGTAAGCCGCGCTTATGCAGGCGCGAGCACTGCTCGCGCGCGCGGCTTACGCCCGCCAAGGATGGCGGGCCGGAGGACATCACCAGATTAGGAGCACAGGGACGTGCGACGCCCCATAAACCCGTGCGAACTGAATCCCAACCAGCGCGGCTTACGCCAGCCAAGGATCGCCGGCCGGAGAACACCGCCAGAGTAGGAGCACAAGGATGTGCGACGCCCTCACCCCTACCCATCTCCCTCAGCGAGAGGGGAATCAGTACCCTTCTCCCACGGGGAGAAGAGCCTGCCCCTGGCTTGAACAGGGGTGGCGCGAAGCGCCGGATGAGGGGAAGCACCCGCGCCTACGACGCAGGCGGGTGAGAATCTTGAATCAGCCCTCGCTGGCCAAAGTCTCGGCCAACAAATCACTAATCCGCCGCGGCACATCTTTGCGCGCCTCAATCATGGCAATACGAATGGCGTTGGCGAAGGCCGGCGCATCGGCACTGCCGTGGCTTTTCACCACCGTGCCATTGAGCCCAACAAAGCTGGCACCGTTGTAAAGCCCAGGGTCAATGCGGCGGGCGAAAGCCTTGAGCACGGGCGCTGCTGCTGCCGCGCAGCATTTGGCAAACCAGCTACGGGTGAACTCCTCGCGCATCAACTGGCCGATCAGCTTGGCCGCGCCCTCGCTGGACTTCATGGCTACGTTGCCAGTGAACCCGTCGGCGACGATGACGTCGATATCGCCCATGAAAACGTCGTTGCCCTCGGCAAACCCGACGTAGTTCAACGCGCTGGCGCTGAGCAATTGCGCCGCTTCGCGGACAATTTCATTGCCCTTCATCTCTTCCTCGCCGATGTTCAGCAAGGCAATGCTGGGCCGTTCGATGCCGTTCACGGCACGCGCGACCACAGCGCCCATTACCGCGAACTGATAAAGCTGCTGGGCTGAGCACTCGGCATTGGCGCCCAAGTCCAAGACATGGGTGTGGCCACGGATCGATGGGAATTCAGACAAGATGGCCGGTCGGTCGATGCCGGGCAAAGTCTTGAGCACGAAGCGCGCAGTAGCCATCACTGCGCCCGTGTTTCCCGCTGAAACCGCGGCGTCGGCATCACCACTCTTGACGCGGTTGATAGCCACGCGGATCGACGAGTCTTTCTTGCCGCGCAGAGCTTTGGACGGCAATTCGTCCATCGTCACGACTTCACTGGCCGCCGCGGTATCAACGCGCCCGGCGAAGCTTTTGATCAGATCGGCGCATGCCGGATCGACCACATGGGGCTGACCAACCAAGGTCAGGTAGAGGTCGTCATGCGCAGCCAAAGCCAGGCGCGCAGCCTCAACCGCCGCTTCCGGGCCGAGGTCGCCGCTCATGACATCCAGTGCGATACGCACGGTTGACTGCGAGTTGGGGGTGTCCATCAATGAAAACGCCCCGCCAGCTTGGCTGGCACCGCATCAACCGGTGCACAGCGCAAGCCGCGGGGCTGGGCAAGCGCGCCAGGGCGCGCGGGCCGTTATTCGTCGTCGCCGTCGATGTCGATATCAGCCACGGCAGCGGGTGCAATCACCTGCTTGCCGCGGTAGTAGCCATCTGCACTGACGTGGTGGCGGCGGTGAGTCTCACCAGTGGTGGGCTCGGTGGACAGGGTCGCGGCGCTCAGGGCGTCGTGCGAGCGGCGCATGTCGCGGCGAGAGCGGGTTTTCTTGTTCTGTTGAACAGCCATTGCTTAATCCTCATGTTCCGCCGCCCCGTCGTCCACTGCGCAGTCGTGCGCATGGCGTGGATAACTGGGCAGCGCCAGTAAAATTTCGTCGGTGATCGCGTCCATCACCATCCATTTGTTGTCCTGCAGCAGCACCGGATCGGCGTCACTGTGCTCTGCTTCCTCGTCGCCAGCCACCAGCACCCAGTCGAAGTCGGTATCGACTTGCCAGGCCATGGCCTCCAGGCAGCGCTGACACTGCAAGGCCAGATCGGCGACAATGCGGCCGCTGACCGTTGCAGGCACATGCGCCGAGCGAAATTCGGGAACCGACAAGTCGGCTTCGAATCGCACGTCGCCATCCACCGTGACACCCGCGTCAATCAGCCGCGGCAGGCGATCGCCTGCAACCTCGCCCTCGAACCGTTGCCGCGCCGCCGCGCGATTCAGGTCGAGCCAATTTGGTACAGAGCCGGTCACAGCGCGCGCGATGGTATAGACCAGCACCCCACAAGTCAAAGATTTTCAGGCATTTCATGGCATCCGAAACCGCTAAAAAACCGTTGGTTCTTGCGTCTGGCTCAGCCTTTCGGCGCCAATTGCTTGACCGGCTGCAGATCAGCTACACGGTCGATCCGGCCGACATCGACGAGACAACACGGCCAGACGAGCCGCACGCTACTCTGGCGCTGCGCCTGGCGCATGAGAAAGCGGCCTGTGTTGCCAAGCGCCACCCGCAGGCCTGGATATTGGGCAGCGACCAGGTTGCCAGCCTGGGCACGCAGCGCTTGGGCAAACCTGGCACGCCGCAACGCGCGGCCGAGCAACTCCGTGCCTGCAGTGGCCAAAGCGTGACGTTTTACACCGCCATGGCGCTGCACAACGACGACCAGCGCTGGGACTACATCGACACCACGCGCGTACGCTTTCGTACGCTCAGCGACGAAGAGGTAGCCAACTACCTGGCCCGCGAAGACGCCTTGCAATGCGCCGGCAGTTTCAAGTCGGAAGGCCTGGGCATCAGCTTGACCAGCGCAGTCGAAACTTTGGACCCAACGGCATTGATCGGCTTACCCTTGATTGCGCTAGCCGCGGCCCTGCGAGAACGCGGCTTACTGGCCTGACCATTTCCGCCACCGCCAGTTACGTCGCAGCCAGCAACCAACGCGTAACAGCCGGCACATTGGGCTCGATGCGCACCGGTTTGCAGTGTTCGAGCACATCACGCTCATGCGCGCCGCACAACACACCCACCGAATCCACGCGCGCATTGCGCGCCATCGCCAGGTCGTATTCGGTGTCGCCAATCATCAGCGCGCGCTCGCGCGGCGTGTCGGTTTCCCACAACAATTCCTCGATCATGTCTGGCGCGGGTTTTGACGGGCACTCATCGGCTGTGCGGCTAGCAATAAAATAGCCCGCCAGGCCTGACGATGCGATGGACTGATCCAAACCATCGCGCCCTTTGCCGGTTGCAACCGCCAGGCGATAACCAGCGTCGCGCAGCTCGGCAACCGCCTCCGCCGCACCGGAAAACAAACGCCCAAAGTCCATCCGCTGGTTCGGGTTGTCTCGCCGATAACGCTTGATTTGCGCCAGTACCGTCTCGCGGTCTAGATCCGGGAACAGAATGTCGAGGCTTTCGAGAAACCCCAGACCGATCAGGCCGGCAATCTGCGCATCACTGCGGCGCGGCAGGTCGAGTTTTACGATGGCATCTTGCATCGCCGCCACTATGGCGCCCACCGAGTCAGCCAAGGTGCCGTCCCAGTCGAAAATCAGCAGGTCGTAGGGGCGGCTCATTCGGCAGTTTCCAGTAAGTGATTGAATTGCGGCGGTAGCGCGACCTCGCCGCGCACCAGCGTGCTGCCGTCTGCATTGCGCAGCAGCAGCGTTTCGGCGTGCAAACACATGCGCCCCGGCTGCACCGCGGCATCGGCGCGGGCATCACCATACTTGCGATCGCCCACTACCGGCAGGCCGATGTGCGCGGCATGTACGCGAATCTGATGCGTGCGGCCGGTTTCGATGCGCACTCGCGCCAGGGTCAAGCCGCGCTGCTGCGCGAGCGGCTCGAAGTGGCTCACCGCTCGTTTGCCCTGCTCCGACACAATCACGGTGCGCTCGCCGTCGCTGCGGTTGTCCATGTCCAGTGGCGCATCAACGGTTTGCGCGGCGCGCAGATTGCCGTGGAGCACGGCCAAATACTGTTTCTCGGCGCGGCCGGCGCGAAAACAATCCGTCGCCCGGTTGCGGTCTTTGCGGTTGCGCGCCAACAACATAATGCCGCTGGTATCGCGGTCGAGCCGGTGGCACAAATCCAGCGCTTTCAAATCGAAATGCGCGCGCAACGCCTCCACCAAGCCATGCTGAACGCCGCTGCCGGCGTGCACGGCCAAGCCAACCGGCTTATCGACCAGAATCCACGGTGGCGCGTCATCAATGATGCAGGCGGCGGCCTGCTGCACCAGTTTGACCGGCGGCGGGCCGGAATCCGCCGCTGTGCGCACCGGCGGAATGCGAATCTCGTCGCCAGTTTCCAGCCGCGCGCGCGGCTTGATGCGGCCGCCATTGCGCCGCACCTGACCGCTGGTAATCAGCCGATAGATGTGTGAGCGCGGCACGCCTTTGAGCGTCGCGAGCAGAAAATTGTCGATGCGCTGGCCATTTTCGTCATCGGTGACGGTTTGGTAGCGCACTTTGGGTGCATTCTGTGGCAAAATCCGCGAGTCCGGTATGCAGCGATGGCCTTGGGGGCCCATGTTACCGGGCTCGCCGCCGGCAAGCTTGCCGCGGCACGCGCCTACGGGCAAACCTTCGCGCCCTTGTTTGTCGATCAACTTGATCGTAACCAGTACGCCAATTTTTGCCCTGCGCACATGCCCCGCTGCGCGGCTCTAAGCTGCGCGCGGATGGGACTACTGATTTAACGGCGCGCTCCCCTTTGCCGGTTGAGCGTACCAATGGGAACAATATGAAACGTATTCTGGTGAACGCCACCCAGGCGGAAGAGTTGCGGGTGGCGATCGTCGATGGTCAGCGCCTGTTTGACCTCGACATCGAAACCACCGGCCGCGGCAGCCGCAAGGCCAATGTCTATAAAGGCCGCATTACCCGCGTCGAACCCTCGCTCGAAGCTGCCTTCGTCGAATACGGCGGCAACCGCCACGGCTTTTTGCCGCTGAAGGAAATAGCCCGCAGCTACTTTGCCGACGACACTGGCGACGGCAAGGTTGAGATCAAGAAGGCGATCAAGGAAGGCCAAGAGGTCATCGTCCAGGTCGAAAAGGAAGAGCGCGGCACCAAAGGTGCAGCGCTAACCACCTTCCCCAGCCTGGCCGGGCGCTTTTTGGTGCTGATGCCCAACAACCCGCGCGCCGGTGGCGTCAGCCGCCGCATTGACGGCGACGACCGCAACGAACTGCGCGAAGCCATGGCAGGGCTCGACATCCCCAAAGGCATGGGCGCCATCGCACGCACCGCCGGCGTGGGCCGCACCACTGAAGAACTGCAGTGGGACCTGAACTACCTGGTCGAGATGTGGACGGCAATTGAAAAGGCCGCCGAGAACCGCAAGGCGCCGTTCCTGATCTACGAAGAGTCCAGCATCATCATTCGCACGCTGCGGGATTACCTGCGCGGCGACATCAGCGACATTCTGATCGATGAACCTGCGGTTTTTGAACAAGCCAAGGAGTTCATGGAAGCGGTGATGCCGGCGAACCTGAGCAAGCTCAAGTTCTACGACGACCGCATTCCGCTGTTCTCGCGCTACCAGATCGAAAGCCAGATCGAGACCGCCTTCCAGCGCGACGTGCGCCTGCCGTCCGGTGGCTCCATCGTCATCGATCACACCGAGGCGCTGACCGCCGTTGACATCAACTCGGCGCGCGCCACTGGCGGCAAGAGTATTGAGGAAACCGCGCTCAACACCAACCTGGAGGCCGCCGACGAAGTCGCGCGCCAACTGCGCCTGCGCGACCTGGGCGGCCTGGTGGTGATCGACTTCATCGACATGGGCCCGAACAAGAACCAGCGCGACGTCGAAAACCGCCTGCGCAACGCCGTGGGGCCCGACCGCGCGCGCGTGCAGATTGGCCGCATCTCGCGCTTTGGCCTGATGGAAATGTCGCGCCAGCGGCTGCGCCCCAGCTTGGGCGAGCATGCGCAGATCTCCTGCCCGCGCTGTTCCGGTGAAGGCCAGATTCGCTCGGTGCAGTCCACTGCCCTGTCTGTGCTGCGCTTGGTCGAAGAAGAAGCCCTGAAAGACAACACCGGCCGGGTGATTGCGCAATTGCCTGTGCGCGTGGCCAGCTTCTTGCTGAACGAAAAGCGCAGCGAAGTGGCGGAAATCGAAAGCCGCTGCAAGGTTGCGTTGTCGTTGCTGCCCAACCCGACGCTGGAGTCGCCGAACTTCGAGATTCGGCGCGTGCGCGGCGACCACCTCAAGCAGGACGACAATGACGAGCTCAGCCACAAGCTGATCGACGACACGCCGGAAGACCTGACTACGGATGTCGGCCAGAAAGGCAAGGTGGTCAAGCGTGAGGAGCCGGCAGTGCAGGCTTTGCGCCCGTCGGCGCCGATTCCGCAAGTCGAAAAACCTGTCGAGCAGGAATCCAAGCCGGGTTTCTGGGCGCGCCTGTGGGCCGCACTGACTGGTGGCGGCGACAAACCCGAGAAAGCCAAAAAGCCGGCGAAAAAGTCTCGCGACGCCAACCGCAAGCAGGCCAGTGGTGGCGGTCGCAAGCAATCGCGCGACAGTGGCCGCAACAACCGTGGCGGTCAGAATCGTGGGCGTGGCAACCAGCCGCGCCGCGGTGGCGAACAACGCAAAGGCCGCCAGCAAAACGCCAAGAATCAGGACGACAAGGCGAAAAACCAACAGGACAACAAACAGGCTGACGACGCCAAGAGCGCAGACGGTGGCAACAAGCCGCGCGGCGATCAAAACAAGCGCTCTGGTGACCAAAGTGGCGAAAAGCGTGGTGATGGCAACCGCTCGCGCCGACGCGGGCGCCGTGGTGGCCGCCGCAACCGCCGCAATACGGGCGACGGCCAACAGGACAACAAGCAAACAGCGCAAAGCTCTGGCGGCGGTGAAAACAACCGCGACAATCGCCAACAAGGCAATGACCAGGGTGCAGACAAGGGTACGGACAAGGGCCAGGCTGACAACAAGCAGTCCGCACGGCATGACGGCCGCAACGACGCGCGCAACGCCAGTGGCAACACCCGCGGCGACGACAACCGTGGTGGCAACCGGGGCCAGGCAAACGACAAGGCAGACAACAAACCGGAAGCCAAGCCCGACCGCAAACCGCGCAATGATGGCGGCAACAACGCGCCGCGTCAGGATCGTGCCGACAGCAAGCCCGAGCAGCGCCCGGCGAATGACGCGCAGACACCAAAGCCGGCCGCACAGAACAACGCGCCCACTGACGCGGCGCCCAGCAAGCCGCAGGCGGCTCCCATCAAACCTGCCGCCGAAAAAGCGCCGCAGTCGCCACCTAGCAAACCCGCTGCGCCGCGCCCGGCTGCGGAGCAACAAGCTGCTCCGGCAAAAAAACCTGAGCCCAAGCCAGCACCGGCGGCCTCAGCACCTAAACCGGCTGGCGACGCTGCCGACAAGCCGAAGCTGAAGCAGGTGGAAACCAAGCCACAAAGCGCGCAGCCGGCCAAAAAGCCTGAGGCTGTTGAGCACTAGCCCGCATGTTTCACATGACTGCTTGTTAGTACATGTAACAGCATGATTGTATTAAACAACTGTGGACTTTCTGAAAAACTAGTTTGGATCGCGGCATCGCTTGCACAACATCTGGCTGGTCTCGGCCGCCCTGTGCTTGCTCTTCCTT
>JAAFAL010000066.1 GCA_018222345.1 bacterium
GCGCCGAAGTGTGGCGTGCCCAAACACACCAAATGCGTGACCTGCTTGTGCCAACGCAAGTCCAATTGCTCGGCTTGCGCGATTGCACTGCGCAACACCAAGCCGCCCATGCTGTGGCCCAACAATTGAATGCGCCGCAAGGGCACAGGCCACGCCGCCACCAGGGCCTCGATGGCATGCGCCAGTTCCAGGCCATTGTCGGCAATTGGCCGGCCAGTATTCATCCACGTGTGGATCGGTGTGCAAGCCATGGCCTGCTTGGCGGCACTGGCGTGGCTGTGGCCTTCGCGTGTCCACTGGCGGTCGTTCATGCATAGACCATGCGCGAGCAGCAGCAGGCTGTCGGTGGCGTCGGGCAATTGTGCTGCCAGTTGCTTGCTATCCAGGCGCAGGCCATGCGCCCGGAACTGCAGGGGGATAGCCAGCGGATTGTTTCGGTTGTGCAAATGGTCGCCGACGACACCATTGAGCGCAGCGCGCCAAGCATCGTGCGCCGGGTTGTCATCCATTTGCCGCGTGGTGGGCGCCAAGTCCAGCAACTGATCAACACCGCCACCAATGGCGCTGCTGGACTCACGGATGCACCGATGGACTAGCCCAGCAATGCCGCGGGCTGGCCCGTCTGGCTCCTGGCCGAGCACCGGCGAGGCTGCTGCAATGTTTCGGTACATGCCCTCGACGATGTCGGTGATACCAGCAGTGGCGTCCACGCCCAAACTGGCCAGGCCGCGGATAATGGCGGGCGTGCTCATGTTCAGGCTGCGGCAGGCAGGGCAGGCTGCCCGCTTGGCAGCGACAGCTTGAAGATCTTGCGCACCACGGTGCCAAATTGCTTGCTCAGCGGGCCCTTGTTGTAGGGCAGGTCGTAGCGCTCGCAGATGGCTTGCACTTGTTCGGAGATTTCGCCGTACCGGTGCGCAGGCAGGGTGGGAAACAGGTGATGTTCGATCTGATGGCTGAGGTTGCCGCTCATGACGTGGAACAGCTTGCCACCCGTGAGGTTAGCTGAGCCTAGCAATTGGCGGTAATACCACTGGCCGCGTGACTCATCCTCCAGCACAGCCTTGTCGAATTGCTCGACGCCATCGGGGAAATGGCCGCAGAAGATGATCGTGTAGGTCCACAGATTACGCATCAGGTTGGCGCTGAGGTTGCCCGCAAAGACCAGCGGCGCAATCGGCAGGGCCAGCAGCGGGAATACGACATAGTCCTTGAGTGTTTGCTTGCGTGTCTTGCGCCAGATGCCTTTGGCAATGCGCAGCACATCGGCTTTGTCCTTTTTACCTTTCATCACGCGCTCGACCTCGAGGTCATGCAGCGCCACGCCGTACTGGAAGAAGGTCGCTAGCAGCGTCGCCCATAGCGGATTGAGCAGGTAGTACGGGTGCCAGGGCTTGTCGTCGGACATGCGCAGCACACCGTAGCCAATGTCGCGATCTACGCCCTGCACATTGGTGTAGGTGTGGTGCATGTAGTTGTGGCTGTGCTGCCATTGGTCGCCGGGGCAGGCGGTGTCCCAGTCGAACGATTCGGACGACAGGTCGGGATCGTTCATCCAGTCGTATTGCCCGTGCATGACGTTGTGGCCGATCTCCATGTTGTCGAGGATCTTCGACGCCGACAGCGCGGCTACGCCAGCCACCCAGGCCGGCGGGAACAAGCTGAAGAACAACAGGCCGCGGCCGGCCAACTCCAGACGGCGCTGGGCTTTGACGACTTTGCGGATGTATGTCGCATCGCGCTCGCCCAGGTCGGCTGTCACGCGGTCGCGAATGGCGTCCAGTTCGGCGCCGAAGGCGTCGAGTTGTGCTGGGGTGAGATGTTTGAGTTGAGACATGTGATGACTCCTAAGTTTGTTCGCGGTCGTTCCTGCGAAAGCAGGAACCTAGTCGCTACGTTGTGGCAGTCGGCTAGGGCTAGATTCCTGCGTTCGCAGGAATGACGATGCAATGTTTGGGACCTTATATATCCAGCGTGACGTCGCCTTCTGGCGCGCTGACGCAGATGCGGATTGATTCTTCGCCGGGGCCGGACAGGGCGCCGGTTTGCAGGTTGCGCACCACGCCGGATGTTTTGCGGCAGGTGCAGGTGGCGCAGATGCCCATGCGGCAGCCGTGTTGCGGTCGCAGCCCTGCGGCCTCGGCTTGTTCCAACAGGCTGTCGCCAGTGTTGGCCGCGTAGCGTTCACTGCGTGCGAAGTGCACGTCGCCCGTTGCCGACGCGTCGGGGCGCGGTGCTTTGGTCAATGTGAAGCGCTCGCTATGCAGGCGGTTGGCTGCGCCGATGCCGGCCCAATGTGTGGTCACCGCGTCCATCAGGCTGGGCGGGCCGCACAGGAATGTCGTCGCTTGGCTGTGATCTGGAACGAGCTCGGTGATCTGAGCTGCGCTGAACAAGCCACTGGCGTCGCCGCCTTCCGGCGCATCGGTCAACACGCGAATCACATCCACATTGGCGTGGCGATCTTCGATGTCGGCCAGTGCATCGGCGTAAGGCAAGTCTTGCGCGCTTCGGGCGTAGTGCACAAAGCTGATCTTGCCTGTGTGGCCCTCGTCGAGCAGCGTGCGCAGCATGGCCAGCACGGGTGTGATGCCACTACCGCCACTGATCAGCAATACGCGATCTGGCCGGTGTTCTGGCAGCGCGAAGCCGCCCATGGCCTGCGACATCGTGCAGTGCATGCCCACCTTGGCATTGGCCAGCAGGTGTGGGGTCACAAAGCCGTTGGCATGGGCCTTGAAACACAGTTCGATTTGCCCGTCCGTGCGGTGCACGGAGTTCGCCGGTGAAAAGCAACGACTGTGCCGCACGCCGTCAATTTCCACGCTCAACTGCACGAATTGCCCAGCCTTGAAGCCCATCCAGTTCCAGTTGGGCTTGAGCACCAGGCTCAGCATGTCGTGGGTTTGCGGGGTAACCGCGGTCACAGTGGCTTGCACGGTGTCCACGCTCCAGCGTGGATGCAGCGCCTGCAAGTAGCGGTCAACCGAGTGTGGGGTGGCCAGCGCGCGTGTCAAAGGCGACTTGAGCAGCCGGCGCAGCGGGTGTTTGTGACGCGTAGGTGCAGTTTGGGCGGGCATTGGAGCCACTCCATGTGTGAACAACTGTGCACACAATGAACCGCAAAAAAACAAAAGTCAACACTTGTTCACAATTCGGCGGTTTTTCTTTTGCGATGATAATCAGATCAATGCTTTACTGGCCTTCCTTGTTGCACAATGATTCGTGACAAGGATACAGTTGTGCACACCATGAGCATAAAAACTAGCAGCAAGCCCAAGCGGCGTAGCAGCCGCCGCAAGCGCGGCGCGACGCGCGAGGCGTTGATCGATGCGGCATTTGAATTGCTGGCCGACAACAAGAGCTTTGATGGTTTGTCGTTGCGCGAACTGACTCGATCTGTGGGCATTGTGCCAACGGCGTTTTATCGCCATTTCCCGCGCATGGAAGATTTTGGTCTGGCGCTGGTTGCTGAGGCGTTCGCCGCGTTCCGCCAAGTGATCGCGCAGTTGCAGGCCGAGCCGGAGCCCGGCACGCAGATGATCCGCAACCTGACGCGCAGCATGATCAAGTCAGTGCAAACCCACCAGTTGCAGTTTCGCTTTATCGCCTCGGAGCGCTATGGCGGCGACGCTGGCGTTCGCACCGCCATCCGCCAGGAATTGCGGCTGATCGAAACCGAAGTGGCACTGGAGCTGGGCCGCATGCCGGTGGCGGCTGGCTGGAGCAGCGACGACCTGCGCGTGCTGGCGTGCTTGTTCATCAACACGCTGGTTGCCATGGGCGAAGAGGTCATTGATCAGGCCGCCGACGATCCCAAACGGGCCAAGGCGCTAATGGACATGGCGGAAAAACAGATGCGCCTGATCGCACTGGGCGTCAAAGCCTGGGATAGCAAGCAGCAGGCAACTTGACGCTCGCCCCGACGCGCCGCAGAGTCGGGCGTCGGGACAAGATCAGGGGGCGTCGGCATGACTGACGAGCAACAAGCGGGCGATTTGACGGTTGCGGGCACCGATGCCCTGTTTCAGGCGCTGTACGCCGAATTGCGCAGCGAAGCCAAACGCCAACGCCGCAAGATGTCCAGCCTGGGCGCCATGCAAACGACTGCATTGGTCAATGAAAGCTACTTCAAGCTTGCCAGCAGCGGCGAGTGGACGGATCGCCAGCATTTTCTGCGCACCGCGGCATCGGCCATGCGCCAGTTGCTGGTTGATGAGGCGCGAAAAACCCTGGCTGACAAGCGCGGCGCCGGCGCCGCCCACGACAGCTACAACAAGACCGGCTTTGCCGAGCAGATCGACGACGGCAGCCACGAAGACCCGGCCACGATTATTGCCATCAACAACGCCCTGGGCGCCTTGGCTGATCTGAACCCACGCTTGGCCAAGGTTGTCGAGTGCCGCTACTTCGCCGGCTACACCGAAGAAGAAACCGCCGACATGCTCGACATCACCACCCGCACCGTGCGCCGCGATTGGCTCAAGGCGCGGGCGTATCTGTTTGAGCGTCTGCAGACCGAGGCGCAGACAAGCGCCGACTGATCGCCGCAGCTTGCCGGGCAACCGTGTGCGCCACCCCCAACTGCGCCTCCAAGGCCTGCTGTGCCGCCGCCGCGCGTTTTGGGGCATCGGGCTGACCATCAGCCTCTGCCAGTTTGGCCTTTAGCAACCAGAGTTGCGGATGCTCATCGTGATAGTTGTCGCCTGCCAAAGCCAGGGCGCGTTGCAGATTTGCTGCTGCTGGCCGGCCGAGTCGCTGATCGATTTCGGCGGCATGCTCCAAGGCTAGAATCAGTTCGCGTTGTGTGCGTTTGCCGGCGTCGGTGAGGCTGGTCAGGGCTTGTTGCAGGTGGGCGTCGGCGTCGGAGCGAGCGCCTTGCGCCGCCAGCGCACGAGCCAGCGTCAAGCTGCACTTGGCAAGGTTGACTGGGTCGGTGTCGGTCGCCAAGTCGCTGTCCAGCACGGCGCGGGCAGCGGCCTCAGCACTGGCCGCATTGCCGGCATCCTGGTGCAGCGACGCAACCAGGCAGCGGGCTTTCAAGCTTGTTGCGCTGTTGTCACCGAAGTAGCGCTGGGCCAAGTCAACCGCGCGTTCGGCATGGGCCAGTGCCTCGCCGTGCTCACCATTGAATGCTGCCAGCCGCGCCAACGTGAGGTTGCCAAAGGCTTGGCCGCCCCGTTCGCCGTAAAGCTGCTCGCGTAGCCGTAAGGCGTCGCGGGTCAGGGTTTCGGCCATTAGCGTGTCGCCGTTGCGGTCGGCAAACACACCCCAGTTAGCCAGCGCCGCCAGCGCATCCAGGGTGTCGGCCTTGTCAGCCGCTTGCCAGATTGCCCACGCGTCTTCGCTGGTCTGCAAGGCGTTTTCGAGATCGGCGTTGTAGAAATGGGCGACAGCCAGGTTATTGAATACGGTTCCGGTTTCGTGGTGGGCGCGGCCCCAATGGGCTATGGCCTGCTGGCTTGCGCGGGTCACTACGGCGACAGCGCCGGCGGTGTCGCCTTGTTGGCGTAGCAGTTTGGATTCCAGCGTCGCCGCCCAAATGATCTCGGACTGGAAGCGCCCGGGGTTTTCGGCCCAAAAACTGCGGCATTGCTCAAACAGCGCCGCAGCACGCTCATGGTCGCCTTTGGCAAAGGCGATATTGGCGAGGTCATAGCGGGCCTCGGCAATCACCGTGGGGTCGGCGCCGGCCGGTTCCAGGCTGATGACCTGTTCAAGCAAGGGCTCGGCATTCACCGCATCGTCCATGCGGTAGTAAATCTGCCCGAACATATGCAATACGGGCGCGGCTGCGGCGGGGTTGGCTTTGGCCTGCGCTTGGGCTTGCTCGGCCGACAGCGCCAGCATCTCCAGCGCGGTCATTTCGCTGCGGTCATCAACATCCGTCGCGGCGCGGAACAACTGCAGCACCGACGTGCGCATACTGGCCAGTCGGTCGGCGTCGCGGCGTGCCATGTCGCGCTCGTTGGCGGCTTTGCTGCCTAACCAAGTGGCTGCCGTCAAGCCAGCGATCAACAAACCCACAAAGCCTGCGGTGGCGGCCACGCCCCAACGGTGGCGGCGGATATAGCGGCTCATGGCATAGCGGCGCGAACCTGACCGCGCGCTTACCGCCTCGTGCGCCAAATGCCGGCGAATGTCATTGGCAAAACCCGTGACCGTCTGATAACGCTGCGCGGGATCTTTGCGCAAGGCTTTGGCGCAAATGGCGTCCAGGTCGCCTTTGAGGGCGTTGGCGTCGATACCCGGCGCGGCTTTGGCCTCAGCTTGCGTGCTTGGCGGCTGCGCATCGGCATTCAACACGCGGTCGATGGCCACGGGTAGCGATACGGTATCAAGCCGCCACGGCGAATCGCCCGTCAGTAGGGCATACAGGGTTGCGCCCAGGCCATGCACATCGGTTGCCGTGGTTACGCCGCGGCCTACCAGTTGTTCCGGTGCAGCGTAATTGGGCGTAACCAAGGCCTGCGTGGCCGCGCCGTCGGTAATCTCTTGCGCCAGTGTGGCGATGCCAAAGTCGAGTAGCTTGGGCTTGCCATCGGTGCCGACAAGAATGTTCGCGGGCTTGATGTCGCGGTGGATGACCAGATGCTGGTGGGCAAACGCAACCACATCGCAAACTTGCAAAAACAGTTGTAGGCGCTGGCGTACGGGCAGGGCGTGCTTGTTGCAGTACGTCAGCAGGTCTTCCCCCTCGACATACTCCATGGCCATGTAAGGGCGGCCGTCGTTATCGACCCCGCCATCGACAAGCCGCGCCAGGCCAGGGTGGTCGAGGTCGGCCAGCAATTGGCGCTCGCGCAGAAAGCGGTCGATTTGTGCCTCGGCCGACGGCGCCAACAACTTGATGGCGACCTGTTGCTGGTACTGCGCATCGGCGCGCTCGGCAAGATAGACCTCGCCCATGCCGCCGCGGCCGAGCGGGCGCAAAACCGACCAGGCGCCGATGTGAGTGCCGGCAGGAATTTCCTTGTGTTGCGGCACAGCTTGTGCGGTGTCTTGCGACTGCGCCGGCCCCCGCATGAAATCGCCAGAAGACTGGTGTGCGGCCAGCAACGACTGCACCCGGCTACGCAGCGCCGCGTCGCTCTCGGTCAGCTCATCCAGCCTGGCTTGCTGTGCGTGTGGTGGTGCGTCGAGCACCGCGTCCAGAATTGCCTCGACACGTAGCCAGTCTTCACGTGTGTCGTCATCGCCCATAGCGCGGCCCGATCCACCCCGAAACGGCAGTCATCATGGCACAGGCCAAACCTGCTGTCGTCCGGGGGCGACAAAATAATATTGAGCAAAAACAAGGGGATGACTGATAGCAAATCTGCCGTTGTCGGCGTATGGCGACAGTGTGGCCCGATTCGGCGCAATCCAGAGTGCGCGGAGTGCTCACAAATACATGAATTAATTAATAAAAACAGCCGATGGCAGGCCGCTTGCTCAGTAGTATTCAAAGGCCACTGCGAAGGAACGCACAACACGGCCCGGAGTAAAGACATGGACAGATCGTTTTTTCTTGCGCTGGCATTCGGCGCCATGTTGCTGGCGCCGCTCGCAAACGCTGCAGGCTCGCTACCGCCGTTCAGCTTTGTGGATGAAGATGGCGACCGCAACATCTCGCGCAGCGAGGCCCGTGCAGAGCAAGCCTTGGCCGAGGTTTTCGATCAGCTCGACAGCAACCGCGATGGCCACCTGACGCGCTTGGAATACTTGGGCGCAAGTTTTCAGCGCAGCCGCGCTGCCAGCCCCTCGGGCTTGGACCAGAGCAGACCGGCCGAACCGGTCCTGACGGGCAATATTCTGCCTTGAAGTAGCGCACGCCTCGCGCGCGCGGCGGGCGCGTTGTTGCGGTATCATTACGGGATAATTCCGCAGCCTGTTGCGGCCAATAATCCACCCGCCGAGACACCCGCGAATGCAGCAATTCGCCCTTGATCGTATTGGAGGGCTCGCATGAGCGAGTTCGCCAAAGAAATCCTGCACGTCAATCTCGAAGACGAGATGCGGCAAAGCTACCTCGACTACGCCATGAGCGTGATCGTCGGGCGTGCCTTGCCCGACGTTCGAGACGGCCTCAAACCGGTTCATCGCCGCGTGCTGCACGCCATGCGCGAACTGGGCAATGACCACAACAAGGCTTATAAGAAGTCGGCTCGTGTGGTCGGTGATGTGATCGGTAAATATCACCCGCACGGCGACACCGCCGTGTACGACACCATCGTGCGCCTGGCGCAGCCTTTTTCCATGCGTTACATGCTGGTGGACGGGCAGGGCAACTTCGGCTCGGTCGATGGCGACAGCCCGGCAGCCATGCGTTACACCGAAGTACGCATGGCGCGCATCGCGCATGAATTGCTCGCCGACATCGACAAGGAAACCGTCGATTTCGTCCCCAACTACGACGAGTCGGAATGGGAACCTGCGGTATTGCCTACCAAGGTGCCCAACCTGCTGGTCAATGGTGCTTCGGGCATTGCCGTGGGCATGGCCACGAACATTCCGCCGCACAATCTCACCGAGGTGGTCAATGCCTGCCTGGCATTGATCGACAACCCGGATGCCACGGTTGCCGACCTGATGGAACACCTGCCGGGGCCAGATTTCCCCACCGCAGGCTTCATCAATGGCGCCACGGGCATCCGCGAGGCCTATGAGACTGGCCGCGGCCGCATCTACATGCGTGCCCGCACCCATCAGGAAGAGGTCAACAACCGCGACGCCATCATCGTCACCGAGTTGCCCTACCAGGTGAACAAGGCCCGCCTGCTCGAAAAGATCGCCGAGCTGGTCAAAGAGAAAAAGGTCGAAGGCATTGCCGAACTGCGCGACGAGTCCGACAAGGACGGCATGCGCATGGTCATCGAGTGCAAGCGCGGCGAAACGCCTGACGTGGTGCTCAACAACCTGTATCGCCAGACGCAGTTGCAAACCGTATTCGGCATCAACATGGTGGCGCTGGACGGTGGCCAACCGCGCACGCTGAACCTTGTCGAGATTCTGGATGCCTTCGTCCGTCACCGCCGCGAGGTCATCACCCGCCGCACACGTTACCTGCTGCGCAAGGCGCGCGAACGCGCCCACGTGCTGGAAGGCCTGGCGATTGCGCTGGCGAACATTGACGAAGTCATCGCGCTGATCAAGGCCGCCGCCAGCCCCGCCGAGGCGAAAGACAAACTCGTCGCCCAAGCCTGGGCGCCGGGGCAGGTGACCGACATGCTGGCGCGCGCCGGCGCCGATGCCTCGCGCCCGGCCGATCTGCCAGACAGCTTCGGCCTCATCGACGGCACGTATCATTTGTCGGAGGCTCAGGCCCAGGCCATTTTGGATTTGCGCCTACATCGCCTGACTGGCTTGGAGCAAGAGAAGCTGCTCAACGAGTTTGAGCAAATACTCGAACAAATTGCTGAATATATTGCGATTTTGTCCAGCAAAGCGCGGCTTATGGAAGTCATCCGCGAAGAGTTGACTGAGCTTCGCGAGACCTATGGCGACGAGCGCCGCACGGAAATCATCGAAGATTATTCCGGGCTGGATATCGAAGACCTGATTACGCCGCAGGACATGGTCGTGACGCTGTCGCACAGCGGTTACGTCAAGGCGCAGCCACTGGACAGCTTCCAGGCGCAAAAACGCGGCGGCCGCGGCAAGTCGGCGTCGAAACTCAAGGACGCCGATTTCGTCGACGCCATGTGGGTGACGCACACCCACGACACGCTGCTGTGCTTCTCAAGTACTGGCAAGGTTTACTGGATCAAGGTCTATCAGTTGCCGCAGGGCAGCCGTGGTAGCCGCGGCAAGCCCATCGTCAACTTGTTGCCGTTGGAAGCCGACGAAACCATCAGCACGATTCTGCCGATCAAGGAATTCACCCCGGGTTGGTACATCTTTTTTGCCACGCGCAACGGCATCGTCAAGAAGACCGACCTGGAAGCCTTCAGCCGGCCGCGTAGCAACGGCATCATCGGCATGGGGCTCAAGGACGGCGACGAACTGGTCACCGCGGCGCTCACCAACGGCGAGCGCGACATCCTGCTGGTGTCGGACAACGGCAAGGGCATCCGCTTTGCCGAAGATCAAGTACGCCCCATGGGCCGCACCGCCGCCGGCGTGCGCGGTATTAAGCAACCCAAGGGTGGGCGGCTGATTTCGCTGCTGATTCTCGACGGCGGGGAAATCCTCACCATCTCGCAACTCGGCTACGGCAAACGCACAGCCATTGACGACTACCCGTTGCGTGGCCGTGGCGGTCAGGGCGTGTTTGCCCAACGCCTGAACGACAAGACTGGGCCGCTGGTCGCCGCCGTGCAGGTCGCGCCTGACGACGAGGTGATGCTGATTACCGAAACCGGCAACCTCATTCGTACGGCCGTCACCGACATCTCCACGCTGAGCCGCAATACCCAGGGCGTGCGCATTATTCGCATCGTTGATGGCGACAAGCTGGTGGGCGTTGATCGCATCGAGCCGGAGGCCGAAGACGATGAGGGCCAGGGCGAAGACGCGGGCGGCGCAGAGGAATAGCGAGCCGGGCCGATAGCCCGCGCGCCATGACATCGGGGCCCCAAGGCGTGTACCCTTGCGGCCCCAAATTCCCGCACTGCAACATCGCGTCCCGACCGCAAGGAATCCTCGCCCCATGAGCCGCAAGTACAACTTCAGCGCAGGGCCCGCCGCTCTGCCGTTGCCTGTCCTGGAACAGATTCAAAACGACCTGCTGGATTGGCAGGGCACCGGCATGTCGGTGATGGAAATGTCGCACCGCGGCAAGGCCTTCGTGTCGATTGCCGAGGCCGCCACCGCCGACATGCGCGAACTGCTGGCCGTGCCAGACGACTACGAAATTCTGTGGCTGCAAGGCGGCGCAACCGGCCAGTTTTCGGCGATCCCGCAGAATATTTTGGGCGACAAGTCGGTTGCCGACTACGTCGTTACCGGCTCCTGGGGCAAAAAAGCGGTGAAGGAAGCGGGCAAGTATTGCGACGCCCGCACCGCGGCCAAGGCCGATCCATTCACCGGTATCCCGGATCAAGCCACGTGGTCGCTGAGCGATGATGCTGGCTATGTGCATTACACGCCCAACGAGACGATCGAGGGTGTTGAATTCCATAACATTCCCGACACAGCCGGCGTGCCACTGGTTGCCGATTATTCGTCCAGCTTCATGTCGCGCCCGATTGATGTCGCAAAACATGGCTTGATCTACGCTGGCGCGCAAAAGAACCTCGGCCCGGCGGGCATCACCGTCGTCATTGTCCGCAAAGACTTGCTGGGCAAGGCGGCAGCCACAACGCCTATGGTGTTTGACTACGCGATGCAGGCCGACAAAGACTCGATGCTCAACACGCCAGCGTGCTTTAGCTGGTACGTGTGTGGTCTGACGCTGCAATGGATCAAGACCCAGGGCGGCTTGGAAGCCATTGGCCAGCTTAACCAGCGCAAGGCCGACAAGCTGTACGCCGCAATCGATGGCAACGACTTTTATGCCAACCCGGTTGATCTGGTCGCACGCAGCCGCATGAATGTGCCGTTCACCCTGGCAAGCAGTGACTTGGACGGTGAGTTTTTGGCGCAGGCCGAAGCGGCAGATTTGAGCACACTCAAGGGCCACCGCAGCGTTGGCGGCATGCGCGCGTCGATCTACAACGCCATGCCCGAGGCCGGTGTCGATGCACTCATCGACTTCATGACCGACTTCGCCAGCAAAAACGGCTAAGCCGTTCCCTAAAACATTTGATACGCCTGTCATTGCGAGCGCAGCGAAGCAATCTCGTAATGCAGGCAGACCATGACGAGATTGCCGCGGCGCTAAGCGCCTCGCAATGACAGCAAGGACTCCCCCGCATGTACAAAATCCAAACCCTCAACAATATTTCCGTCGTCGGCCTGGACCGCTTCCCGCGCGACAAGTACGAAGTTGCTTCCGGCATCACCGAGCCTGATGGTTTGGTGCTGCGTAGCGCCAAAATCCACGACATGGACATTCCCGCAACGCTCAAGGCCGTAGGCCGCGCTGGCGCGGGTACCAACAACATTCCCGTGGACAAGATGAGCGCACAGGGCATTGTGGTGTTCAACGCCCCGGGCGCCAACGCCAACGCGGTGAAAGAACTGGTGCTGGCTGGCATGCTGCTCGCCGCTCGCAACATCGTCCAAGCTTGGGACTACACCGCCAAGCTGGAAGGCGACGATGCAAAGCTCAATGAGCAGGTCGAGGCCGGCAAAAAACAATACAAGGGTTACGAGCTGCCCGGCCGCACACTAGGTGTGATCGGCCTGGGCGCCATCGGCGTCAAAGTGGCCAACGCGGCGCTGGACCTGGGTATGAACGTGGTCGGCTTCGACCCCGCAATTACGGTCAATAACGCTTGGGCATTGAATGCCGGCGTGCAACAGGCGGTCAGCGTTGACGACCTGCTGACGCGCGCCGATTTTGTCTCGCTACACGTGCCGCTGATCGATCCCACCAAGGGCCTGATCAACGAAGATCGCCTCAAACTGATGAAAGATGGCAGCGTGCTGCTGAACTTTGCCCGTGCGCCGATTGTTGACGAAGCTGCTGTCAAGGCCGCGCTCGACAGCGAGAAATTGCGCTACTACGTGTGTGACTTCCCGGGCAATGCACTTAAAGGCAACCCCAAGGTCGTCGCGCTGCCGCACTTGGGCGCAAGCACGCAAGAAGCCGAGGACAACTGCGCGGTGATGGTCGCCGACCAAGTGATCGATTACCTGGAAACCGGCAACGTGCGCAATTCGGTCAACTTCCCCGAAGCCATCCTGCCCATGACCGGTAATGCCGGGCGCGTGGCTATCGTCAATCGCAACGTGCCGAACATGGTGGGTCAGATTTCGAGTTGCCTGGGCAAGCATGGCCTGAACATCGCCGACCTGCTCAACAAGAGCCGCGGCGATTTGGCTTATACGCTGGTTGACGTGGACGGCGAATTGCCCGAAGCGCTGATGGAAGAGCTGCGCGGCATCGACGGTGTGTTGAAGGTACGCTGTGTGACAGGTTGCTAGCACGCTGCACAGAGATGAACGAAAACATCGAATTATCAGACGAGGATTGGCAAGTTCTCGATGACGCCAAAAGTCGCAGACAATGGGTCAACAACCTAAGGCGTGGGACGAGAATGCAATGGGTTGCCGCAATGATCATCGGTTTAGCCGCTCTGGGGCCATTGGTTCGGCTCACCGATGGCTGGCTTGTTCCCACCATCACGATCTTCGGAGGCGCGCTGGTTGGCTTGGCGCTAGGGGCCTGGATTCGTACTTTGTCGGTTAGCCCGGACGTGCTTGATGTCGCAGACAAGCTAATCGACTCGAATCCAGACTTACTAAACGAGAAATTACGCCGCGCTGGACATGACTGAGAAACTTAAGGTTGCTCGCGAGCGTATCGACACGCTGGACCAACAAATCCAGCAGTTGATTTCCGACCGCGCCAAGGTGGCGCAAGCCATCGCCCATATCAAGCAAGATGCCGGTGATGTCGGCGACTTCTACCGCCCATCGCGCGAGGCCGAAGTGCTTCGCAAGGTCATGGCCCGCAACGAAGGCCCGCTGACCAATGAAACCATCGCGCGCTTGATGCGCGAAATCATGTCGGCCTGCCTGTCGCTGGAATCACCGCTCACCGTGGCGTATCTGGGGCCAGAGGGCACCTACACGCAGGCGGCGGTCAACAAACACTTCGGTAATGCCGTGCGCACGCGCCCGCTGGCGGCTATCGACGAGATTTTCCGTGACGTCGAGGCTGGCAATTCCGACTACGGCGTGGTGCCGATCGAAAACAGCAGCGAAGGCGTTGTGAGCTACACACTGGACTTGTTCACCGCCAGCCCGCTGCGAATTTGCGGTGAAGTGACGCTGTCCATCCACCATCATCTGTTGTCCGACCTGGATGGCGTCGAAGGCATCAAACAAGTGCTGGCGCACCCGCAATCATTGGCGCAATGCCGCAACTGGCTGCAAAACCGCTTGCCGGCTGCCGAGCAAGTGCCCGTGCCCAGCAATGCCGACGCCGCGCGCCGCGTGGCCAAGCATACGGGTGAGGGCTGGGCGGCCATTGCCGGCAAAGCTGCTGCCGAGTTATATGGCCTGAACATCGCCGCCGCCAACATCGAAGACCACGCCGACAACACCACGCGCTTCCTGATCATCGGCCGACAAAACACCCAGCCCACCGACAACGACATGACCAGCTTCGTCTGCTCGGCCCGTTCGGGCAGTGACCGACCTGGTGCTTTGTATGAGTTGCTTAAGCCGTTTTCAGAGGCGGGCGTCAACATGACCCGTATCGAAAGCCGCCCATCGCGTCGCGGCAATTGGAACTACAACTTCTTTATCGATGTTGTGGGCCATGCTGACGATGAGCCATTGGCAAGCACATTTAAGCAAGTTGCTAAAAACGCCGACTTTTTCAAGGTGCTCGGTAGCTACCCCCGCGCACCTATCGTTTAAGGCTTGATGGTCCGGTTCGGTTACACGATTTGCTAGGTTGACGACGTGGGTGCTGCAATCGCGTTTTATGGAAACGCATTTGGCTTGACGCGTGCGTTCATGACACCCGAAGGCGATTACGGTGAACTGGCGACAGGCGACACCAAACTTGCGCTTGCGAGCGTCGCGCTCGGCCACAGTCATTTGCCGCAAGGCTTTGTTCCCGTGAGTAGCTTGGAGCAGCCGGCCGGTATCGAGCTGGCTTTGGTGAGCGATGATGTCAAAGCGGCCATGCGTGAAGCGATGCATAAGCGTTGGGGCCAAACAGTGGGTTATCTGCGGTGCCCCAGCGGCGTGCTACTGGAGATTTGCTCACCTATTACCGCGGATTAGCGCCCCGCAGTGTAGGCTCGGTTGACGTAGGAAGGCGTGACCACACAGCG
>JAAFAL010000067.1 GCA_018222345.1 bacterium
GAGCCGGCACCGCAGGCGCGTAACCGGCGCTCGTGTCAGCACTGTTGGCGAATAGTGCCTTGTAGGCCACTAGCGCCATGATGCCCATCACCAACAACACGCCCACATAAAACAGGAAAAAGGCGATCTGATTGGTGAACGGCCCGCCAAATGTCAGGCCACGGCTGTTGGTAAATAGCGGGTCCATTAGCGATGCGATGACGAAGGTCCACGCAACAACAATCATGCCAATGCCACTGCGGCGCTGCCACAGGCTATCGAGCGGCAGGAATGGCAACACGGCGGCAGCCAGCCACAGCAGCGCCCCGTTGACGATGCCCTCCATGTGCGCCATGCGCCAAGCATCGTAGGTGCCCGGCAGTTGAACATCCCATGACCACGGAAACGGCCAAAGTTCGATGCGGCCGATCAAGAAAAACAAAAAACCGAAGCCGATAGCCCCACCAATGAAAATGATCAGTGCGCCGTGGCCGATCAACCAGCGGCGCACTTCACGCGTTTGCGCGTTGTCGGTGGTCATGCTGCGGCCTGCATGGTTTTGGCCGGTGCGAATGGCACGGGCATGGTGGGGTGGCCAGTGTCCACGAGCGGTGGGTCGTCCGGATTCGAGTCGGGGTAGGCGGCCAGCCATTCCAACACCCAGGGCTCGTCGGGTTCGTTGCGTGGGTCGTGGCCCGGCAGCGCGGCGCGGAACAGGTATGGGCCAACGTTCCAGACAAAACCCGCCATTTCACGGGCCAGCCGCAAGCGCGCCCGGAAGTTGGTCCAAACGCCATCTTGCTTGAGGATGCTGCGGTATCCGCGCATGGAAAATTTGATGACATCCAGCGAGCCATGGAACACGCCAACCATGCGTGCCCAGTACGCGCCTAGGCTGGAGCCGTACAGCGCTTTATAAACATCGTGCGCCACGGTCTTGTGTTCGGTTTCTTCCACCATGTGCCACAGCACGAATGAGACGACGCGCGGATCGGCGTTGCGGAACAGTCCGATCCGTTTGCCAATCAGCCACTTCGTCACGCCCATGGTCATGGCCTCGAAACCGGCGGTGTAGGCCATGCGGGCACGTAAAGAACGTTTGGACAAACGCGCGTAGGAGGCTTCCATTTGATCCTCAACGTCAGCCAGTTGCGGGTAACGCTTGCGCTTGAGCAGATCATTGAAGCGCCGGTGTGCGCGAAAGTGCTGACCCTCTTGGCGATTGAACGCGTCGGCATCCGCCTTGACCCGTGTGTCGCAAACCTGCTCGGCAGCTTCACGCATGGTGCGAATTAGGAATGGCTCGAGGTAGGGCATGGTTAACGAGCCGCCATTGATCATGGCCGCCAATTCGTTGCGGCCAGGTATCCACTGCGGATTGATGTCGTCCGGAAATTCGAACGGGATCTTGCGTGGGACTGGGGTCGTGTTTCGCTGTGTCATGAGTGCTCCTCAGGCGTTGGCCGCTTGTGCGTATAGCGCAGCCGCTTCGGGGTGTTCCAAGCCGTTGCGCAGTGTTTGTATGAGTAATGTGGCGATCTGATCCAGCGTGCGGCCCATCACAAACTGGCCGGACACTTGCAGCGCCACCAAGCCGTGCGCCGCTGCCCAAAACAGGTGGCTGGCCGTCAGTGCATCGATCGTATTGGGCAGTGTTCCAGCGGCTTGTGCGGTTTTGATGACTTGGGTGCAAACATCCAGCGCGTCGTGTTTGGCCGCTTTGAGTTCGATTGACTGCCGGGCCGCCGCTGTCTGGTCGATGCCAAAAAACATCAGCGCGTAGCGATGCGGCTGGCTGACGCCTGCGCTCACGTACGCCTGGGATAGGGCGTCCAGCCTTGCGGCCGGCGTGGCGCTGCTTGGCATTGCATCAAGCATGGCCTGCTGCATCCAGCGGAACGCGCGGGCGCGCATGGCAACCAGCAGGGCGTCCTTGTTTTTGAAGTAGCTGTAGGGCGTTGCGTAGCTGCAACCCAGCTCGCGGGCGAGGTTGCGAAAGCTCACGGCGTCGATGTTGCCGTCAGCTTCAAACAGGCGCATCGCTGCATCAAGCATGTGTTCGCGCTTGTCACGGCGTGCTTGTTCGGTGAGTCCTTTGCGTGCCATGGATTAAAATTAACAGCATTAAATTAACACTGTCAAATAATATTCAAGACACGAGGAAAAAATGAGTAACGCGCAAGGGTTCCCGCGCTGTGCACATATACAGTACGATTAGGCGCCATGGAAGCCGACCGCCTCATTACAGCCGATGCCAGCAGCGAAGACAGCCACGTCGATCGCGCCATCCGGCCTAAAAAACTGGCCGATTACGTCGGCCAGCCTGCCGTGTGCGAGCAGATGGACATCTTCATCAACGCCGCGCGCAAACGCGCCGAGGCTTTGGACCATGTGCTGATCTACGGCCCGCCGGGGCTGGGCAAGACCACGTTGGCGCACATCATTGCCAATGAAATGGATGTGCAATTGCGGCAAACATCGGGCCCGGTGTTGGAAAAGGCCGGCGACCTCGCAGCGCTGCTGACCAACTTGGAAGCAAACGACGTGCTGTTCGTCGATGAAATCCACCGCCTGTCGCCCGTGGTTGAAGAGGTGCTGTACCCGGCGATGGAGGACTATCAACTCGACATCGTGATTGGCGAAGGCCCGGCGGCGCGATCCATCAAGCTGGATTTGCCACCGTTCACGCTAGTGGGTGCCACCACGCGCGCCGGCAGCCTGACCAGCCCACTGCGCGACCGCTTCGGCATCTCGCACCGGCTGGAGTTTTATGGCCTAGATGACCTGCAATCCATCGTCACCCGCTCGGCGCACATTCTCAACCTGCAAGTTGAAGCGGCCGGTGCCAAAGAGATTGCCTACCGCTCACGTGGCACCCCGCGCATTGCCAACCGCCTGCTGCGCCGCGTGCGTGATTACGCCGAGGTCAAGGCCGAAGGCGTGGTGACTGCCGAGGTGGCGCAAGCCGCCATGGACATGCTTAACGTCGATAAGCAGGGCTTCGACGTCATGGACCGCAAAGTGCTGGGTGCGCTCATCGAGCGCTTCGACGGTGGCCCCACTGGCGTGGACAGCCTGGCGGCTGCTATTGGCGAGGCGCGTGACACCATCGAAGATGTCATCGAGCCGTATTTGATCCAGCAAGGTTTCATGCAACGCACGCCGCGCGGCCGGGTTGCCACACGGCATGCTTACGAACACTTCGGGCTGACGCCACCGCAGGGTGGTGGCGCAGTGGGTAGCCTGTTTACTGCGTGATTCACGCTCGCCCACTGATTAGCTGGATATTCTTCAAGGTCGATAGCGACAGCCGCGTTTCTTGACCTTGAACGTAGGTACAGGTTTATAGTCAGGCTAGTGACTCGCTTTCGCGCCATTGTTGTACCACTCGTTGCCCTCTGCCTGATCGGCTCGGGCAGCGCGCTGGCGTGGAGTTCTGTCTGCTGTCTCGAAGATGCCAAGCAAGCAGCGTCAGCACTTCAGGATATGGGGCAGTATCATCATGTTGATCACGGCATGGCAGAGCTTGGGCCATCCGAATCGAATTCCCACGATGCTGCCATGGCAGGCGAGCCCGCGATGGCCGACTGCGGCATGGACGAAGAAGCAACAGGCATGTGTTGCTTGGGCGGCGTCGTAGGGCAGCCGCCAATTACAGTCACCATTACGCTGATGCCTGGCGCATGGCTGCAACCGCGTGCGGCGCATCAAACCCAGCAAGCTGTCATTGGGCTATATCGCCCCCCGAAAGCCTGACCGATTGAACTGACTGTCTGCGTTGCGGCCCTTTAGGCCGAACGTGGCCCACACGCGTTGTTTATGCACGCGTCATCAATCGGAACGGACCTATGAATGACCTGATTCGCGCAATCGTATTTGCGCTTGCCACCGCGGGCGCCTTTGCGGCCTTGGGGGCAGATTCGCCCGCAAACCTGCGTTCACCCGCTGCAGCGGATGTATTGGCTGCGCAGGTGCTGATGAACAACCAGGGCCTGCAGGCCAGCCGCTCGGCGCTAGAGGCGGCGCGGCATCGCGTGCAGCCGGCCGGCAGCCTGCCTGATCCGCGGCTGAGCACTCACCTGGCTCCGAATACCATCGGCGGCTTCCAAGGCCCTGGCGGCACCGAGCGCAGCTTCTCGGGCATTGTCAGTCTCAGCCAGGATGTGCCGTGGCCAGGTACCTTGGCGCTGCGCGCTACGGTTGCCGAGCAGAACGAGAAAGCCGCGCAGCAGTCAGTATTCATCACCCAACTTCGGCTCGCGGCGCTAGCGCGCATCGGCTACGCACGCTGGGCCTATGTGCACGATGCGCTGCGCATCAATGCTCAGAACACGGAGCTGATGGATGAATTGCGCCGTGTCGCCGAGTCACGCTACGCCGCCGGCATTGCCCAGCAACAGGATGTACTGCAGGCCGAGGTGCGCTTGGCACAACTGCGCCGGGAGCGCCTGACCCTGCAGCGGTTGCGCCGCAATGTGGTGTCGGAAACCAATGCGCTGCTGAATCGGCCAGTGGCTGATCCTCTGCCTCCACCCGAGCCGCTGCCCGCACCAAATATGCCGCCACCGGCGGCGCAGTTGGCCACCCGCGCACAAGATCAGCACCCCCAACTTGCGCGGCTGCAAGCACGCCTGAGTGCCGAGCAGGGCAAGGTCTCGCTGGCGCAGAAAGCCTATCTGCCCGACCTGCAGTTCTCGCTCGGTTACAACGGCCTGCGCCCGGCGCCCGACGCGCGGCTGACTGTGGGCGCCAGCGTCAACTTGCCGTTCGGTCAGTCCAAACGAGATGCCGGCCTGAGCGCGGCGCGCGCCTCGGCCAGTGGTCTGCGCGCCGAACTTGCCGATCGCCGCGCCCGACTCGCAAGCCAGGTCCAGCAGGCACATGACGCTGCGATGGAAGCCCTGGATGCAATTGCCATCTTCAATGGCGAGCTGATCCCGCGGTCACGCGAATCTCTAGGCGCTGCGCGTTCCTTGTACGGCTCCGGCGGTGGTGCATTCCGGGACGTCATCGTTGCCGAGCAGTCGCTACTGGATGCGCGACTCGATCTGGCACGCGCCAGAGCCGACTACTACATCGCCATCGCGCAGCTACAGCGCTGGACCGGCAGCCCGCTACCCGAAACCAACGAACACCCGAGGGATTCGCAATGAACACCCGCAAACTCATCATCCCTATCCTGCTGGTTCTAGCCTTCGGGGGGATCGGTTTTTTATTGGCACCCCATTTTGGTGGCCACGACGAGCACGCCGGTGCCGGTGCGGAATCCAGCCCCCGCGGCCAAGCCAATCAGGGCACTCCGCCCGAAATGGATAACCGCGGCTATTACACGGTTGGTAACTACAAGATCAAGGTGACTGTATTGTCGCTGGACGCGATGGCGAGCGGTGACGCCGTTGCACTCAAGGCCGGCAGCAATCGTGTGCAAGTTGTGGTGCTCGGCCGCGACGACCAGCCGATCAACGATGCCGTTGTGCGTGTCGCCGCGCAGCGTGAAGCGGCTCATTCCAAGCCGATGGATTCCGCCCAGCGAGGCGACTCTGACGAGCATGCGGGCAAGACCGCGCCTAAGGAACACCCCGGGGGGCACGCCGCTGAACATGCTGGCCAGGCCATGCCTGAAGCCGGCGACGAGACACAAGCGGACGAGCACGCGGGACATGCCGCGCAAATGGATCATGCGGACGCGGCCATGTCGGATGATTCAGGTATTGATGAAGCCCCCCGCAACAGCGAGCTTGTGACGCTGACCAGCGCCGGTGACGGCCGCTACCGTGGCCAGGTCACGCTGCCCGGCGACGGCGATTACGTGCTGGCCGTCGATGTGACTACCGACGATGCCAGCCACGGCGACCTGGTGCTGGCGTTCACCACCGGCGAGACTGGCTTCAAGCCGGTACAAGCTACACCTGAAAACGGTCAGGGCATCGCCTATTACACCTGCTCCATGCACCCTTCGGTGCGCGAGGCCGGGCCGGGGCAGTGTCCTATCTGCAGCATGGACCTTACGCCGGTGAGCAAGGAGCAGTTGGCCTCCGGAGTAATCACCATTGATGCCCGCCGTCGGCAGATGATCGGCGTACAAACCGGCCAGGCGCAGATGCGCGACCTGAACAAGTCGACCCGGGCGGTGGGCACGGTGGCTATTGATGAGCGGCGCGTCCACAACGTGGCGCTCAAGTTCGATGCCTGGATCGCCGAGTTGCAGGCCGATTTTGTCGGCGTGCAGGTCAACAAAGGCCAGAAGCTGTTCTCGGTCTATAGCCCCGAGCTGCTATCTGCACAGCAGGAATATCTCGAGACGCGTCAGCGGCTATCCGCGCGTGGATCGGACGACAGCCTGGTGCAGGCCGCGCGGCGCCGGCTGATGCTGTGGGACATCTCGCCGGCGCAGGTTCGCGCGCTGGAACGCCGCGGCCAGCCGTTGGAATACCTGCCTATCTACGCGCCGGCAGCAGGCACGGTGGTCGAGAAGATGGTCAATGAAGGCAGCGCGATGAAAACCGGCGACATGTTGTTGCGCATCGCCGACCTATCTACTGTGTGGGTGGATGCCGAAGTTTACGAGGCCGACCTGTCATCAATCAGCACCGGCATGGCAGCCACCGTGACCTTGCCCTACCAAGCTGGCGCAGTTTTTGATGCAACGGTGGATTTCATCTACCCCTACCTGTCGGGGCCCGCGCGCACTGCACGCATCCGGCTGGTGCTGGATAACCCCGACGGCATGCTCAAACCGGACATGTTTGCCGAGGTGAAGTTGCAGGCCGACCTCGGTCGCCGCCTGATGGTGCCGGATAGCGCGGTGTTGGTGGCTGGCGAGTCGCGTGTGGTGTTCAAAGACCTGGGCGAGGGCGGCAAGCTCAAGCCGGTGCGAGTCAGAACCGGCCAGCGCGTGGATAACTGGGTGGAGATCATCGATGGCCTGTCGCCCGGCGACACCGTGGTGACCTCCGGCAACTTCCTGATCGCCTCCGAAGCCAAGCTGAAGACGGGGATCGAACAATGGTAGATGCCACACAAGAGGCCACCCACGACTACCGCAGTGGCCCGCTGGCGGGCCTGATTGCCTGGTGCGCCCGTAACGCACTGCTGACAATTCTCGTCGTTGGCGTGGCTTCGGCTTGGGGCTGGCGCTCGCTAACGGCGGCGCCGCTGGACGCCATTCCTGACCTGTCCGATGTGCAGGTGATCGTGTTCACCGAGTGGACCGGCCGCAGCCCGGACTTGGTCGAGGATCAGATTACCTACCCGCTCACCACCACCCTGCTGGCGGCGCCAGGCGTGAAGTTCGTGCGTGGCCAAAGTTTCCTGGGCCTGTCCTTTGTCTATGCCATCTTTGACGATGGCACCGACATTTACTGGGCACGCTCGCGGGTGCTGGAGTACCTCAACTCGGCCGCCGGTGACTTGCCAGAGGGCGTAACACCGCAATTGGGGCCGGACGCGACCGGCGTGGGCTGGGTCTATCAGTACGCCCTGACGGACACCAGCGGCAACAATAGCCTGGCCGACCTGCGCTCCATCCAGGACTTCAACCTGCGCTATGCATTGGAGTCGGTGGAAGGCGTGGCCGAGGTGGCCTCGGTGGGCGGCTATCAGAAGGAATACCAGATCAACCTGGATCCTGACCGGCTGGCCAGCTACGGCATTCCGCTCAAGCGTGTGGTCGAGGCAGTACGGCGCTCCAACAACGATGTTGGCGGTCGGGTGCTGGAGATCTCCGGCCACGAGCAGTTCGTGCGCGGCCGCGGCTATGTGAAGTCCACCGCCGATCTGGAAAAGGTCGTGCTCACTGTCAACGACAATGGCGTGCCGATCCGTGTGTCCGACGTCGGCTCGGTGAGCCTTGGGCCCGGCCAGCAGCGCGGTAGTGCTGAGCTGAACGGCGAGGGGCTTGCGGTTGGCGGCATTGTGGTCATGCGCTACGGCGAGAACGCGCTGGACGTGATCGAGCGGGTCAAGGCCCGGCTGGCCGAGGCCGCGGACAGCCTGCCCGAAGGCGTCGAGGTGCAGACCGTTTACGACCGTTCCGGCCTGATCACCCGCGCCATCGACACGCTGAAGGTGACCTTGGGCGAGGAAATGCTGATCGTCTCGCTGGTGATCATTATCTTCCTGCTGCACTTGCGCAGCGCGCTGGTCGCCATCATCACGCTGCCCATCGCCATTCTGCTGGCGTTCATTCCCATGTATTACCAGGGGCTGACGGCCAACATCATGTCGCTGGGCGGCATTGCCGTGGCCATCGGCGCGATGGTGGATGCGGCGATTGCCATTGTCGAGAACATCCACCGGCGGCTAAGCCTGTGGCAGGAGAACCCCTCATCCGGCGCTGCGCGCCACCTTCTCCCCCAAGGAGAAGGTCAGGGAGAAGGGACAGAACTCCCCTCTCCCGGGGGGAGAGGGGCTGGGAGTGAGGGGCGCGGCCACGACAGAGACCAACCCACTCGCACAGCCGTCATCATCGACGCCATGCAAGAAGTCGGCCCGTCGATCTTCTTTGCCCTGCTAATCATCGCGGTGTCGTTCCTGCCTGTGTTTGCGCTGCAGGACAGCGAAGGCCGGCTGTTCAAGCCACTGGCCTGGACCAAGACCTATTCGATGTTCTTCGCCGCGCTGCTGTCCGTCACACTGATTCCCGCACTGGCGGTGCTGGTGATCCGCGGCAAGATCCGGGGCGAAAAAAGCTGGCTCAACCGCGGGCTGGTTGCCGCTTATGCGCCGGTGGTGCGCTTTGCCGTGCGTTTTCGCTGGCCGGTTATTGTCGCCGGCGTGTTGGTGGTTGCCTCAGCCGTTATTCCACTACGCCAACTGGGCAGCGAGTTCATGCCGCCGCTCAACGAGGGCAGCATCTTGTACATGCCCACGGCGCTGCCCGGCATGTCCATCGGCGAGGCCCAGCAGGTGCTGCAAACCATGGACGCGATGTTGATGCAGTTCCCCGAGGTCGAACGTGTGTTCGGCAAGGTGGGGCGCTCGACCAGCCCCACCGACCCGGCGCCGCTGTCGATGATCGAGACCAACGTGACCCTCAAGCCCAAGAGCGAATGGCGGCCGGGTATGACTTGGGACAAGCTCATCGCCGAGATGGATGAGCAGTTGCGCTTCCCGGGCATGCCGAATATCTGGTGGATGCCCATCCAGACGCGCACGCAGATGCTGGCTACCGGCATCCGCTCGTCGCTGGGCATCAAGGTGTTCGGGCCTGACCTGGCCACCATTGAGGCAACGGCGACCGACATCGAAGAGGCCCTGCTGGCCGACGAGTTGACGGCAGAACATACCCGCAGTGCCTTTGCCGAACGCACCACCGGCGGCTACTTCCTCGACTTCGACATTGACCGCGCTGCGGCCTCGCGCTTCGGGCTGAACGTGGGCGACGTGCAGGACGTGATCGTCTCTGCCATTGGCGGCCAGCTGGTGTCGCAGACGGTCGAGGGGCGTGAGCGTTACGGCATCCGTGTGCGATATAACCGCGACTATCGCGACAACCTTGAGGCGCTGGAGCGGGTGTTCGTGACCACGGCCTCCGGCGCCCAGATTCCGATCACGCAGGTGGCCGACATCAACTTCCGTACCGGTCCACCAATGATCCGCAACGAGGATGGCCAGTTGGTCGGCTTTGTGTTTGTGGATGTCGGCCCTGATGAGACAGGCAAGGGTATCGGCATCCCGGACTACGTGGAGCGTGCCAAGGATGTGGTGCGCGGCCGCGTGAACATTCCCGACGGCTACCGCATTGCTTGGGCCGGCCAGTTCGAGAGCTACGAGCGCGCCAAGGATCGCTTGGCCGTGCTGGTGCCACTGACCATTTTCCTGATCTTCTGCATGCTGTTCTTCCACCGTAAATCGTTGGTGGAAACGCTGGTGGTTATGTTGGCGCTGCCATTCTCGGTAGTGGGCGCCAGTTGGCTGTTGTGGGCGCTGGGCTACAAGCTGTCGGTAGCTGTGGCTGTCGGCATCATCGCCGTGGCTGGCCTGGCCGTCGAGTTAGGCCTGCTGATGATGTTGTACTTGGACATTGCCTGGCGCCAGCACGTGGCTGACGGGCGGATGCGTCACGCTGCCGACCTGAGCGAAGCCATCGTCGAGGGCGCTGCGAAGCGTTTGCGGCCCAAGCTCATGACCGGTTTGGCACTTTTCATGGGCCTGGTGCCCATCATGCTGTCCAGCGGCACCGGCGCAGACATGATGAAGCGCGTTGCCGCACCGATGCTGGGTGGCGTGGGCACGGCGCTACTGATGGTGCTGATCGTGTTTCCCGCAATCTTTGCGGTGTGGCGTGGGCGGGGTCTGCCGAGCAGTTCATCAAGCCTGGCTGCATCGTGACTGCAAGTTGTTTCATCTGCAGTTTGGCGACGGCGCGTTGAAGCCAGCAACTGCCGCTTGCTCAATGGAGCAAGCTGGCACAAGTGCGCTAGCCCAGTGTGACCGCATGACCGAATTACAGACTCTTTGTAGCCGCACGGGTTTGGGTTCCATGCAGTTGACAATCAGCGGCGTGCAGCACGCCAGAACTTAGCAACCCTGTGCAATCCGAGTGTTTACACTGGAAAGCACGAATTCTTGAGCAAATCACCCAACCCGAGAAAACCAATGAAAGTCATTTTCTTTTCTATTCTATTTCTTGCAAGCACTGGTGCGCTCGCACATGGCACACATGGCTTTGATGACTTTGAGCCGATTGAGCCGGACCAGTCGTTGCAGGACGACGCAGACAGCAAGGCGGATACGACAGAGGACGACGCATCCGATTTGGATGAAACCAACTCCCCCGAGAAGCAGGCATCCGAACGACAGGACGACAAGGATAACGATGCCCAGCCTGAATAGCCGCGTTCTCTGCGGCGCGAATATGCGGGCTCACTGGTGGGCCAGAAGCGCCGTCGCGCTTCTGGCTTGCTGGAGTGTCGGAGCCTTGGCCCACGGCGTGTCTGGCGGTGATCAAGGCTTTTTGGAGGCGAGTAGCGGAACGCATCTAATTCCGTTCGCGTATCTGGGCGCAAAGCACATGGTCACTGGTTACGACCATTTGCTGTTCTTGCTCGGCGTGATCTTTTTCTTATACCGCGCTCGCGACGTCGCGCTCTACGTGACGCTGTTCTCGATAGGGCACAGCGCAACGCTGTTGTTCGGTGTTTTGAGTGGCGCCCACGTCAACCCTTACGTGGTCGATGCCATCATCGGTTTGTCGGTGGTTTACAAAGGGTTCGACAACATTGGTGGCTTCCGCACCTGCTTTGGATTCCAACCCAGTACTCGGGCGGCTGTGCTGCTATTCGGACTTGTGCATGGGTTTGGACTGGCGACCAAGCTTCAGGACTTGTCGCTTTCGCCGGACGGATTGGTTCCGAACATGCTGGCCTTCAACGTGGGGGTAGAGCTGGGACAGCTACTCGCACTCGGCGTCATCCTCATCGTGATGACCGCGTGGCGGCAGAGCTCGCAATTCACACGACAGGCCTTCGCCGCAAACCTCGTGCTGATCTGTGCCGGATTTCTACTGGCGGGCTACCAAATGGCCGGCTTCATGCTGACTGAATAGGTTTTTCCATGGTTGATGTTCAAAACCCCGCTGCCCCGTCAGGCCGCAAGTTGATGGTGAGCACGCTCATCGCCGCATTGGTCGCTGGTGTCATTCTGCTTGTCGCAGTTCTACCTGCTGAATACGGTCGTGATCCGACCGGTCTAGGCCAGTTGCTCGGGCTCACGGCGTTGGGCGCCGACGCCACTGCAGGTGCTGATGCTGTCGTACCGGCCGAAGCAATCGATGCCGACAATGTCGGAGTTCCCGTTGTAACGGCGTCACCAGCCGCTTACGCGACTGAGAAGCGCTCATTGACGCTCAAACCGGGCGAAGGCGCAGAAATCAAAGCAGTCATGCGCCAGGGCCAGAGCTTTGTTTTTAATTGGGCTGCCACCAGCCCGGTGCACTTTGACATGCACGGTGAGCCTCCGGGCGACGGTGACACGTTTGAAAGCTACTGGCGTGAGCGGTCGCGGGCGGACGCATCGGGGCTGTTTGTGGCGCCATTCGATGGAACCCACGGCTGGTACTGGAAAAACCCCACCAATTCCGCCGTCACCATCGACATCGCGCTCAGTGGATTCTTCGATCGGATCTACCGTCCTTGATCCAGTGTAAGCACTTGCGGCGACAATACTGGGGATTGCCGTTTTGGAATGTGACGCGTGATATTGCCGGAAAGCGTTAAGTTGCTGGGCCTGTTCGTGGCCACCGCACAGTCAGCACACTTGTGTCAGGTAGGCTCGGCGCGCAAGAATGGCGGCATGCAAATCGGCATACAGAGGCGGAAGCAATGAGCACACGCGGCCCGGGCAGCCTGGTGTCGCGCCGCATTGTCATCAAGGGTGTCGGCGGTGTGATGCTCAGCGCGGTGTTGCCCGGTTGCGGCACCTCATCGGCGCCCGCTGGGGCGACGGGTAGCCTGCCGCCTGGCGGTCCAGGCGTCGGCAATGGCCCGACCACACCCGTGGGGTTTCTGACCGCAGATGAACTGGTGACCCTGCGCGCTTTTGTCGATCGCCTGATCCCCGAGGACACCGACCCCGGCGCGGTGATCGCCTGCTGTGCCGAGGCCATCGACAATTTGCTCGGCGCCTTTCTGACCGAGCCGCCGTTCATTTATGCCGGTGCGCCGTTTTCCGACCGGGGCGGCGAGGCCGACAACGACTTTCTGTCCTTCCTGCCGCTGGACGCCTACGAGGATCTGGCCTGGCGTATCACCGTGGAAGGCTCGCAAGGCCTGGCACAGCGCGAGTTCAATGGGCCGGTGAAGGGTTTGCAGGCCATCTACCGCGAGGGCTTGGCGCGCCTGAACGAGCAGGCGCAAGCGATGGGCCAGGCGGACTTCGCCTCGACGCCGGCGCCGCTGCGGGACCAGATCATCGGCAATTCGAACGACCCCCTGATCGCCGACCTTGTGGACGTCGGCTTCCCCGACACCCTCGATGCCATGTATGGCGCGCCGGAATACGGCGGCAACTGCGAGCTGGTGGGCTGGGGATTCACAGCGTTTGAAGGCGATGTGCAGCCACGTGGCTACACCGACGAGCAGGTCGTCAATGCGGACAACCCGGGCTTGCTCGATGCCTTGCTGCCACCGTCCTACCACGAGTCCAGCGGCGTCGGTGCAGCTAGCAGCAAGCCGCTGCAGGCACCGCGCGCAGCATCATTGTCGGTCGCGCCATCCAGCGAGCAGGCCGTGGCCCTGATGACCACGACCGATGGGCGCTGGCAGCGGATGCGGGTGGCCATGCGCGGCGCGGCGCAGGCCCAGCGCCAAAGCTGGCAGCAGGGGCATAACAATGGCTGATGCCATCGTCATCGGCTCCGGCCCGGCGGGCAGTATCGCCGCCCTGGAACTGGCGCGCGCCGGTTGGAATGTGACGGTGCTGGAGCGGGGGCGCAACCTGCGGCCAGGTTTGGGCGAAGTGCCCAGCGGCGAACTCGGCACCCTGTATTCCAGCGACGAGGTCAAAACCGCACGGCAATTCGGCTTTCCGCTGCCGCAGCTCGAGCCCATCACCGGCCGTACCCAGGCCGATGCCGATGGCGGTGTCGAGCGCACGATTCAGGGTTTGCACGTATCGCTGGGCGCGGCGGTGGGCGGCACCTCACTGCATTACAACGCCAAGTTTCCGCGATTCTGGCGCCAGGATTTCACCCAGTTGAGTGACCTGGGGCCGGTCGATGGCACCCAGGTCGCCGATTGGCCCATCAGCTACGACGACCTGGCGCCGTTCTACGACGAAGTCGAGCGGACAATCGGCGTGCAGGGCGACGTGAACGCCATGCCGGCGCGCTCGCTGGAGCAGGCGCCGCGTTCCGGGCAGTTCATCATGCCGCCGAATCCGACCGGCTACGCTGCGCGGCTTCTGGCGGCGGGGGCCATGAATGTCGGCTGGTCGCCATTCCCGTATCCGGCTGCCGTCAATTCGGTGCCATTCGACGGTCGCCCGGCTTGCAACTCCTGCGGCCTGTGCTCCAGCTTCGGCTGCCCTATCAATGCCCGTGGCGATGCCCTGGTCAGCTATCTGAACCCGGCGATTCGCACCGGCCAGGCGCGGGTGATCGAGCGCGCGCTGGTGTATCGCATTGCCACCAATCCGGCCGGCAACCGGGCCACGGCGGTGCAGTATTTCGATGCCGACGGTGCGGCGCGCGAATTGACAGCCGACAAGGTGCTGATTGCTGCCAGCCCCATCCAGACGGCGCGCCTGTTGCTGCTGTCGGCCAATGCGGCGCACCCCAATGGCCTGGGCAATCGCTCCGACCAGTTGGGGAGGAACATGATGTTCCACTACTTCACGCAGGGCGGGGCAGAGTTCGAACGCGACGTGCAAACCCTGCGCGCGCAAAGCACTACGGTGCAGATCGACGATCTGGTCGGGCCGTTTACCGGGCCGCAGATCACCGCGCTGGGCGTGCCCTATGTCAAGGGTGGCCTGATTCAGGTCGGCACGGGC
>JAAFAL010000004.1 GCA_018222345.1 bacterium
GTGCACGATGGCGCCGCCGTCATGGACTGGATGGAGCAAGAGCAAGAGCGTGGCATTACGATCACCTCGGCTGCGACCACCTGCTACTGGCAGGGCATGGAGCAGCAGTTCGACAAGCATCGCCTGAACATCATCGACACGCCGGGCCACGTTGACTTCACTATCGAAGTCGAGCGCAGCCTGCGCGTGCTGGATAGCGCCGTGTGCGTGCTCGACGCCAACGCCGGTGTTGAGCCGCAAACCGAGACGGTTTGGCGTCAGGCCAACAAGTACAAGGTCCCGCGCATCGTGTTCGTCAACAAGATGGACAAGATCGGCGCCGACTACGGCCGCTGCATCGAAATGGTGCGCGAGCGCCTCGGCGCTAAGGCCGTTCCCATTCAGTTACCCATCGGTGCCGAAGATAGCTTTGCCGGCGTTGTGGATCTGCTGCGTATGAAGGCGATCTACTGGAACGCCGAAGACATGGGTGTGTCGTTCGAGGAAAAAGATATTCCCGCCGAGCTGGCCGACGCTGCGGCAACCGCGCGCGATGCCATGGTCGAGGCTGCGGCCGATGCCACGGAAGAGCTGACCGAGCGCTACCTGGATGCTGGCGACCTGGATCTGGCCGACATCAAGGCTGGTTTGCGCCACCGCGTCATTCATAACGACATTGTGCTGACATTGTGCGGCACGGCGTGCAAGAACAAGGGCGTGCAGTCCATGCTGGACGCGGTCGTAGAGTTCATGCCTGCGCCGCCTGAAGTGCCTGCCATCCACGGTTCCGCCCCAGACGACGCAGATACAATTATCGAGCGCCACGCCGATGACAGCGAGCCGTTTGCGGCGTTGGTATTCAAGATTGCCACCGATCCTTTCGTCGGCACGCTGGCCTTCATTCGCGTCTATTCTGGTGTGCTGAGCTCTGGCGACACCATCCTCAATCCGATCGAGGGCAAGCGCGAGCGCATTGGTCGCCTGCTGCAAATGCACTCGAACTCGCGCGATGAGGTCAAGCAAGTGCGCGCTGGCGACATCTGCGCGGTTGTCGGGCTCAAGAATGTGACGACGGGCACCACGCTGTGCGCAATGGACAGCCCCGTGATCCTCGAGCGCATGGAATTCCCCGAGCCGGTGATCTCGATTGCGGTGGAGCCCAAGACCAAGGCCGACCAGGAGAAGATGGGCGTTGCACTGCAAAAACTAGCGCAGGAAGATCCATCGTTCCGCGTCAAGACTGACGAGGAGTCCGGTCAAACAATTATTTCAGGCATGGGTGAACTGCATCTCGACATCATCGTCGATCGCATGCGCCGCGAGTTCAATGTCGATTCCAACGTTGGTCGCCCGCAGGTGGCTTACCGCGAAACAATTCGCAAAACCGTCGAGCAGCAAGGCAAATTTGTCCGCCAATCCGGTGGCAAAGGCCAGTACGGCGATGTGTGGTTGCGCCTCGAACCGCTGGCGCCGGGCGCAGGTTTCGAGTTTGAGAACGCAATTACCGGTGGTGTCGTGCCGCGCGAATTTATTCCTGCAGTGGAAAAAGGTGTGCGCGAACAGATGCAAAACGGCGTGCTGGCGGGCTATCCGATGGTTGACGTCAAGGCCACGCTGTACGATGGCAGCTATCATGATGTTGACTCCAGCGAAACGGCGTATAAAATAGCCGGCTCGATGGCGTTCAGGGACGGCGCTCGCAACGCGAGTGCAGTGGTGCTTGAGCCGATCATGGCGGTTGACGTTGTCACCCCCGAAGATTACATGGGCGACGTGATGGGAGACCTGAACCGTCGTCGCGGCCTCGTGCAGGGGATGGAAGAGACCCCAGCGGGGAAAACTGTGTCGGCAGAAGTGCCGCTATCGGAAATGTTTGGTTACGCAACCGACCTGCGCTCAATGAGCCAAGGCAGGGCTACGTACACCATGCAGTTCAAGAAATACTCTGAGGCGCCCCGTGTGGTGACCGACGAGTTGTTGAAGCTCGCCTCATAAAATTTAATTGAATCGATCTTGAAGGGACCGACCAATGTCGAAGGAAAAGTTTGAGCGTAACAAGCCGCACGTCAACGTAGGCACGATTGGCCACGTTGACCACGGCAAGACCACGCTGACCGCCGCGCTGACCATCTGCCAAGCCAAGAAATATGGCGGTGAGGCGAGCGCTTACGATCAAATCGACAACGCTCCGGAAGAGCGCGCACGTGGTATCACGATTGCGACTGCTCACGTCGAGTATGAGTCGGACAAGCGTCACTACGCGCACGTGGATTGCCCCGGGCACGCTGACTACGTCAAGAACATGATCACTGGTGCTGCCCAGATGGACGGCGCGATCCTGGTCTGCTCGGCTGCCGACGGCCCCATGCCGCAAACGCGTGAGCACATCCTGCTGGCTCGCCAGGTTGGTGTGCCTTACATCGTCGTGTTCCTGAACAAGGCCGACATGGTTGACGACGCAGAGCTGCTCGAGCTGGTCGAAATGGAAGTTCGTGAACTGCTCGACCAGTATGAATTCCCGGGTGATGACACTCCGATCATCACCGGTTCCGCGCTCAAGGCCGTCGAAGGCGACGAGTCCGAGATCGGCAGCCAAGCCATCGACAAGCTGATCGATGCGCTGGACAACTACATCCCCGAGCCGGAGCGCGCCATCGACGGTGCCTTCCTGATGCCCGTGGAAGACGTGTTCTCGATCTCCGGTCGCGGCACCGTGGCTACGGGCCGTGTCGAGCGCGGCATCGTCAAGGTTGGCGAAGAAATCGAAATCGTCGGCATTAAGGACACCGTCAAGACCACCGTCACCGGCGTCGAGATGTTCCGCAAGCTGCTGGACGAAGGTCGCGCTGGCGATAACGTCGGCGTGCTGCTGCGTGGCACCAAGCGCGAGGACATCGAGCGCGGTCAGGTGTTGGCGAAGCCGGGTTCGATTACCCCGCACACCCAGTTCGAAGCCGAAGTGTATGTGCTGAAAAAAGAAGAAGGCGGCCGTCACACGCCGTTCTTCAATGGCTACCGCCCGCAGTTCTACTTCCGCACCACGGATGTGACTGGCGCGGCAACGCTGGCCGAAGGCACCGAAATGGTCATGCCGGGCGACAACGTCAACCTGACGGTCGAGCTGATTGCTCCGATCGCCATGGAAGACGGCTTGCGCTTTGCAATTCGTGAGGGCGGCCGCACTGTTGGTGCTGGCGTCGTTACGAAAATCCTCGCTTAATTAAGGGATTAGGGCGCGACTCATGGCACAAAGTCAGAACATTCGTATCCGGCTCAAGGCGTTCGATCATCGTCTGATCGACAAGTCGGCCCGTGAAATTGTGGACACTGCAAAGCGCACCGGTGCAATGGTGCGTGGACCAGTTCCCCTACCGACCCGAAAAGAGCGTTATACTGTGCTGATCAGCCCGCACGTCAATAAAGACGCGCGGGATCAGTACGAGATTCGGACGCACAAGCGTCTGATGGAAATTGTCGATCCCACCGAGAAAACAGTCGATGCTTTGATGAAGCTCGATTTGGCGGCGGGTGTCGATGTGCAAATCAAGCTCAATTAAGCCTCTGGCTTAGTTGCGCTACGTCCGGGCGATCCGGGCGAGGGTCTGATCCGTCAGACCCGTTCCGGCCACCACGGTGGTCGGATCGGCTTGCAAGGGGTGCTTCGTGCACGTCCCGCTTCGGTGGGAAACGACACGGGGCCTGGCGCAGGTTGAGCTTGAAGTGGTGTGTTGCCCGCCAGGGTGGCACGCCGGCCGGTTAACTCGGCAAACTTCAAAAAAGTTGTGATGTGTGCCTGCATGCGGTTTGTGTGCGGGTGCGTAGCGCGACTGTCAGTAAAATTTTTTGGTTTGCGTGCGGCTGCTAGGTCGTGCGCGCGCAGTAGAGGGTTCCGAGATGACTTTCGGACTGGTTGGCAAAAAGCGTGGAATGACGCGCCTCTTCACGGAGGCAGGTGCATCGGTGCCTGTGACCGTGATCGAGGTCGAGCCGAATCGTGTCACGCAGCTTAAGAGCGCGGACAGCGATGGTTATTCCGCTGTGCAGGTGACTGTGGGTTCGCGTCGCGCATCGCGCGTCACTAAGCCTATGGCGGGTCACTTCAAAAAGGCAGGCGTCGAAGCTGGCCGTGGTGTTTGGGAGTTGCGTGCAACGCCCGAGCAACTAGAAGGCCTGGAGCTCGGCAGCGAGATCAAGGTTGACGGCTTTGAAGTCGGCCAGATTGTGGATGTCTGTGGCACGTCGATTGGTAAGGGTTTTGCGGGCGCCATCAAGCGTCACAACTTCCACCATCAGCGCAACACGCACGGCAACTCGCTGTCGCACCGCGCGCCGGGCTCCATTGGTCAAAACCAGACGCCGGGTAAAGTATTCAAGGGCAAGAAAATGGCCGGCCACATGGGTGATGCGCGCACCACGCTGCAAAACCTCGAAGTGGTGCGTGTCGATGCCGAGCGCAATCTGCTGCTGATTAAGGGTGGCGTGCCTGGTGCGACGGGCTCCGACGTCATCGTCCGCCCGGCAATCAAAGCTAAGAAGGCGGGTGCGTGATGGACTTGCAAGTACAAGGCGGTAGCGCCGTGGCAGTCGCCGACCAAGTGTTCGGCGCTGACTTTAACGAGTCGCTGGTGCATCAAGTTGTAGTGGCTTACATGGCTGGTGGCCGTGCGGGCACAAAGGGCCAGAAAGGCCGCAGCGACGTGCGCGGCGGTGGCCGCAAACCTTGGCGCCAAAAAGGCACGGGCCGCGCTCGCGCCGGCACCATCCGCAGCCCGATTTGGCGCGGCGGCGGCAAGATTTTCCCCGCCACCACGCGCGATTTCTCACAAAAGGTCAATCGCAAGATGTACCGCGCAGCATTGCGCAGCATCTTGTCGGAACTCGGCCGTCAGGATCGCCTGGTCGTGGTTGACGGCTTTGAGCTCGACGCGCCCAAAACGAAAAGCCTGATCGGCAAGCTGGCCGATCTGGGTGTCGAAAAAGGTTTGATTGTCGCCACCGAGGTGGGTGAGAGCCTACATTTGGCATCGCGCAATCTGCATCACATTGATGTGTGCGACGTGCATGGCCTGAATCCGGTCGCATTAGTTGGCGCCGACAAGGTCGTGATTACCGTCGATGCCCTCAAGCAAGTCGAGGAGTGGCTGGCATGAGCTCTGTCAACAAACAAAAACGGCTGATGGATGTGCTGCGCGCACCGGTAGTGTCTGAAAAGAGCACCCGTGCTGCAGAAAAAGGCAACCAAGCCGTGTTCGAAGTGGCGATCGATGCCACCAAACCCGAAATCAAGGAAGCCGTCGAAACCCTGTTCAAGGTTGACGTCACATCCGTGAGCACCCTGGTGATGAAGGGCAAAACCAAGCGTTTTGGCCGCAGCATGGGCGTGCGCAAGGATTGGAAAAAGGCTTACGTTCGCCTCGCCGCGGGTCAAGAAATTGACCTCGTTGGCTTGAATTAAGGCGCAGGAGAGCACCCATGGCACTCAAGAAAGCAAAGCCGACCTCTGCAGGCCGCCGTTTTGTCGTTCAGGTCAATAATCCTGATCTGCACAAGGGCAAGCCGCATGAGCCGTTGGTCGCAAAAAAGACCAGAAGCGGTGGCCGCAACAACACCGGGCGCATCACGACGCGCCATATCGGTGGTGGCCACAAGCAGCGCTATCGCATCATTGACTTCAAGCGCAATAAGGACAGCGTACCCGCGACTGTTGAGCGCCTGGAGTACGACCCGAACCGCAGCGCGCATATTGCATTGTTGCTGTACGCAGACGGCGAGCGCCGCTACATTATCGCGCCCAAGGGTTTGAGCGTTGGCGACCAGGTGCGTAGTGGCATCGAAGCGCCGATCAAGCCGGGTAACGCCCTGCCGCTGCGCAATATTCCGGTGGGCACGCAAGTGCACTGCATCGAAATGCGCGAAGGTAAAGGCGCGCAGATCGCCCGCAGTGCCGGAGCAACCGCGCAGTTGGTCGCGCGCGAAGGTCAATACGCCACGCTGCGCCTGCGCAGTGGCGAAACGCGCCGCATTCATTCCGCCTGCCGCGCCGTCATTGGCGAGGTCGGGAACATGGAGCACAACCTGCGCAGCCTTGGTAAGGCCGGCGCCAGCCGTTGGGCTGGTAAGCGCCCGACGGTGCGCGGTGTGGCCATGAACCCGGTCGATCACCCGCATGGTGGTGGCGAAGGCCGCACATCCGGTGGCCGTCATCCGGTGTCGCCTTGGGGCAAGCAGACCAAGGGTAAGAAGACTCGCAGCAACAAGGCGACCGACAAGATGATTGTCCGCCGTCGCAACAAGCGTAAGTAGGGGTAATCCAGTGCCACGCTCTCTCAAGAAAGGCCCGTTCGTTGACGGGCACCTGGCCAAGAAGGTCGCCGCAACCGCTGACGCTCGTGTCAAGCGCCCGATCAAGACCTGGTCGCGCCGCTCGATGGTCACGCCCGACATGGTCGGCCTGACGATTGCCGTACACAACGGCCGTCAGCACGTACCGGTGTTCGTGTCCGAAAACATGGTCGGTCACAAGCTGGGTGAGTTTTCGCCCACGCGGACGTTCAAGGGCCACATTGCCGATAAAAAGGCGAAGTAGTTATGACTGAAACCGCAGCAAAACTTCGCAACGCACGCTTGTCGCCGCAAAAGGCGCGGTTGGTTGCTGATCAAATTCGCGGCCTGCCGGTCGAGCGCGCGCTGAATGTGTTGACTTACTCGCCGAAGAAGGGCGCGCAGGTCATCCGCAAGGTGCTGGAATCGGCGATTGCAAACGCCGAGAACAACGACGGTGCGGATGTCGATGAACTCAAGGTTTCGACCATTTTTGTGGACGAGGCGCCGGTGTTCAAACGCATCAAGCCGCGTGCGCGAGGCCGTGCCGACCGCATCACCAAACGTAACAGCCACATCACCGTTCGGGTAGGAGACGCGTAATGGGTCAAAAAGTACACCCCACTGGCTTCCGCCTGGGCGTTACCGAGCAGTGGAAAAGCCGCTGGTACGCCGAGCGCAAGCAATATGCCGACACCCTGAACATTGACTTGCAGGTGCGCGGCTTCTTGAAGAAGAAGTTGTCGCATGCCTCGGTCAGCCGTATTCAGATCGACCGCCCGGCGCGTACTGCGCGCATCACCATTCACACCGCTCGTCCGGGCATCGTGATTGGTAAGAAGGGTGAGGACATCGAGAAGCTTCGCGTGCTGTGTGCCGAGCGCATGGGCGTTCCAGTGCACGTCAATGTTGAAGAGATCCGCAAGCCTGAACTCGACGCCACGCTGGTTGCTGAGTCCATCGCGCAGCAGCTTGAGCGCCGCATCATGTTCCGCCGCGCCATGAAGCGCGCCGTGGGCAATGCCATGCGCCTGGGTGCCGGCGGTATTCGCATTCAATGTGGCGGCCGCCTGAACGGCGCCGAGATTGCCCGCACCGAGTGGTATCGCGAAGGCCGTGTGCCGTTGCATACCCTGCGTGCCGACGTTGACTACGGCACCGCCGAAGCCAAGACCACCTACGGCATCATCGGCATCAAGGTGTGGGTGTTCAAGGGCGAAGTGTTTGACTCTGGCGAAGAAGCGTCCACCGACGCTGCTGCCGCCTAAGCCTTCGGAGGGATCTAGCCATGATGCAACCGAAACGCACCAAATACCGCAAGCAGCACAAGGGCCGTAACCGTGGCCTGGCGCAAAACGGCAATGCCGTGAGCTTTGGCGAATTTGGTCTCAAAGCGACAACGCGCGGCCGTATTACCGCGCGCCAAATCGAAGCTGCACGCCGTGCCATGACCCGCCACATCAAACGTGGTGGCAAAACATGGATTCGCATCTTCCCCGATGTGCCGGTGACTAAAAAGCCCATCGAAGTGCGTATGGGTAAGGGTAAGGGCAACGTCGAGTACTGGGTGGCCAAAATCCAGCCCGGCAAGATGCTCTACGAAATGGAAGGCGTCTCGGAAGAGATTGCCCGCGAGGCGTTCCGCCTGGCTGCTGCGAAGCTGCCGGTGCAGACCACCTTCGTCAAGCGCACCGTTCTTTAAGGGGTACGGATCGTGAAAGCTTCAGAATTCAACAAGGGTCTGGCTGGCAAGTCGGACGAAGAGCTGGGCGCCGAGCTGGTAGAGCTGGCGCGCGAGCACTTCAACCTGCGCATGCAGATGGCCACCGGCCAACTGACCCAGGTTCGCCGCATCCGCGACGTTAAGCGCAACATCGCGCGCGTCAAGACTGCCATCAGCGTGCGGCGTAACGCCCCCGCTGCCGGTTAAGGGACATCTACGCCATGAGCGAAACAGAAAACACCAAAGTTGAGCGCGCGGTTGTCGGCCGTGTGGTTAGCGACAAGGGTGACAAGTCGATCACCGTGTTGGTTGAGCGCAAGCTCAAGCACCCGTTGTACGGCAAGTACATCCGCCGCAGCACCAAGGTGCATGCGCACGACGAAGACAACTCTGCCAAGGCGGGCGATACCGTCAAGGTCGTGAGTTGCCGTCCCATTTCCAAACTCAAGTGCTGGCGTCTGGCCGAAGTGCTTGAAGCCGCTGCCGTCTAGGAGTTGAACCGTGATTCAGACCGAATCCATGCTCAATGCCGCTGACAACAGCGGTGCCCGTCGCGTGATGTGCGTGAAGGTGCTGGGTGGGTCGCATCGCCGCTATGCCGGTGTGGGCGACATCATCAAGGTCACCGTCAAGGACGCTATCCCGCGCGGCAAGGTCAAGAAGGGCGAGGTGCACAACGCCGTTGTTGTGCGCACGCGCAAAGGCGTGCGTCGTCCGGATGGTTCCATCATCCGTTTCGACACCAACGCTGCCGTGTTGCTATCGCAAAAGAACGAGCCAATTGGCACGCGCATCTTTGGCCCAGTTACGCGCGAACTGCGCGAGAAATTCATGCGCATCATTTCGCTTGCGCCGGAGGTGTTGTAATGCAACGCATTCGTACGGGTGACGAAGTGATCGTCACCGCTGGCAAAGACAAGGGCCGCCGCGGCACCGTCACCGCCCTCAAGGGCGATGATCGCTTGCTGGTGGAAGGCATCAACATGGCCAAGAAGCATGTCAAGCCTAACCCCAATGAGGGCATCCAAGGCGGCATCGTCGAGCAGGAAATGGGCATACACGCGTCCAACGTCATGTTGTTCAACGCCGAAGCCGATAAGGGTGACCGCGTGGGCTTCCGTACCAACGACGCTGGCAAGAAAGAACGCTACTTCAAGTCCAACGGCAAGGCCGTGGACGCGTAGGGCCCTAATAGAACTATCACTATGGCAAACCTCGCAAAACATTATCAGGACGTCCTGCGCCCACAGTTGCAAGAGCAACTGGCCTGTGGCGCCATGGAAGTGCCCAAAATCACCAAGATCACCCTGAACATGGGCCTTGGTGAAGCCAGTGCCGACAAAAAGGTGCTGGAGCACGCCACTGCAGACATGACGTCGATCGCTGGTCAAAAGCCGATCATCACCTACGCGCGCAAGTCGGTTGCCGGCTTCAAAATTCGCGAAGGCTGGCCGATTGGCTGCAAGGTCACCTTGCGCCGCGAACGCATGTACGAATTTTTGGAGCGCTTCGTCAACGTTGCGCTGCCACGGATTCGTGACTTCCGTGGCCTCAACCCCAAGGCGTTTGACGCCCAAGGCAACTACAGCATGGGCGTGACCGAGCAAATCATCTTCCCGGAGATTGATTACGACAAGGTCGATACGCTGCGAGGCATGGACATCACCATCACGACCACAGCGCGCAACGCCGAAGAAGGCCGCGCGTTGTTGGCTGCATTCGAATTCCCGTTCCGGAAAACCGGAGGCGAAGCTTAATGGCTAAGAAAAGCATGATCGCGCGTGACGTAAAACGCGCAAAACTGGTGGCTAAGTACGCCGAAAAGCGCGCTGCGCTCAAGGCGACGATCTCCAACCCGGAGACCACCTACGAAGACCGTTACGCTGCCGTGCAAGCTTTGCAAGCACTGCCGCGTGACGCCAGCCCGGTACGGATGCGCAACCGTTGCCAGGTGACCGGTCGGCCTCGCGGTTATTACCGCAAGTTCGGCTTGGGCCGAAACAAACTGCGCGAAGCCGCCATGAATGGCGAAATTCCCGGACTGGTGAAGTCCAGTTGGTAACCCCAACAGGACTTTTTAAACCCATGATTTTTAAGGATATCGGTGTTGCCATATGAGCATGACTGATCCCATTGCCGACATGTTGACCCGCCTGCGTAACGGCCAAGCCGCGCGCAAGAAAACCGTCACCATGCCCGGATCAAAAGTAAAGACTGCCGTTGCAACCGTGCTCAAGGACGAGGGTTATATCTCCGACTTTGCGCAAGGCAGCGACGACGGCAAGCCCGTGCTGACCGTAACGCTGAAGTACTTCGGCGGCCGCGGCGTTATTGAGCACCTACAGCGCGTCTCCAAGCCGTCGCTACGTGTGTATCGCGGCAAGGACGACCTGCCGGATGTGCTCGGTGGCCTGGGCATTGCCATTGTTTCAACCTCGCGCGGCGTGGTCAGCGACCGCAAAGCGCGCGAAGCAGGGCAGGGCGGCGAAGTCCTGTGTACGGTGGCCTAAGATGAGTCGAGTTGCACGCAACCCAATCACTTTGCCGAAAGGTGTCGAGGTCAAATTGGCCGCGGCCAGCGTTTCGGTCAAAGGCAAGAACGGCGAATTGTCGATGCCGCTTCCGGGCGATATCGAATTCAGCCTGGATGACAACGTACTCACCGTGAGCGATGAGTCGGTGCAGCGCAAGCCGGCCTTGGCTGGCACCATGCGCGCGCTGATTGGCAATATGGTCACCGGCGTGTCGGATGGTTTTGAGCGCAAGCTGAACCTGGTTGGCGTGGGTTACCGCGCCCAGGCTCAAGGCAAAACGCTGAACCTGAGCCTGGGCTTTTCGCATCCTGTGAACTACCCGGTTCCTGAGGGCATCACCATCGAGACCCCCAGCCAAACCGAGATCGTAGTCAAGGGCGCCAACAAGCAGGTTGTTGGTCAGGTGGCCGCCGAAATCCGCGCGTTCCGTCCGCCCGAGCCCTACAAGGGCAAGGGTGTTCGCTACGCAGACGAATACGTAATTCGCAAAGAAGCGAAGAAGAAGTAAGCCATGGCAGATAAAACAAAACGTTTGCGCCGGGCCAAGCGCGCCCGCGGCAAGATTGCCGAGCTGCGCGTGCACCGCCTGTCGGTGCATCGCACGCCGCGCCACATTTATGCGCAAATCACTGCGCCGGAAGGTGGCGTGACGGTGGTTGCGGCATCAACGCTCGACAAAGAGCTGCGCGGTGACCTCGGTGCCAAAACCGGCAATGTCGATGCGGCTGTTGCCGTCGGCAAGGCCATCGCCGAGCGCGCCAAGTCCAAGGGCATCGAAGCCGTCGCTTTCGATCGCTCAGGTTTTCGTTATCACGGCCGTGTGAAAGCACTGGCTGATGCCGCCCGCGAAGGCGGGTTGAGGTTCTAGACATGGCTCGTAATGACAATCGTGACAACCGCGGCGGCCGCGGCGACCAGCAAGGCAGCGATTTGCTCGAAAAGCTGATCACCGTTAACCGCGTGGCCAAAGTGGTCAAGGGTGGCCGTCAGTTCGGCTTTACCGCGCTGACTGTGGTCGGCGACGGCGCTGGCAAGGTTGGTTTTGGTTATGGCAAAGCGCGTGAAGTGCCGCTGGCCATCTCCAAGGCTATGGACCAGGCGCGTAAAAACATGGTCAACGTGGCGCTCAAGGGCGACACGCTGCAGCATCCTATCCAGGGCAGCCATGGCGCCGCCCGTGTGGTGATGCGCCCGGCCTCTGAAGGTACTGGCGTTATCGCCGGCGGGGCCATGCGCGCTGTGTTCGAAGTGGCTGGCGTGCAAAACGTGCTAGCCAAGAGCTACGGCTCGCGCAACCCGGTCAACCTGGTGCGTGCAACGGTCAATGCTTTGACCAACATGCACGACCCCGAGTACATCGCCGCCAAGCGCGGCATGGCTGTGGAGGAACTGCGCGCGTAAGCCGCAGTCGGAAGCTATGGCAGATCAACAGACTGTGAACGTCACCCTGGTCAAGAGCCTGTCGGGCCGCTTGGCTGCACACAAGGCTTGCGCTTCGGGCTTGGGCCTGCGCCGCATCCACCAGACTGTGGCCGTGACTAAGACGCCAGAGAACATGGGCATGGTGCGCAAGATTTCCTACCTCCTCAAAATTGAAGAGGCTTAAGACAATGAAATTGGACAGCTTGAAACCCGCCGCCGGCTCGCGCCCAGCACGTAATCGTGTTGGCCGTGGCGAAGGCAGCGGCAATGGTAAAACCTGTGGCCGTGGCCAAAAGGGCCAAAAATCGCGCTCGGGTGGTTTCACCAAAGTGGGCTTTGAAGGCGGCCAAATGCCGCTGCAACGCCGCTTGCCGAAGCGTGGCTTTGCGTCGCGTACGGCAGGGCAGACCGCCGAACTGCGTTTGGACACCCTGGACAAGACTGGCGAAGACACGATCGACCTGCTGGTGCTGCGTAGCAAGCGCCTGATTACTGCCGATATCAAGGCGGTTAAGGTGATTGGCTCGGGTGAGATCAGCCGCGCTTTGACGCTCAAGGGCATCAAGGCAACGGCGGGTGCCACCAAGGCCATCGAAGCGGCTGGCGGCAAGGTCGAAGCCTGAGCGGCTAGACGAAACCACTTGAATAACTGAGCAATCGCGTGGCACGAGGCAATCAACAAGCAATTGGCGCAGCCGCTGGCATGATGCCGGATCTCTCCAAGTTGGGAGAGGTGCGCTCGCGCCTGCTGTTCCTGATTGGCGCGCTGATCGTTTATCGCATTGGCGCGTTCATTCCGGTGCCGGGTATCAACCCGGATCAGCTCGCAGCACTGTTCGAAGCGCAGCGCGGCACCATTCTGGACGTGTTCAACATGTTCAGTGGCGGTGCCCTTGAGCGCCTGAGCCTGTTCGCGCTGGGCATCATGCCGTACATCTCGGCCAGCATCATCATGCAGTTGATGGCCGCCGTGTATGAGCCGCTCAAGCAGCTTAAGAAAGAAGGCGAAGCAGGCCGCCGCAAGATTACGCAATACACGCGTTACGGCACTTTGGGGCTGGCGGGCTTCCAATCGATTGGCGCAGCCATTGCCTTGCAGAATGCCAACGTGGCCATCGCGCCCGGTTTTGGCTTCGTGTTTACTGCTGCCGTGAGCCTGACTACCGGCGCCATCTTCCTGATGTGGCTGGGCGAGCAGGTCACCGAGCGCGGTATCGGCAACGGTATCTCTATCATCATTTTCGCCAGCATCGTGGCTGGCCTGCCGTCGGCCCTGGGTGGCACGGCGCAGCTAGCCAGCGAAGGCTCGCTGGCTGGTTGGCAGGTTGCCGTGCTGTTCATTGGCGCCATCTCGGTGACGTGGTTTGTGGTGTTCATGGAGCGCGCGCAGCGTCGCATCCCGGTGCATCACGCCCGGCGCCAGCAGGGCCGCAAGATGTTTGCGGCGCAAACCCAGCATCTGCCGCTGAAGATCAACATGTCGGGCGTGATCCCGCCGATCTTCGCGTCGTCGATCATCTTGTTCCCAGCGTCCATGGTGCGTTTCATGGGCCAAGAAGGTGGTGGGCCGCTGCAGGGCATTGCCAACGCCTTGAGCCCGGGTCAGCCGCTGTACGTATTGCTGTACGCGCTGATGATCATCTTCTTCTGCTTTTTCTATACCGCGCTGGTGTTCGACTCGCGCGAGACGGCCGACAACCTGAAAAAATCAGGCGCGTTCGTGCCCGGCGTGCGCCCCGGCGCGCAAACGGCCCGCTACATCGATACGGTGCTGACACGCTTGACGGTGTGGGGCGCGGTGTACATCACGGCCGTATGCTTGCTGCCGGAGTTTTTGATTCTTTACTGGCAGGTGCCGTTCTACTTTGGTGGTACGAGTCTGCTGATTATTGTTGTGGTGGTGATGGACTTCATGGCGCAGTTGCAAGCGCATTTGATGTCGCACCAATACGAAGGCCTGATGAAGAAGGCCAACCTCGGCGCCCCCGGCGGCGCCAAGGCTTAAGGCCACAGGTTACTGACAGGTTTTTGAGAGGGTAGCCCCATGAAAGTTCGAGCTTCAGTCAAGAAGATGTGTCGCAACTGCAAGGTCATCCGCCGCAATGGTGTGGTGCGTGTGATTTGCAGCAGCGACCCGCGCCATAAGCAGCGGCAAGGTTAATTTTTCTAAGGTCTTGGGTAATTCACCCAATTCCTCTATAATTTCGCGCCTTTTTTCCGGCGCGTAAGACGTTTTCAGGAGTAAATCATGGCGCGAATTGCTGGCGTCAACATTCCGGCCACAAAACATACCGTGATCGCACTACAGTCGATCTACGGTATCGGGCCCACGCGTGCCCAGGCCATTTGTGCGGCCACCGGCGTGGCCCCGAATGTCAAGGTCAAGGAACTGGCCGAGCCCGAGCTCGAAGCCATCCGCGGTGAAGTGGCCAAGTTCAATGTTGAAGGCGATCTGCGCCGTGAGATCAGCATGAACATCAAGCGCTTGATGGACTTGGGCTGCTATCGCGGCATCCGCCATCGTCGCGGCTTGCCGGTGAACGGCCAGCGCACGCGCACCAACGCACGTACACGAAAGGGCCCCAAGCGCCCGATTCGCAGATAAACCACCGCTTTTCGAGGGATAGAGAATGGCAAAGGCACCAGCTCGCCCGCGCAAGCGGGTCAAGAAGAACGTTGCGGACGGCATTGCGCACGTCCACGCAACGTTCAACAACACAATCATTACCATCACCGACCGCCAGGGCAACACCTTGTCGTGGGCTACGGCCGGTGGTTCGGGCTTCCGCGGTAGCCGCAAGTCCACTCCGTTTGCTGCCCAGGTGGCCGCCGAGCGCGCTGGCCAGGTGGCCGCCGAGCACGGCGTCAAAAACCTGGAAGTGCTGGTCAAGGGCCCTGGCCCGGGCCGCGAGTCGGCTGTGCGCAGCTTGAACAACGCGGGCTTCCGTATCACGAACATTGCCGACGTCACGCCGATCCCGCATAACGGCTGCCGTCCGCCCAAGAAGCGTCGAGTCTAACCATGGCGAAATATACTGGCCCCAAGTGCAAACAGGCGCGTCGCGCCGGCACCGACCTGTTCCTAAAAGGCCGCGGCCGCAGTCTGGACACCAAGTGCCGCGTTGACACGCCGCCTGGCATGCACGGCAACAACCGCCGTCAGCGCCTGTCGGACTACGCCCTGCAGCTGCGCGAGAAGCAAAAGCTCAAGCAAATGTATGGTGTGCTGGAGCGGCAGTTCCGCAACTACTATAAGAAGGCTGCTGGCCTGCGCGGTTCTACCGGCGAGTTGTTGCTGGAACTGCTCGAGTCGCGCCTCGACAACGTGGTCTATCGCATGGGCTTCGGCGCAACGCGTGCCGAAGCGCGGCAGTTGGTCAACCACAAGGGTGTGAAGGTCAACGGCCAAACGGTGAACATCCCGTCGTATCAGGTCCAACCTGGCGACGTGATCGAAATCCGCGAGAAGGCGCGCAAGCAATCGCGGATTGCCGAAGCGCTGGAAATCACCGCGCAGATCGGCTTCCCCGAGTGGGTTGAGGTTGACGACAAGAAGATGATCGGCACGTTCAAGTCGCGCCCTGACCGCGATCAAATCCTGCCCGACATCAACGAAAATCTCGTCGTCGAGCTGTACTCGAAGTAAATCATCTGGCGGGCTGTGTGCCCGCCAAACCAGGCCGCGCAATGCTTGCGCGGCCTTGCCAATCGCATTGCGAGGTAAACAATGAATTCGACCAAGGAATTGCTCAAGCCCCGGAACGTCGAGGTGCTGGAAACAAGCGGCACCCGTGCCCGCGTGGCTATCGAGCCGCTGGAGCGTGGCTATGGCCACACGCTGGGCAATGCCCTGCGCCGCATTCTGCTGTCGTCCATCCGTGGCGCCGCCATTGTCGATGTCGAAATCGACGACGTACTGCACGAATACACCACCATTGATGGTGTGCAGGAAGACGTGCTCGACATTCTCCTGAACCTGAAGAATGTTGCCGTGCGCCTGAACGCCCGTGACGAAGCCGAACTGCGCCTGGAAAAAGAAGGCGATGGGCCCGTCACTGCTGGTGACATCACGCGCGACCACGACGTCGAGATCGTCAACCCGGATTTGGTTATTGCCAACCTCACCGGCGGCAAGCTGGCCATGACGCTGAAGATTGCCAGCGGCCGCGGCTACCAAGCAGCTGCTTCGGTTGCCGAAGTCAGCGAAGAAGAAGGCAGCGGCGTTGGCCGCCTGCGCTTGGACGCTTCGTTCTCGCCCGTGCGCCGCGTCAGCTACAGTGTTGAGCGCGCCCGCGTCGAGCAGCGCACCGACCTCGATAAGCTGATCCTGGATATCGACACCAACGGCAGCATCGAAGCTGCCGATGCGGTGCGCCTGGCCGCAAAGATCCTGCGTGATCAACTGGCCGTGTTTGTTGACCTGGAAGCCGAAGCTGAAGAGTCACAAGAAGAAGTCAAAGACGCCGTCAACCCGATGCTTCTCAAGCCTATTGACGAGCTCGACCTGACCGTGCGTAGCGCCAACTGCCTGAAAGCCGAGAATGTCTATTTCATCGGCGACCTAGTGCAGCGCAGCGAAACCGAGCTGATGAAAACCCCGAACCTGGGCAAAAAATCGCTCACCGAAATCAAAGAAGTGCTCGAATCCCACGGCCTAGGCCTGGGCATGGAGCTGGACAACTGGACGCCGCCCAAGATCGCGGCAGAAGTTTGATCGCGTAAGCGACTAGGAGCACACCATGCGTCACCAAAAAGCAGGCACCAACTTCGGCCGCGAGCAGGGCCATCGCAAGTCGATGATGCGCAACCTCGCCGTGTCGTTGTTCGAGCACGAGACCATCCGCACCACGCTGCCCAAAGCCAAAGAGCTGCGCCGCTACGCTGAGCCTTTGGTCACGCGTGCCAAGGAAGACAGCGTCCACAACCGCCGCATCATCTTCAATCGCATCCGCGACAAGAAGGCTGTTGGCAAGTTGTTCACGGACCTGGGCCCGCGCTTCAAAGAGCGCCCGGGCGGTTATATTCGTATTCTCAAGTGCGGATTCCGGCCTGGGGATAATGCGCCTATGGCATATGTGCAGTTGGTTTCTGACGCTTCGGCTGGCGAAGACTGATTTACCTATGACGTCAAGTCAGCAGAAAAAGCGGGCTTCATGCCCGCTTTTTTGTGCCTCACGTATAAACAAGTTTCGAGTTGAGTCATGAAGGTGTTGATCGACATTTGTCATCCAGCTCATTTCCATTTTTTCAAACATCCAATCAGCGAGCTGAAAGCTCGCGGTCATGAAGTCATTCTGACGAGTCGCGGTAAGGACTGCGCCACAGTCTTGATCGAGGATGCCGGGCTTGAGCACTACTGCCTGGGTGATGAACACTCAGGTGGAGTGTTTGGCATGGCGCGAGAATTGGTCGTGCGTGATGTTCAGCTTGCTCGGTTTGTTCGTCAGCAGCGGCCAGAGGTGCTCGCTGCTGTTGGTGGCGTATTCGTCGCTCACGCTGGGCGCTTGACAGGCACGCCGAGTGTGGTCTTCTACGATACCGAACTGGCGCGCATGCAGAACGCCTTGACCTACCCCTTTGCAAATTGTGTGGCCGTACCAGATTGTTACTTTGCTTCGGTTCCTAAGACTCGGACAGTTCGCTATTCGGGTTTCCATGAGCTGTCGTATCTTCATCCGGATCGCTTTGTGCCAGATCGAGAGATTGCTGAGCGGAGCGGGCTAGATTCCAAGCGACAGAACTCCCTCGTCAGGGTTGTTTCCTGGACTGCAAATCACGATGTCGGTCAATCCGGTTGGAGTCAAGCCACATTGTCGGCCGTCGTTCAACACCTTGCTCAGCTCGGCCATGTCATGGTTTCCTCGGAAGTTCAACTGCCCAACGAGATTGAGCAGTATCGGTATCAGGGCAATCCGGGTGACATGCACCATGTGCTGGCATTCTGTAGCGCCTGTGTCGGAGAGAGTGCGACGGTCGCTTCAGAGGCGGCCATGTTGGGCGTTCCAGCGCTGTATGTGTCTGATGCGCGGCGTGGTTATATCGATGCGCTGGACGATCGCTATGGCTTGGTGATCCGCGTGCCCGGATCGTCCAGCAGCGCACAAATTCTAGATGCAATCGATCGCATGCTTACGTTGCCTTTGGATTCGCGGAAGCGTCGCCACCAGGCGATGTTGGTAGAGATGTGTAATGTATCCAAGTTCGCAGCTGACTTGATTGTTTCGTCAGCCAAGCTGCGGTGGAGGGCGCCGTGAAATTCCTTGCGTTATGCGCTGTTCACAACCGGCGCGACAAAACCATCCGTGCTGTGGAAGCAGTTCATGCGGGTATGCCATCCAATTGCAGCCTGCAGATGTGCGTTGTGGACGATGGTTCCACAGATGGCACGGCATCAGCATTGGGTGAACGATTCCAGGAGGTTCAAGTCCTGCGGGGTGACGGGTCGTTGTACTGGGGCGGTGCAATGCGCAAGGGATGGGATGATTGGTGCAAGCTGCAAGGTGACTTCGATTACCTGTTGGTTTTCAACGACGACATTGAACTGGACCTAGAGGCCTTCAGAGAGTTTGTGTTGTCGCAGACCGTCAGATCGAGACAGTACAGAGAATCAGCAGTAGCATTTGTCGGGGCTTTTCGGCAGCCGAATTCAGTGAGGGTGTCTTATGGGGGATTGCGCCTTTCTAATCGATGGAACCCCCTGAGTTTTGAAAAGGTCCAGCCAACTGGCGCGCTCGAGCAATGCGATAGCCTGAATATGAACCTGGCGTTTATCAGTCGGCCGGCTTTGGTGTTGACTGACTTTCTTGATCCGATATTCATACATCGCAAGGGCGACTTGGATTTTGGGCTGCGCCTGCAAGCCGAAGGCGGTGCTGTGTACCAAAGTGCAACATTTATTGGTGCCTGCCCACGAAACGTACAAGCTTCGACGGGGTCACGCCGAGGGCTACTTGCGAGGCTGCGGCACGCGCGCAGTCCAAAGGTCGATCCGCCGGGCACATTGCGGCATTATCTTGAGCGGCATGGAGGTTGGCATTGGCCGGTGTTGTGGTTAGCCAAGTACATCAAATCCGCAGTGCTACCTGCATAGTTGGAATTTCCACTGCCTTGCGCTTCTATGATGGCTTATAGCCACCCACCAACTGTAATGAACATAGTTGATCAAATGGCGACCATTAGATTCATAACGACGCGCCCTAAGAATTGGAAATTGCCATTGGAGCGCCGACTTTGGATTTCGGCGATCGATAAATACTATTCGGCCAGGAGTCGTGAGTTTCACGTTCTAACCGAGGGTGCAACAGACTTGGAGCCGCCGTTCGTGGCCACTCCCAATGGCCATCGGCCCAAGATTCTGGACATGCTGCGCTACGCAGGCGATGTCACGCGAAAAGGCGACATTGCCGTTCTGCAGAATGCCGATTGCCTGCTCACGTCGACAGTAAAACTGATGGATGTGGCGGAGTTTGGAGATCACCCAGTAATCATGCCGTTTCATCGGTGGAATATCGGCGTTCTGCCGCGCAGCTTATTTCATGCATTGGCGTATCTGGGGCGGGAATACACTTATGGCTATGACGCGTTTGCAATGAACAAGGCGGCGGTCGAATTGATGTGGGAGGCATTTCAGAACTACCAGCCGTATCTGATCGGAGAGCCGTGGTGGGATTACGCGTTTCTATATTGCGCGATCGAGCGCAACGTGATGCTGCTTGCACCACCAAAGTACCGCTTGTTGCATGTATGGCACCCGACTCAGTTTGAGCGCAGCGTCTGGGATGGCAACGGGCAATCTTTGAAGCGCAGGATCTTGCGGGATCGCAGAAACCAAGGCGACGACGTGCCTGTTCACAGTTTCCGGAGTGCGGGAGAGGACACGCTAGAGTTCTCAAACGCATTGAACGACTATATTCGAGCGCAGTTGACGTCTCGAAACGTATCGGACAATCAGTGAGCTACGCGTAGCATTGCCAATGTCTATCCGAGTCTGTCACGTCATAGAAGGTGAGCGATTGCGTGGTGCAACGCAGGGCGCGCTTAACTTGCATGGCGGCCTTAGGACTCGCTGCATTGTTGACTCGTCTGTTCTGTCAACCAGTTCACTCGGCCTGGATCCGGGTGCGGGAAGAGTCGTCAGGCGCAACTGGATTCCCACTAGGGCCGATGCCTTGGTCCGCGACTTTACACGGTCTGGCATGCGCGGGACGTTCAGCATAGGCGCATTTGGGCGCAGTCTCGCTGAAATGAATCTGGAACAGCAGTTTGATGTGGTGCACGTACATTGGGCCTGCCGACAGATCAATCCTTTTCGCGTGTTTGCCAAGTGCAATGTGCCTACTGTCTGGACGATGCGTGATTACTGGCCACTAACCGGTGGGTGCCACACGCCGCTAGGCTGTGAGCAATTCAAGACGACTTGTCACAAATGCCCACAACTCAACGCTTGGGCTTCGACCATGGTTCGGTTGACGCATAGGTCAAAGCATAATGCGGCGCGGCCGGATGTCGTGATTGCTCCATCGATGCAAATGAAACGCGTAGTTGAAGAAAGCAGCTTTCAACCAGCTGGCAAACTTGTGACGATTCCGAACGCAGTTGACGAGTCGCGATTCGTTGCAGTCGACCGTCTAGAAGCTCGAATTGCACTTGGGCTTCCGCATAAAGGAAAGCTAGTGCTGCTAGGAGCGATTGACCTTGGTGAGCGTCATAAAGGACTCGCAGAGTTTAAGGCTGCGCTTTCACATTGTGTGGGTGAATTTTCGATCATTACCTTCGGGTATTGCAGCCATGATGTACTGGGTGATATCGGTCGCCCTGTACACCGAATGGGATACCTGAACGATGCGCGTCAACTGTCGATGGCATACAGCGCGGCCGATGTCTTTGCTTTTCCCTCACTGGAAGAATCATTTGGCAAGACCATGGTCGAATCACTGATGTGTGGAACGCCCGTAGTGGCTTTCCCGGTAGGGGCCGCAGAGGAAGCGTTGAAGCATGGGTTGTCTGGGCAAGTCGTAGCCGCCGCTGATACCGCTGCGTTCGGTGCAGCGCTGGACGCAATTTTGTGGGCACCGGCCGACAGGGGGGCGATTCGAAACAGTGCGATTGCTCTATTCGGCACTTCAGTAGTAGCTGCTGACCATGAGCGGCTTTACACGAAGCTTGTTCGCGAAGCGAGAGAGAATTCTCAGTGACGCATGCAAGGCGAAAGGAGTTGTTGGTCCAGGTCGTTCGGAGGTTTACTACCTTGGCGCAGCGCCGCCGTCTCCGGCAGTCCATCGTTGCATTGCGCAATGCGACCAACCCGGCCCAAAAGTTGGCTTATAAGTGGTTGCTGAACCACGTCAACCTCCGCCGCAACAGGCGGCGGAGCAATCGCCGACTAGAGATCGGGCCTGGGCACACGAGCCTTGTAGGTTTTGAGACTGCCAATATCACCGTAGTGGGGCGGCTTGATTATCTTGTAGATGCGGCAAAGCCATTGCCGTTTCGCGATGCAGAATTCGACCTGATTTATGCCAGTCATATTCTCGAGCATGTTCCCTGGTATCGGACAGTTGATGTGCTGCGCGAATGGGCCCGCGTAACTCGTCCGGGCGGCAGGGTGGAGATTTGGGTTCCTGATGGGCTCAAAATTGCCAAAGCGTTTGTAGACGCTGAATCAGGCGCAGCTAACGATTTCCGACTCGATGGTTGGTACAAATTCAACCCAAACCACGATCCATGTGTCTGGGCGAACGGACGAATGTTTTCATACGGCGACGGTGCGGGTACGAAAGGCGATCCAAATTGGCACCTGGCGTTGTTTTCACTTCGGCATCTAAGCCAATGCCTTCGAGAAGCAGGTTTCGGAGAGATAGTGGAGCTTCCCCGAGATGCAGTTCGAGGCGATGACCATGGCTGGATCAATCTCGGAGTTACCGGGGTGCGACTTGAACTATAGAAGCGTCTCCGATCTTGCCGCTACGATTCGTGCTGGGTCGAGCGCCGTGCCTAGTAACGTCAATTTGATTGTAGGGATTCCTCGCAGTGGAACACTTGCTGCGAGCCTTCTGGCGCTACACATGAACCATAGTACATGCGACTTGGAAAGCTATCTGCGCGGCGAAGAACCTGTTCATGGAAACACGCGTAGTCCGTTGCGTTCTGATCTGCACAATCCAGAGTTGACCGGGCGCACTCTTGTATTAGATGACAGTGTCGCGTCTGGCAATACATTGCGTTTGGCAAGGACCCGGATCGAGGAGGCTTTTCCAGGTCGCGAATGTATTTATGGCGGTGTGTTCGTTTGCGAATCTGCTCGCGATGCTACGGATATTGCATTCGAGTTGCTTGAAATGCCGAGGGTATTCGAGTGGAACTTGTTCCATCGGCCAGATATTGATCAATGTTGCGTTGATATCGACGGAGTGCTCTGCCGAGATCCGACCAATGCCGAGAACGATGATGGGGTGAACTATCAGATGTTCATGCGCACAGTAGCGCCGCTGTTCAAGCCTAGTTATCCCATTGGGCACCTGGTTACCAGTCGGCTGGAGCGATACCGCCAGTTGACTGAGGAGTGGCTTCACAACAACGGCATCAATTTTCACCACCTACACATGCTCGACCTGCCGACAGCGGAGATTCGACGGCAGCAGCGCGCGCATGCGCCATTCAAGGCGAAGGTCTACAGCCAGGTTCGCCAAGCGCAATTGTTTGTTGAAAGTGATCCGATTCAGGCTCAACAGATCGCGGATATGTCGGGTAAGGCAGTGCTGTGCTATTCGGATCAGTTGATGTATCGCCCTCACACAGTCATTCCTCGCGCTTTGCGCGCCGTGGAAACAAGGATGGGCCGGGTTAAGCGAGCGGCGTTGCGTCGGTTGCGGCGCGGGCGCGATGGTTGACCAGCCAATATCGATCCGACGCGGGTTGACATGGATTCTGATTGGTCAAGGGGGGCGGGTTGCAACGCAACTCATCAGCTTGGCAACTTTGGTTCGTCTGTTGCCGCCAACCGACTATGGCCTGATGGCTATGGCCGCGACAGTGGTGGCGCTGGCTGCCATGTTCCGAGATTTCGGTACGGCAGCTGCACTGATTCAGGCGCCAACCGTTAGCACCAGGCTCAAGCAATCGGTTTTTTGCTTCAACCTGACTATAGGCATACTCGTTGCCGCGGCTACATTGGTTTTGGCAGCGCCCGTTTCCATGCTGTTCGCCGAGGCGAGGCTCTTTTGGGTTCTTATTGCCTTGTCGCCAGTATTTGTGATTGGCGCATTGGGGGCGGTTTCTCGCGCGATGTTAGAGCGCGAAAGCAAATTTCGCAGCCTGGCGGGTGCGGATGTTGCTGCCGGGCTGGTGGGGTTAGCAGTTGCCGTGGTCATTGCCGTGTCAGGTGGTGGCGTCTACGCCTTGGTCGGGCAACAACTGGCTTCCGCACTGGTGGCAACGGTCGCTGTTCTTTGGCTAGTGAGTTGGAAGCCGGCTGCTGAGGTTCGCTTTGATGAGATTCCGAAGATATTCAGTTTCTCTTCGAATGTTTTTCTGTTCAATATCATCAACTATTTCCACAGGAGCGCAGGTGATTTTCTGATTGGCAGATACCTTGGCGCAAAGACCTTGGGTTTCTACAGCGTTGCGAATCGAATTCTCATGCTACCGCTCCAGAACGTGACGTTCGCCATCAATCGAGCGTCCTTCCCTGTGTACAGTCGACATAGCGAAAATCAACGTGCGCTCCAGGTTCACTATTCGGAAACTCTGGCGTCAATCTGCTTTGTCATCGCACCTGCGCTCGCGTTGGTCTGGGCATTACGGGAGCCAATTATTGAGCTGGTGCTGGGTCCCGAGTGGGTTCAAATTGCAGTGCTTTTGGCATGGATTGCACCAACCGGCTTTTTGCAGTCAGTTACTAGCACTAGCGGTTCGATTCTCAATGCACTTGGACGGTCGGACTTGCTCAGAAACCTGGGGGTTGTCGGAGTGCCATTTCTCATTCTAGCCATGGTCGCAGGCTTGAAATACGGCGTCGAAGGGGTGGTGTCGTTTTATTTCGTAGCTAATGTGTTTTGGTCGGTGCCTGTGATGGCGGTGGTATTCAGGCAATTGGGTGGTGGCGCATTGGAATTTCTAAAATCCACCTACCGATTCAGTGCGCTGGCAGTGATTCTGGCGCTTGTTACGCGCTGGGCGTGGGCCGAAGGCATTTGGGGCAGTCTTCCATCACTAGTAGGAATCACCGCTTCCACCATTATCTTTTCTGGTCTGTACTTGGCGATCGCATGGGCCTGTGCACCGATGCCGATCAAATCGGCATTAGCGCGTCAATAGAGCTCACGTGACAAACATCGGTCAGACTCGACTCTCGTGTCAATCGTTATCGTGCATCTTCCTCGAGAGCGTGACATATAGCAGCGTCGTGATCTGCTCGGCTACTAGTCCGATCAAGAAAACCAGAACCGACGTTGAAACCAATAACGCACCGAAGTTTGTGAACACGCCGCTCGACAGATAAGTGAATAGGTAATACCCGACGCCGCCCAGCAGGAAAGTTATGGAAATCGGGAAGAACACCTTCAGCGGCGAATACAACGATGCGATGCGAAAAATGATCAGCAGAAACCGCGCGCCATCCTTGAACAGCTTAATGTGGCTCGATCCGGTTCTTCGTGACACGTCAATTGGAGTGAATGACACACCATACCCACCCCGAAAAAACGCGATGGTGCTTGTTGTGGGGTAGGAAAACCCATTGGGTAATAAGTCTACGAAATCGAGAATAACGGATCGGCGCATGGCTCGGAATCCTGACGTCAGGTCTTTCACTGTGTGGCCTGTAACCCAAGTCGCGAGGCCGTTGTAGATGCTGTTCGCGATATATCGCCAGATGTTGGCTTGCCCGGAGCGACTTCTTGCCCCTACGGCTAGATCGGCACCCTGTTCAAGCTCTTCCAGCAAAGTACGGATGTCCTTGGGGTCGTGCTGGCCATCAGCATCCATGCAAACCACAAATGGCCTACTAGCGGCCTTGAGCCCACTCTTGATCGCGGCACCGTTCCCGCGAGATGTTCGATGGTGTACGACTATCGAGCTCAAGGATTGCACCATCTCGCCAGTTCCGTCTGTTGATCCATCGTCTACAACAATGATCTCGGCTTCCGGGTGAATCTGCCGAATTGTCTCTAGGACTCCCGGCAGGCTTGTGACCTCATTCTTGGCAGGAATGACAACCGAAAAGTCTAAGTCCTTGATCACTGTCGGCTCCCTGCTGCGAGATTTTCGCGAATGACACTTAGGTCGCGGTCGTAGATGCCTGCTTTGGGGTGCTCTTCCAAGACCGATAGCCGCGCTAGCGCTTGATCTTCAAGCCCTGCTGCCAACAGTAGCTTGAGCAGATTGAACTGGATATCCCACCGCTCGGGTTGTGTGTCGACGGCCTGCCGCATGATCTCGATGGCACCACGTGAGTCGTCAACCCTATTGAACAGGAACTGAGCATACGCATTCTTGATACTGATAATTGCGCCAGTGGGCAGATTATCATTGGCTAGAGCTGCGTCAGTCCATGTTTCCAGTACAGCTGGTGGCAAGGACTGCCGCGGAGGCTGAGCCGACAACAGGCTGACCAGGCTATTGAGCGTATAGATTTGATATCCGGCTGTCTGCAATCGTTTTGCCACCTGTTCGATGAGTTGGTCGGGCACAGACTGATTCAGTCGCCAGTTGATGCTGGCGATTCGCATCAGGCTACCGGCATCGCGGGGGTCAAGTTCGGCGGCTTCACGAAAGTGGCCCGTCGCCGACCCGCAGAGTTTTCGAGCGGTCTCAATCAAACCACCATTAATGTATCGATGGCATAGCGCAACGAACTCGGAGCCTACATAGATGTGGGCGCGGGGAGAACTGGGGTGGGCGTGGAGTGACCGGTTTAGCATGTCCGATCGATCGGCCCACACGCTAGCGTTATGGTGTGTCAGCATTCCTAGAGTGACGGCTGCGAGGGCAGTGAGAACGATTGCCCAACGCCGCATGCCGGAACTAGCCTGCGCCAGCCATTGGTGTACCTGCAGGCTCAACCCGATAAACAGCCCGGTTGAAGGAAGATAGTTTCGGTGTTCGTACTTCAATTCCAAAGGGATAAAGGTTGATTCGAGCGCATGAGCGACCAAGTAGAACGCTAGGCCAAAACTCAACCATCGAATGCCCAGGCTTGGGCGCGCCAACCCAACTATGGTTGCCGCTACGCCTAAAGCCAACACAAGTGCAGGCAGGGTGCTAGACGTCGGGAGTATGTCATCGTGGAACAGGGTCATCGAACTGATGTCCGGGAGCAACAACTGGCGCAGATATTCACCGAGCACAAGGGGTTGAGTCAGGAGCCTCTGGCTCATAGTGAAATCGCGCTGTAAGTAGCCTGCTAAAAAATCTGGAAACTTCCAGAGCAAAGCTAGGACAAGCAGAACGCTTGGAACAACTGCGCCACACCAGAACAATATTCGTGACGGAGCGCCACCGCTAGCTTGGTGGCGGATTACACCCGCTTCAAGAACCAGTAGGATCAACGGTGCTAGTGCAGCTGTTTCCTTGCAGGCGATGCCGAGCAATGTAAGCAAGCCTATTGCCGGCAACGTGGCGATTGTTCGGAGCCAAGAGCTGCTTGCGGCTGTGCGTTGGCGCAGATACAGCAACGTAGCAGCCAGTACGAACAGTGTGGAAAGCGCAGTCATGCGCTGTACAACGTAAAACACGGTTGACACATGCAGCGGGTGTAGCGCCCACACTGCAGTGACGAGTAGGGGCGGCCATGGGCTGCTTACTCCGGCAATGCTGGATATTTTTTGGGCTAGCAAAAACACCAAGGCAGCCACAACAATGTGGATGGCCAGATTTGTGGCCAGCATAGGCGCAGGTTGCAAGCCCGAGATCGCGTGATTGACCGCGAAGCTGGCATTGGCGAGCGGGCGACCTAAGCCGCTCGATGGGCTATCAGCTACTGCCCTGTGCAAAGCGTCCAAGCTCAAAGAATCAATATGAACGCCGGGTTGATTGACAATATGCTGGTAGTCATCAAGCCAGAAATTGCCGTTAATGCCTGGCCAATACGCTAAGGCTATCAACACAAGTAGCAACGCGCCCATGCTCCCGCATCTGATTGCTACGCTGCGATTATTTGACATCAATTCGTATCGGTGTTGGCCCGCAAAAAAAAGCCCGCCGTTAGGCGGGCTTTCCTGTTTCAGGCAAGACTTAACAGTCTTGCATGCTTCATCTTACAAGCTAGAAGCGTTTGAGCATGGCTTGGGTAGATACTTGGTTTCCAAAGTAGAACCTGCCCCATTTTGCAAACACAGCCATTCGCCACCTGCGGTGCGCTCATAAGCCAACACACCACCCGAAATGCCGGACGACACGCCAGTTGTCTTAAACGTGGCTAGCAGTTGTCCAGTGGATGTTGCAACATTGGCTACGCTAAGTGAGTCAACATATTGGCCTGATGTGCGGATGCCTAACGCAGTTAGAGCTGCTGTATCGGCAGGGAATGCCCCTTCCTGAGCAACGCTCTCTTCAATGGCTGTGCGCGCACCACCAATTAGTGTGGAGGCTTCAGATACTTGCGAGCGCGCAATGTAGTCCTGGTAAGCCGGGATGGCGATGGCGGCGAGAATGCCGATGATCGCCACAACGATCATGAGTTCGATCAGGGTGAAACCCTGTTGCTTTTGATTGGTCATGAGAAACCGTCCTTAATCTGAGAATGTGAACCGATGCGGCGGTACTCCCCGCCTGCATATAGTTGATCCAAGATCGGTGCCAGCCAGGGAAATTTGAAAAACACATAAAATACAAATGCTTGCATATTGTTTCGTGCTCTAGAACTTTGGCTCCGCGCCGTCAATTGTCACGCGGTGACGAATATTGTCACTTCCGTTTCGCGACGGTCAGACCTTGACGCAACCTTTGGGTAGGTATGGCGGTTCAATGGCGCTGGCTGCCGGCGTTGTGCACTGCCACTCCAGCGTGTTCCCGATAATTGTTGGTGACCAGTCAAGCGCTTTTCCGGATATCAGTGCCGACACGCCGATGGTTTTGAATGTCACACTAATTACGCCATCAGTAACTGATACAGCGTTGACAAAGTTTCCGGCGTTAGCGGCTTTGGCTGGCGGAATCACGCCAATACCGCTGTCTGCATTGTCCAGATTGCCATCCAGGGCGAACGTCTCTGTCACCTGCACCTTGAGTGATCCAGCGATGGCGATGCCCTCGCTGACCTGCGCCTTGGCGACGTATTCCTGATAGGCGGGAATTGCTATGGACGCCAGTATGCCAATGATCGCCGTCACGATCATCAACTCAATCAATGTAAAGCCAGATTGTTTCGGACGTTTAGCCATGATGGCCTCGCCACCGCTTGAGCAGTTGACGCCTCGATTTTTCAGTGCACTTTACACTGAATTTACGTTGTTACAGCAAGGTCCATGCCGGGTGGTTCGAACAGCTATTTGTTAGTCCGTCGCTCTACATCGGCGCTGTTTGCGATTAATGTCAGAGCTGCGCCCGGTGTCGTGAACAGCCCTACAGTCACAACACCCGGCCATTGATTGATTTCGGCCTCGACGCTGGCGGCGTCGGTTAGATCCAGCCCAGCGCAGTCCAGAATATGGTTGCCGTTATCGGTGACAAAGCCTTGGCGATACGTCGGCTGGCCGCCCATCGCAACAACTCGCCGTGCGACCAGGCTGCGTGCCATCGGGATGACCTCGATGGGCAGTGGGAACGCCCCCAGCACGTCAACCAGCTTCGAGTCGTCAGCAATACAGATGAAGGCCTCGCTGGCCGCAGCTACGATTTTCTCGCGCGTCAGCGCGCCGCCGCCACCTTTGATCATGTGGCCGTTGCGTGTGACCTCGTCGGCGCCGTCCACATAAATGGAGATGCCGTCGACTTGATTCAGGTCAACTACTGGTATGCCGGCTGCTTTTAATCGCTCGGTGCTGGCTTCCGAACTCGAAACGGCGGCAGGCACCTTGTCGCGCAGGTCCGCCAGGCGATCGATGAAGTAGTTCACTGTTGAGCCGGTGCCCACGCCGAGCACCTCGCCCGGCACGATGTAGTTCAGCGCTGCTTCGGCGGCGGCGCGTTTTTTGTCGTCTTGGTTCATGTCGGTCTCGCTTGATTATTGAGGGCGTGGGCCAAACAGGTCGGTACCAATGCGCACCATGGTCGAGCCTTGCGCAATGGCTTGCTCCAGGTCGCCCGACATGCCAATGCTCAGCGTGTCCAGGGTGGCGTAGTCGCTGTGCAGCGTTTGCAGCAGAGTGCTCAACTGCCTTGCAGCATCTGTGTGCTCACGCGCGGGGATAGCCATCAGGCCGCGCAATGTCAGCCGTGGGTAGTCGGCCAGTTGCGTGCAAAAGTCCGCGACCTCGTCGGGCGCCACGCCAGCTTTGCTGGCCTCGGTGCTGATATTGACCTGCACCAGCACCTTGAGTGGCGGCAGGTCGTCTGGCCGCTGGTCATTGAGCCGCCGGGCAATCTTGTCACGGTCTAGCGACTGCACCCAATCAAAGCGCTGCGCGATCTCGCGCGTCTTGTTCGATTGGATGGGGCCGATGAAGTGCCAGCACGCTTGCTCGCGCCCAACTGCGCCCTGATGCGCGATGGCATCGTCCAGGTAATTCTCGCCAATGTGGCGCAGGCCGGCGTCTAAAGCTTGCCTGAGTAGCGCCGCGGGCTGTGCTTTGGCAGCGCCGACCAGGGTCACGGCGTCTGCCGCACGCCCGGCCTGCAACGCGGCGGCGGCAATGCGCGCTTGCACGGCCTGCAGGCGCTTTGCAGCGTCGCTTGCTGTCGTCACGGCTTCAAGCTACTTTTCGGGGCAGGGCGCGGCGCAATCCGCACTGCAAAACAATCAATCGGGGACATGTATGGATATTGCGCAATTGCTGGCCTTTGGCGTCAAGCAAGGTTCGTCGGACTTGCACTTGTCGGCGGGCATGGAGCCCATGATACGCGTCGATGGCGACCTCAAGCGCATCAACCTGCCGGTGTTGGAGCACAAGCAGGTGCACGAAATGATCTACGACATCATGAACGACAAACAGCGCAAGGATTTCGACGAATTCCTGGAGTGTGATTTTTCCTTCGAGATCCCCGACTTGGCGCGCTTTCGCGTCAATGCCTTCAATCACAACCGAGGCGCGGGCGCGGTATTCCGCACCATCCCCAGCGAAATCCTGTCGATGGAAGACTTGGGCTGCCCACCGATTTTCAAGGACATTGCCGACCAGCCGCGCGGCGTGGTGTTGGTGACGGGGCCCACCGGCTCGGGCAAATCGACGACGCTGGCGGCGATGGTCGATCACAAGAACAAGACCGAGCATGGCCACATTCTTACCGTCGAAGACCCCATCGAATTCGTCCACAAATCAAAAAAGTGCCTGATCAACCAGCGCGAGGTGCACCGCGACACCTTGGGTTTCAACGAGGCACTACGCAGCGCCTTGCGTGAAGACCCCGACGTAATTTTGGTGGGCGAGATGCGCGACCTGGAAACCATCCGCCTGGCCTTGTCGGCAGCCGAAACCGGCCACTTGGTGTTCGGCACGCTGCACACCAGCAGCGCGGCCAAGACCATCGACCGTATTGTTGATGTGTTCCCGGCGGCCGAGAAGGACATGATCCGCGCCATGTTGTCCGAATCACTCAAGGCCGTGATTAGCCAGACCCTGCTCAAGAAGGTTGGCGGCGGGCGCATCGCTGCGCACGAGATCATGATCGGTAATCCGGCCATTCGGAACCTGATCCGCGAGAACAAGATCGCGCAGATGTATTCCGCCATCCAGACCGGCGCACGCGAAGGCATGCAGACGCTGGATCAGAACCTGAAGACGCTGGTGCAGCAGGGCAAGGTGACCAAGCAGGATGCCAAGCGCAAGGCGGCGAAGAAGGAAGATTTTTTGTAGGCCGTAAACGCGCAAAAGGGTTTGTCATTGCGAGCGCAGCGAAGCAATCTCGACCCGCAGGCAGGCCATTACGAGATTGCCGCGCGCTGCGCGCTCGCAATGACATCGGATTGAAGGGGACACACTCATGGAACGCGATCAAGCCGCCAAACTCATGCAGGAACTCCTGCGCATGATGAAGGCCAAGGGCGGGTCGGACTTGTTCATCACCGCGGGCTTTCCGCCGGCGATGAAGCTGGACGGCCAGATGACGCCGGTGATGGACACCGCGCTGTCGGCCGAAAATGCCGCGGTGGTCGTACGCAGCATCATGAACGACCGCCAGATCAAGGAATTCGAGGCCAGCAACGAGTGCAACTTTGCCATCTCGCCGCCGCAGATTGGCCGCTTCCGCGTCAACGCCTTTGTGCAACAGGCGCGGGTGGGCGCGGTGCTGCGCACCATCGAGACCGACATCCCCGACTTCGACAAGCTCGGCCTGCCCGAGGTGCTCAAAGGCGTGGTGATGTCCAACAACGGCCTGGTGCTCATGGTGGGCGGCACGGGCAGCGGTAAATCAACCTCGCTGGCGGCCATGCTGGGTCTGCGAAACCGCGATACCAAGGGCCACATCATCACCATTGAAGACCCGGTGGAATATGTGCACCCACACGTGGGTTGCATGATCACCCAGCGCGAAGTGGGCGTGGATACCGACAGTTGGGAGGCCGCGTTGAAGAACACGCTGCGCCAAGCGCCAGATGTGATTCTCATCGGCGAAGTCCGTGCGCGTGAAACGATGGAGTACGCCATCAACTTTGCCGAGACTGGTCACTTGTGCATGAGCACCTTGCACGCCAACAGCGCCAACCAGGCGCTAGACCGCATCATCAACTTCTTCCCCGAAGAAAAGCGCGAGCAACTACTGATGGACTTGTCGCTCAACCTCAAGGCCATCATCGCCCAGCGGCTGGTGCGGCGTGAGGGCGGCGGGCGCGCAGCAGCCATGGAAATCCTGCTCAACAGCCCGCTCATCTCCGACCTCATCTTCAAGGGCGAAGTCCACAAGATGAAAGAGATCATGGCCAAGAGCAAAGAGCAGGGCATGCAGACCTTCGATCAGCACCTGTTCGACCTGTTCGAGGCCGGCACCATCAGCATGGAAGAAGCCATGCGCAATGCCGACTCGAAGAACGAACTGCGCCTGCGCTTCAAGCTGGAGAGCAAGCGCGCCGAGCAAGACCCGAATGCGGGCCTGGATAGTATTGCCATGATGTCGGATGACGAGGTCAAGACAGTTACTGGCCTCGACAACTGAGCACCGCGATGACCGACACCCCGCAACCCGTCACCATCATTCCGTATCTGAAGTTGGCGGTGGAAAAAGACGCGTCCGATTTGTTCTTTACTGCCAAGTCGCCGGTGATGATCAAGATCAACGGCGAGATTCATCCGGTGGGCAAAACCACCATGACCTCGGACGTGATCCGTCAGCTTGCGTATTCCATGCTCGACGAGGGCCAGCAACAGGAATACGAAGAGGAACTGGAACTGGACTTTGCCACCAACGCCGGCGGCATGGGGCGGTTTCGCGTCAACCTGTTCCATCAGCGCGGCCGGGCGTCGATGGTGATGCGCTACGTCAAGAATGACGTGCCCGAACTCGACGATCTCGGCCTACCGGATTCGCTGAAAGACCTGATCATGAACAAGCGCGGCATGTTGCTGATGGTGGGCGCCACCGGCAGCGGCAAATCAACCACGCTGGCGGCCATGATCAACCACCGCAACAAGCACTCTACGGGGCACATTCTCACTATCGAGGATCCCATCGAGTTCTTGCACCCGAACCTCAATTGCATCGTTAACCAGCGCGAGGTGGGCCAGGACACCAAGAGCTACGACCGCGCCCTGCATAGCAGCCTGCGCGCAGCGCCGGACGTCATCTTGATCGGCGAGATCCGTGCTCGCGAGACCATGGACAGTTGCGTGCAACTCGCCGGCACCGGCCATTTGGCCATTTCGACGCTGCACGCCAACAACGCCTACCAAACCCTGCAGCGCATCATCAATATGTACCCCGACGAGATGCGCGCCCAGCTCTACATGGATTTGGCGCTGAACCTGCGCGCGGTGATTTCGCAGCGCTTGGTCAAGAAAAAGGACGGCGGGCGCGTGGCCGCCGTCGAGGTGATGGTATGCACGCCCTACATTTCCGAGCTTATCCTCAAGGGACAAATCGACGACATCCGCGAGGCCATGGCCGAGTCCTCCGACGCGGCCATGCAAACCTTTGATGATTCGCTATATCGCTTGTACCAGACTGGCGTTATTGAACTGGAAGATGCCTTAAATAACGCTGACTCGCGCACCAACCTAGAAACGCGCATCAACTTTGGCGGTTAGCGGGCCAAGCAATCCCTCATCCGGCGCTTTGCGCCATCTTCTCCCTGAGGGAGAAGGGTATTCACCTCGCCCGGCGAGGGTGGCGCGGCCCGCGCCAATGTCCTTGACCCTGATGAGGGAGCAGGAATATTCACCTCTCCCCTGGGGAGAGGTCGCCAGCGCAACAGCGATGGCGGGTGAGGGGTTGGCTACGCTTGGTTTTCTCAACCGCCAGCTAGATTCCCGTCTGCGCGGGAATGACTTCGCATGTGCGGGTTTTGGCCGATCAGGCCTCGCTGGGCTTATGCGGTTTTGTCGCTGATTTGCGTGGCGGCAAATTCATCAACATCGGTCTTGTCGCCAGGCAATTTGAAGCCTGCAACCGACTCACGCAGTTTCACAGACAATTGATTCAGGTTGCCCACAGCGGTCGCAGTGGTGCTGGCCGATTGCTGCGTATTCACGGCGATGTCCTGAATGCCGCCCATGTTGCCAGCCAGTTCGGTGGCAACCTCGGTTTGTTGGCGAGCGTCGTTGGAGATGCCGCCGATCAGTTCCGACAATTCGGTTGATGCCGTCTCGATGCGGGTCAGCGCCTCACCGGCCTCTTCCGACAAGCGCGCGTTGCCGACCACGTTGGTGGTGCTGCGCTCCATCGACACAATCGCCTCGTTGGTGTCGGCCTGAATCGTCTTGATCAGGGTTTCGATCTGGCGTGTGGCGCCACCGGCGCGTTCAGCCAGCCGCTGCACTTCTTCGGCCACAACGGCAAAACCCTTGCCGGCATCGCCAGCCATGGCGGCCTGGATGGAGGCGTTGAGCGCCAAGGTGTTGGTTTGCTCGGCGATGTCCTCGATGAACTCGACGATGTTGCCGATCTCTTGTGACGATTCACCCAGCCGCTTGATGCGCTTGGATGTTTCCTGAATCTGATCCCGCAGGGCGGCCATGCCGGCCACGTTGCGCGACACGGTTTCTGAACCCGTGTGCGCGGTGTCCACCGATTGCTGCGCGCGTTGCGCCAGGGCGTCGGCGTCGGCCGACACGCGTTGCATGGACTCACTCATCGAGCGAATAGCCGCAGTGGCAGCGTTGATCTGCTCGGCCTGCACCGAACTGGCGTCATTCATCTGCCGCGCCATCTGCGCGGTGCCGCCGGTGGATTTCGCGATCTCGGCCGAGGTTTCAGTAATCGTGCCGACCAGGCCGCGCAGTGTGTCGATGGTGTAGTTGATCGAGTCGGCAATCGCGCCGGTAAAGTCCTCGGTCACAGTCACGTCAACGGTCAGATCACCATCGGCCAGTGTGGTGATTTCGTCCAGCAGGCGCAAAATAGCTTCCTGCTGCTTGGCGTCAGCATCTTCAAGCTTTGTTGCGCGGCGGCTTGCAGTGCCCACCAGCACGATGACGAAAATAAGCAGCAGCAGCAGCGCCAAACCACCGAGGATGTAACCGATCAATGGGTTTAGCGGGCGTTGCTCGCGCTGTTCCAGCAAGCTTTGCTGCAGGTTGTTCTCAGCAGTGAACTTCACCTGGCTTTGCAGGCGTGACAGTTCGGCCGCGGCTGCCTGGACTGTGTCCAAGCTCTCGGCTTCGGTGACGATTTCGGCAGTCGCGTCTTGGATCGGGCGGAAGCGTTCCAGGGCTGTTGCCAAGGCTTGGCGCGCCGCTGTGTTGCGGCTGGGTGTGAAGGCCAGGCCTTGGCCAGTGGCCAATTGCTCCAGGGTGATGCCGATGTCCTCGACCTGGGCGCTGAACTCGTCGGCCAGTTGTTTGGCGTCGTAACCGGTGGTGGCAACCTCGTTGGCTGTTTGGCCGAGCTCTGCAACGGCCAGGCGTTGTTCGACCACCAAATTGACTTGTTGGCGCGGTGCATTGGCACCAACCAAGGCATCTACGGCTTCGTCCAAGGCGGTGCCCACCTCGGTGCCGGCAGCCTCGATATTGCGCGCAGCCTGCTGTATCAGCACGTAGGCCGCGCGATTACCCAAAATCTGATCAATGCTGGCCGACATCGGCGCGAACTCGGCTTCCAGCGCATCCACGCTGGGTTGGATGGCGTCCGGTACCGCCGGCATGCCAACGAACTCATCGCCAGACTTCAGTTCGAAAATATTGTCTTCAAAGGTGAGGCGCTGGCCGTCCAGCAAGGCGGTATCCGGCGGCAGGCCTTTGGTGATGTCATCGGCGGCATCGGCGATGGACTGCGCAACGGCACTGGAGTCCAGCGCGAGGAACTCGTAGCGTGCATCCCACTGCGAGTTTTGCTGCACGGTGTAGAGCACATACAGCGACCCAGCGATACCGGCAATTGCCAGAATCAGGAAGAAGATCGCAGTCTTGGTGCCGCGTACGCGAGTGCTGTTGTCAGCCATTCAATGTCCCCTCATGTCGCCCGCAGGCGGCTCGGCCTTTTATGTTGCCCGCAGGCTGCTCGGTTATCACCCCAGCACGCTGCCGATGGCGCTGACCAAGTCTTGTTCTTTGACTGGTTTGACGATGTAGGCGCGCGCGCCCTGGCGCTTGGCCCACAGCTTGTCGGTTTCCTGGCTTTTGCTGCTGACAACAATGACCGGAATTTCTGCCGTGTCAGGATTGCGCGACAAGGTTCGTGTGGCCTGGAAACCATTCAGCCCTGGCATGACCACATCCATGATCACAACGTCAGGCTTCTCGGCGGTCACGCGCGCCACCGCGTCTTCACCACTGGTCGATTCACTGACTTGATGCCCGTTCTTCTCGAGCATCTTGCGCATGTTCAATACGTCAGTCGGCGAATCATCAACAACAAGCACACTGGCCATCGTGCATTCCTGTGCAATTAATTAGATTGATTGGCGGGCAACTGATACCAGTCCCCGGTAGTTGCTGAAACTATACAAGAATTTGCGCGCTCAGCGCGGCGCCCGAACCGCCACGCCGGCCAGCCAAGTGGCGACCACGCGGCCTTGCAAGGTCATGCCATGCAAGGGCGTGATTTTGGCTTGGCTGCGCAGCGTGGTTTCGTCGCATTGGCCGCTGACATTTGGGTCGAACAACACGCAGTCAGCGGCGCTGCCCACGCCGACTGTAGCGTCGCCGCGGCCGAGCACTTGTGCGGGCTTTGTGCACAACAGTCGTTGCAAGCGCTCGGGCGTGCTGTCGCCGCCCAGTGCGGTATGCACTGCCGGCCACAAATGCTCCAGGGTGGCGCCGCCCGCGGCTGTTATCGGCAACGGGTTGGTTTTAGCGTCCTGATCCTGCGGCGTGTGATCGGAACAGACAGCGTCGATTGTTCCGTCCACCACGCCTTGGCGCAGCGCAGCGGCATCGGCTGGCGTGCGCAGCGGCGGCTGCAAATGCCAGCGTGGGTGCAAATCGGCCAGCACTGATTCGTCGAGCAACAATTGATGCGCGGCAACATCGGCTGTCACCGTAATACCTTCGGCTTTGGCCGCCGCCAGCAGCGGTACGCTACGGCCCGCTGACAAGCGGCCGATGTGCACGTGCGCGCCGGTCTCGCGGGCCAGTTCGATTAAGGCCGCTACGGCGATGGTCTCAGCGCTGGTGGGTTGTGCATCAACGCCGTGGCGCGCGGCCAGCGCGCCGTCGTGCAGGCAGCCGCGCGGCGCAAGGCTGCGCAGCAAGGGCCGCACGTGCACGGTGATGCCGTTGCCAGCGGCGTAGTCCAGCGCACGTCGCAAAATCAGCATGTTGCTTGGCAGGCCGTCAGCCTGTGCGACTCCGCTGCAACCGGCGTTGATCAACGACCGCAGCGGAGCAATGCGCTCGCCGGCGTGGCCCTCGGTGAGTGCGCCCAACATGGCAACTGATGCGCTGCCGGCATTGTCGGCATGACCCGCATGACCCGCATGGCGAGTGATCCAGTTCACGACCGACACATTGTCGGTGACAGGCCTGCCGTCTGGCGGCAGGCACAGCAGGCCAATGCCAGCGGCAGCCGCAACCGGCAGTTCGGATGCCATGGTGGCTTTTTCCGGCCAGCCGGGCTCGCCAACGCGTGCGCACAGGTCGGTGGCGGCAGGCAACAGCCAGGCGCCGTTGGCATCAATCTCAGCGTCGCTCTGCCAGCCGTCCGGGGCTTGGCCCAAGGCGGCAATTTTTCCATCGGCTAAAAATGCGTCCGTGCGCGTGCCATCTGCCAGGGTGGCTTTGCGAATGTGCGTGCGTGGTGCGCTCATGCCCGTGCCTCGCGGCTGGCTTGCAGCGCAGCAGACTGCGTGCCGATGGTCATGGCCATCACCGCCATGCGCACGGCAATGCCGTGGCTGACTTGCTCGAGTACCAGCGAGCGTTCACCGTAGGCCAGGTCGGGCGCAATTTCCACGCCGCGGTTGATCGGGCCGGGGTGCATCACCAAGGCGTCGGGTTTGGCGTAATCAAGCGTGCGCGCGGTCAGGCCAAAGCTGTTGAAAAACGCCGAGCCGCCGGGCAGCAATTGGCCATCCATACGCTCATGTTGCAGCCGTAACAGCATGACCACATCGACATCGCGCAGGCCGGCGCGCAAGTCGTGCACGACCTCCACGTCGAGGCTGCTCAGACTTTGCGGCACCAGTGTGCGCGGGCCAACCAGGCGGATGTCTTTCACACCCAAAGTTTGCAGGGCATGCACGTCGGATCGCGCCACGCGCGAGTGCAAGATGTCACCCACAATCGCGACCTTGAGTTGGTCGAAGTCCGGGCGGTGGCGACGGATCGTCAGCATGTCGAGCAAGGCTTGCGTGGGGTGCGCATGGCGGCCATCGCCGGCGTTGAGAATCGCCACGCCTGGCGCCGCTTGCTCGGCGAAAAACTGCGCCGCGCCGCTGACGCCGTGGCGGATCACGAACATGTTCACCTGCATCGATTCCAGCGTTTTCAAGGTGTCGAGCAGCGACTCGCCCTTGGTCGTCGAGCTGCTGGCAGCGTCGATATTGATCACATCGGCCGACAGCCGCTTTGCGGCCAGCTCGAAGGTGGTGCGCGTGCGGGTGCTGGGCTCGAAAAACAGGTTGACCACGGTCTTGCCGCGCAGCAGAGGCACTTTCTTGACCGCGCCCTCGGTGACCGGCAGGAATGACTCGGCGTTGTCGAGAATCTCGGTGAGCAGCGGCTCGCTCAGGCCTTCGGTGCTGAGCAGGTGGCGCAGTTTGCCCTGCTCATCGACTTGCAGCGTGGCCAGGCTCATGCCGGCGCCTTGGGCGTGATGACGGTGAGTGCCAGCGGCTCGGGCCCGCTGAGCTTTACTTGCCAATCTTTTGGCGGCGCATCGACATGCGCGCCAGCCACATCGGCAGCAATCGGCAGCTCGCGCCCGCCGCGGTCAATCAGCACGGCCAGCACGATGCGTGCAGGGCGGCCAAAGTCGAACAATTCGTTCATGGCCGCGCGGATGGTCCGGCCGGTAAACAGCACGTCGTCAACCAGCACCACTGTGCGGCCATCCGGGCTGCAGGGCAGGTCGGACGGTTGCACTTGCGGGTGCAGGCCGATGCGCGAGAAATCATCGCGGTAGAAGCTGATGTCCAGCCCGCCCAGCGGTGTTTGCAGGCCCAGCTTTGCGTGCAGGTGCTGTGCCAGCCAGTAGCCACCGCTGTGGATGCCGATCATCAAGGCATCCTGCGCGTCACCCAATTGCTCGGCGATGCCTGCCTGCATGGCTTGCAGTATGGATTCGATTGGCGGCAGCTCAGTCGTCATGGTTCGCCAGCCAGTCCGTGAGAATTTCCGCCGCGGCGGCGGCATCGCTGCCTTCGGCTACGTTCATGTCTTGAGTCGCCAGGCTGGTCATGCGCTCCTCGGCCAAATGCACCGGCAGGTGATAACGGCCGTGCAGGCGGCGGGCAAAGCGTTCGGCAGCGCGGGTCATGGTTTGCTGCTGGCCGGCCATGGTCAGCGGGCGGCCGACCACCAGCGCGCCGGGTTTCCAATCGTCGAGCAAGTTGGTGATGTGCGGCCAGTCTGGGCCTTGCGTGCTATCCACGGTTGCCAGCGGTCGCGCCGTGCGTGATACCGCGTCGCCGACCGCAACACCAATGCGCCGCATGCCGTAGTCGAAGCCCAAAAAAACCTCGGCGGCGCTGCGTGCCAGCGCGCTGCTTGCCGCCTCAGCCATGGCCGGCAGCCCCCGACAGGCTTTGCACATCTATACCCAAGGACTTTACTGCGGCTTCCCAGCGCTCGCCGGGTGCGGTTTCGAAAATGATGGCTTTGTCCGACGGCACGTTGAGCCAGGCATTGGCGAGCAGTTCGCCTTCGAGTTGGCCCTCACCCCAGGCGGCGTAGCCCAAGGTGACCAGATATTGCCCAGGCCCTTTGCCGCGGCCTATGGCTTCGAGGATGTCGCGCGACGAGGTGATCGCCAAGCCCTCGCCAATGCGCAGGCTGGCATCCCATTCGCCGCTGTCGTCGTTGCATTCGTGCAACACAAAGCCGCGCTCGGGTGTGAGTGGGCCGCCCCAGAACACGGGCCGGTCATACTCGTCGTCGCCATCGGTTTCAACGCCGATGTGCTCCAGCATGTCGGACAAGCTGAGGTCGGACGGGCGGTTGATCACCAGCCCCAAGGCGCCATCTTCGCTGTGCTCGCACAGTAGGGTGACGGAATGCGAAAAATGATCGTCGTCGAGGCCGGGCATGGCCACGAGGAACTGATTATTTAAGAAATCGCCGCTCACCAGCGCAAAGTATCACGCAGCTACTGGCGGCGGGGCAAGCTTGGCAGCCTCGCGCACCAGCGCATTGGCCAACCAGCCGGTGCAAATTCCGAACAGTAACGCTGCCAGCAACAACACGGGCAACAGGCTTAGCAACCCAGGATGCGGCACGAACAGGCGCCACGCCAGCACGAATTGCGCACTCATATGTGCGACCGCGGCCAGGCAGCCCATGCCGAGCAGGCTGAGCTGCGCATTGCTCGGCGCCACTTGATTCCATTTGGCCGCCAGGGCCAGCACTGCCAAGCTGGCAATCGCGCCGCCGGCGCTGAGCGCAAAGGTTGGTGTCAGAAATGTGCCGATGACCAGGCTGCCAGCGAGTACACGCAGCGCGCCGACCCACAGCGCCGCCGCCAGCCCGTGCCGCGCCAGCACCACCAGGGTGATGACGTTGGCCAGACCCGGTTTGATGCCCGGCACAGGCGACGGCAAGCCGGCCTCGAAGATGTGAATGACAACCGCCAATGCCGCAAACCAGCCGATCAGCGCGTCTTGTTGTTGCGCGCTGCGCATCAAAAATTGATGCTGTCGTAGCTGCGGTTGCCGCCTGTCAGGGCGACCGAAACGCGATTTGGCACGCACGCCGCGGCGTCATGACCGTGGCGCAAAAAGCCGGCACGCACGCAGAGCTTGTGCCTGCAGGGCGAATCAGCAAAGCGTATGCCACCGTCTGCAACTTGCAGCCGGCTGATGCCGATGGTGCCAGCGACTTCGAGTGTTGCATCGACATGCAGCGGCAGCCGCGCACGCTCGCCGCCGCCAACAAACACCAAAGCGGTGTCGGCCGGGCCAGCTTGCGGCGCCCACCACTGGCCAAAGGCCATGCCGACGCCGACCAACAGCAGGCCGATGACCACAAGGTCTGCGTGGGTGCGCTGTGGGTTGGTGGTCATTGCGGCAACTCGACAACGGTGACGTCGGTGTTGCTCAGCCATTCCAGGCGTTGCTGCATTTGCGGCGTAGCGAATGCACGTCCCTCGGCATCAATCAGCAGCGCATGGGTAATGTCTAGTGCCGCCGCGGTCTTGGCAAAGTCTTCGACACCGGCAACAAACAGCGCTGTTGCCGCAGCGTCGGCAACCGCAGCGTCGGTGTGCAGCGCGGTGGCCGACTGCGCGCCTTGCGCCGGGCGCCCAGTGCGGGGGTCGAGCAAATGGTGGTAGCGCTGGCCGTCATGCTCAAAAAACCGTTCGTAGTCGCCGCTGGTGAACACGGCCTCGCCATCGCGCAGGTCCAGTGCAGCCAACAGGCGGCGCGTTTCGGTGGGCCGCGGGTGGCGGATGGCAATGTGCCACGGCCGCCGGCCAACCTGGCCCATGGCCTGCATGTCGCCGCCGGCATTCACCAGTGCGTGTTCGATGCCGGCGCTGCGCAAGACGTCCAGGCTGCGCGACACCGCCGTGCCTTTGGCGATCCCGCCCATGTCCAGCGCCAGGCCCGGTGCTGGGGCAGCCAGCGTGGTTGCATCCAAGCGGGCATTGGCTAGCAAGTGCGGCTGGTCTAGCAGTGCGTCGATTTGCGTATCGGCGGGCGGGCTGTCGCGGAACGCCTCGGCATCATCAAAACCCCAAAGCTGGACGAGCTTGGCAATGCCGGGGTCAAAACGCTGGCCGCTGCGCTGAGCCAAATCCTGCGCTTGTGCGATCAAAGGGCGTAGTTCGTCGTGCAGCGGCGCGGTCGCGGATTCGGCCAAGCTGTTGTTCAGCGTGCCCAGCCGGCCATCACCCGCCGGTTGCCAGGTGCGTTGGAATGCCGCGAGCGCGACGCCGACCTGGCCGACGGCTGCTGAAATGATGTCTGCATCCGCGGCGGTGGCTGGCACCGACACCGTCACTTGTGTGCCCAGTGCATACAGTTGCCGCTCGACCAGTTCGGGGTCGCCGGGTTGGCGCAGCACCAGCACGCCGATCATGACCAGGATCAGCGCCGGCGCGAACAGCCGCCGTACCAGCGCTGCATTCAAGGTTCGATTCCGTCGAAGAAGTCCCCGGCCAGGTTGAGCCCGAACTGCGCGTCCAGTTCGCGTAGGCAGGTCGGGCTGGTGACGTTGATCTCGGTTAGGCAGTCACCGATCACGTCCAGGCCAACAAAGTCCAAGCCTGCGGCGACCAGGTCAGGCGCGATGGTTTCGGCAATTTCGCGGTCGCGTGCGGTCAGTTCGCGGCCGACGCCGCGGCCACCTGCGGCGAGGTTGGCGCGGGTCTCGCCAGCTTTGGGGATGCGCGCCAGGGCATAGGGCACGGGTTTGCCATGAATGACGAGCACGCGCTTGTCGCCGTCGGTCACTGCCGGCAGATAGCGCTGCAACATCGCTGGCCGCGTGCCGTGTGCAGTGAGGGTTTCCAGGATTACGCCGCGGTTGGCGTCGTCGCTGCGCAGCCGAAAGATCGACGCGCCACCCATGCCGTCCAGCGGCTTGATGACGGTGTCGGCGTGGTCATCAACAAATGCACCCAGCCGCGCCATGTCAGCGCTCACCAACGTTGGCGAGATCAGCGCCGGGTAGCGCGCGATGGCGAGTTTTTCGTTCCAACTCAGCAGCGATGCCGGGCGGTTGTACACCCGCGCGCCAGCGGCTTGTGCCAAGTCCAGCACCTGTGTGGCATAGACAAAGCCGGCGTCAACCGGCGGATCTTGGCGCATCAACAACACGTCGCAGTCGGCCAGCGGTGCGGTGGATGGCTCGCCGAGTTCAAACCAGTTGCTTGCGCTGTCGGCAACCGTCAGCGACCGGCCGTGGCCGATGGCCTCACCGCCGGCAATGTCCAGGTCGCCGATCTCAAAATAGCGCAGCGCGTAGCCGCGCCGCTGCGCTTCCAGCAGCAGCGCCAGCGTGGTGTCTTTGGCGGGTTTGATGGCGGCGATGGGGTTCATCACCACCCCGAGTATTGGTGTGCTCACTGTGCGGCTTTGTCGATTTCGCGTGCGGCGGCAACCAGTGCCAGACGCGCGGTCACGCCGTAGGCGTAAAAGCGGTTTGGCGCGGCATCAGGTTCCAGGCTGGGGTCGGGCCGCGACGCGGCGTCGGCGAACTCCAGCGGATGAAATTCTGCGCCGGGTGAATTCAGGCTGGTGTCTTCAGATTTGTCGGCGTGGACGCGGTAAAACGCGCCGACGACCGAGCGATCGATCATGTACACCACGGATTCGGCCGGAGATTTTTTCGGCCCCCATTGCTCGGTGGTGTAAACGCCTTCCTGGATGATGGCGCCGGTGACTGCATTGCCTTCCTTGCCGGAGGCCATCTTGTTGCGCTGCTTGCGGTTCAGGCCACGCACATCGTCGGCCGAGTGCGCGGTCATGATGCCCATGCCGTAGGTGCCGGAGTCGGATTTGACGATGACGTATGGCCGTTTGTCGATGCCGTACTTGTCGTATTTGGCTTGGATGGCTGTGATCAGCGCATCAACATTGGAGGCTAGGCAGTCTTCGCCCTCGCGGGTCTTGAAGTTGATCTCACCGCAGTTGCGGAACAATGGATCGACCAGCCAGGGATCGATGTCCAATTCGTCGCCGAACTCGTGTGCGACTTGTTTGTAAACGCCAAAGTGTTCGCTCTTGGTGCGCTTGCCCCAGCCCAGATCCAGTGGTGGCATCACCGGCTGGCTGAGGCCGTCGAGTATCGCGGGCCGGCCGCTGGACAGGTCGTTGTTGAGCAGGATGGCGCAAGGCGAGAAGCCCTCGACGCCCAGCGTGTCGCCGTCACGCACTAGCGGCTCGAGCAGCAATTCTTCGCCGCCGTCCAGTGTCAGCGTGGTCGGCTTTTTGATGTCGTCCATCAGCGAGCCAATGCGCACGCTAAAGCCGGCCTTGCGCATCAACTCCATTAACCGCGCGACATTGCGCAGGTAAAACTGGTTGCGGGTGTGATTCTCCGGGATCAGCAACACCGATTTGGCGTGTGGGCACACGCGCTCGACCGCGGCCTGCAGTGCGGCGATACACAACGGCTCGAACGCCGGCGACAAGTTGTTGAAGCCTGCCGGGAACAGGTTGGTATCGACTGGCGCCAACTTGTAGCCCGCGTTGCGCAAATCCACCGATGCATAGAACGGCGCAGGGGTTTGCAGCCACTGGTGGCGAAACCACTGCTCGATGTCGGCCTGGCGCTCTAGCGCCGTGCGTTCGAAGTGCTGCAGCGGGCCGCTGACTAGGGTCGATAGTTTGGGGATACTCTGGGTCATGGGGGTGATCCGACGGGGGCTCGATAATGCTACCGTAGCGTCGTGCGAGGGCGTGTCGAGCAAAGGTTCGGCACGCTAGCTATGGCTGTGGTAAAAAACGAGGCAATAGCGAGCGGCAAACGCACGCGTTGCGAGGGGCTTGGAGAATAACGTGTCTGAAAATCCGCCATCGAATTTGGCCGGCGTTAGCGTCATGGTAATTGACGACAGCAAAACCATTCGGCGTACAGCCGAGTCCTTGCTGACCAAGGCCGGCTGCACGGTGGTGACCGCCGTGGATGGCTTTGAGGCTTTGGCCAAAATTGCTGACCACCGGCCCGACCTGATCTTCATCGACATCATGATGCCGCGCCTGGATGGCTATCAGGCCTGCGCCTTGATCAAGGGCAACCCGACGTTCCGCAATATTCCTGTGATCATGCTGTCGAGCAAAGACGGCCTGTTTGACCGCGCGCGCGGCCGCCTAGTGGGGTCGGACAAGTATCTGACCAAGCCGTTTACCAAAAGCGAACTGATTGGCGCCGTGACAGCGCACGCCACTGCCTGAACGCAAGATGAGTGACCAAGCCGACCAGCCCACACGCAGTGCCTATGCGCTGTTGTGCGACATGGACCGGCAATGGCGACAAATGGGCGCTGTTGCAGCCTCTGGCGCGCGTGTGTGGTCGGGGCTGGGTGTGCGTATTGGCGAGCATCGCATTGCCGTGCCGCGCGACGACCTCAGCGAGGTGATTCCGAAACCGACGCTGACGCGCATTCCGCACGCCGCGCCGTGGGTGCATGGTATCGCCAACCACCGCGGCGCCTTGCTGCCGGTGTTCGACCTGGCAGGCGTGCTGGGCTTGGGCGATCACACGCGCGAGCAATTGCCTCGCGCTTGGGTGTTGGTGCTCAACACGCCGGATACGCCTGTGGGTTTCGCGGTTGACGAAGTGTTTGGCCACCGCGAATTCACAACCGCCGACCAGCGGCCTGCCTTGCGCGACGGCATCGACACCACTGTGGACGACAGCTTGCTCGGCGTGTTCGTGCGCGATGGCGAGCAGTGGGCGGCATTTGGCCTGCGCAAATTACTTGGCGATGGTTTGCTGCGCGCAACCTCGGCCACGTCGGCGCGAGAGGTAGCGGCATGAGCGGCGTGCCACACACCAACGCGGCCGAGCTAGCCAATGGCCTGTACTGGCTGAATACCGAACTCACGCGCAGCCTGGAGCGGGTGCGCCTGCAAGTCGAGGCCTACGCTGAGAACCCCAGCGATACCTTGCCATTGCAACGCAGCGTGCTGGAGCTACACCAAATTCGGGGCATTACCGACGTGGCGCAATGCCCGGGTGTGACCTGGCTCGCCGATGAGATGAAGCGCACGGCGCAAGCGATGGCGCGCGGCGAAGTCGATGACATCGAAGCCACCGCCACCAGCCTGCTCAGTGCCACCGTGCAACTGGCCGACTACATGGATCTGCTGGTTGGCGGTGCGCAAGATGTCCTGATCGCATTCCATCCGCAAATCAACGAGTTGCGCGTGTTGCGCGGGTCTGCGGTGGTGAGCGAGGCAGCGCTATTCGCCGGCCACCTGATGACGGCCAATCAGGCTGCCGATGAATCCGTGGACACAGCCGGCGCCGACAGTTTGGCCGCTGCGGCCAAACCGCTGTTGCCACACATTCAGCAGGCGCTCAAGCGCTGGGCGACCGGCGAGGCGCGTACCGACAGCCTCAAGCAACTTGGCAAGATTACCCAGCACCTGGCGGCGCAGGCCAAGCGTGATGCAAGCCAGCAAATGTTGTCGGCAGTTACAGCCACAGTCGAATGTCTGCTGACGCTGAAGTTGTCCGACACGCTGGAGATCAAGCGCCTGATTGGCCAAGCCTGCCAGCAGATCAAACAAGTTGCCGCCGAAGGCGAGGCCGGGGTTGCGGCCAAACCCATGCGGATGATTGCCGGCCAGCTTGCCTTTCATGTGTGCATGAGTGGCAGTGACGGTAAACGTGCGCGGGCGCTGGCCGAGGCGGTCGGTGCAAGAAAACTGCTCGGCACGCCCAAGACTCTGGAGGCGCTGCGCAGCCGTATGCGCGGCCCCACAACCAGCGTACTCAATCGCGTCGTCGAGGAGCTTGGAGACGAACTGTCCAAGGTCAAGGACGATATTGATTTGATCTTGCGCACTGGCGAGCGTGACCCGGCACGGTTTGAAAACACCCAAGCCATGCTCAAGCGCAGCAGCGACACCTTGTCGATGTTGGGCCTGACGCCGATGGCGCGCCTGCTCAACGCCCAGAACGAGGCCATGGGCGCACTGGATTCTGGCCAGGGCGATGATCCCGGCTGGATGGAAGTTGCGACTGCCGTACTGCTGGTTGAATCGACGGTGGAAGAGGCGCTGCTGGGGCGCATGGGCAGTGCTGGGCTAAGCGACGATGGCTCCGATGTTCTGGCCGCCGAGTTTCCGGCCAAAAAAGATCGCCACGAAAGCGCGCAGGCCGCGCTGCGCGAATCACTGGTCAATGTGTCGCAGCTCAAGGAGCTGGTCAGCCTCTACATCGACGATGGCGAGCCGGGCATGCCGCTGGCTGCCGCGGAAATGCTCGGGCAGGTGCAGTCGGTACTGGGCGTGCTGGACGAGACCCGCGCCGCCGACCTGATCCAGCGTTTGCGCACGCAGATGCGCGGTGGCGGGTTTGCCAGCATCCGCACCGACGCCGAGGCAGCAGATACGTTCGCCGAGGCCGTTGCCTGCGTGGAATGCCACCTGGAGGGTACCCAACAAGCGCTGCCGCACACCGCGCATTATCTCGACAAACTCGATGCCCTGGTTGCCGACCTGGAGGCGCGGGCGGCGGTGGAGCCGGCCAGCGAGCGCGCCGATGCTGACGGCGCTGGGCGACAGGCCGATGAGCCAGCGGCCGAGATGGAAGCGCAAGAACCGGACGAGATCGACCCGGAGATTCGCGAGACCTTTGTCGAGGAGGCCGCTGAGGTCTTCGCCAGCCTGCAGGTTACGGTGCCGGCCTTGGCGCGCGACCACAACGACCGCGACACGCTGGTCAATATCCGCCGCAGTTTCCATACGCTCAAAGGCAGCGGCCGCATGGTCGGGGCGGACGAGCTTGGCGGACTGGCCTGGGTGGTCGAGGATTTGCTCAACAAGTGCCTGGACGGTGCGCGCCCGGTCGATGCCGACGTCATTGCACTGCTTGGCTCGGTGATGGACGAGTTGCCGCGTGTCACCGATGCCTTTGGCTCTGGCACTGCGGCGCCCGATACATCGGAAACCATAGCGGCCGCCAGGGCGCTGGCCCGGGGCGAGGCCGGTAGCACCGCGGCCAAGGTCGATCCCGACGTTTATCGCGTGTTCCGCGAAGACAGCCTGCAGCGGCTGGACAGCATTGACCAAGCATTGGCGCTTGGTGCTGACGGCACCACGGTTTATGCCGATGAGCCCCTGGTACGAGCGCTGCATACCTTGCGCGGTAGCGCCGGGGCCGCGTCGCAAACGCAAATGTCGGACTTGGCCGGCAAGCTTGAGCGCCTGGCCGATGCACTGCGGCTGGGGCGGATTGGCCTGGACGACGCCGTCACGCAATTGCTACGCGACTGCGTGAGCGGTATGCGTAGCACCCTGGAAGGCGACGGCGGTGCGCTGGACGGTTTGGCCGAGCGCGCTGATGCGGCAATTGCCGAATTGCCGGAGGCCGCCACTCAGGCCGGGCAAGAGCACAGCCTGACCGTGGTTGTGACGGATGAGTCCAGCGAGTTGCTAGCCAGCGCCGAAGACATCGTGCGTGATTGGCGTCAGTCACCCAGCAATAACCAGTTGGCGCTGGATGTGCGCAAACATCTGGCCTCGGTACGCACCAGTGCCGCGCTGGGTGGTTTTGGCGAGATCGTCGCCGCGGCGGAAAACCTCATTGCGCAAGTCGAACCCATGGCCGACGAAGCCGCGGGCGCGCCGGGGCCGGGTTGGTTCGACAGCATTGAAGGCGCGATCGAACGCATCTACCAACTGCTTGATGCACGCCGCAGTGGCGACGTGCCGCCGCCGTCGGAGACAGGCCAAGCCGAGGACTTTGGGGTGTCGCTGGATGACAGCGCCGTGGCCGAGACTGCAGCCGACCCGGAGCTACCGGTGCAGCCGCCTGCCGACGTCGAGTCACCTAGTGGCGAAACGATTGATGCCGATTCGTGGCTCAACCCGATTGACCGCGGCTTGGCGCAATGGGAGGCCAATCCGAATGCGTTGAACGCATTGTCGGATGTGACCGAGCCGCTGCAAGACCTGGCGTCGGAGTCAGATTTTGCGGCTTGCGCGCCACTGGTCAGCGCGCTTGCTGGAGCATTCTCGGCGGTGCAGGACGGCCGCCTGGCCAACACGCCGGAACTGCGTTCACAGTTGCATCGCGCTGTTGATGTCTTGCACGCGCAGGCCAGCGCAGCCGCATCAGGCGAGCTTGTTGTTGATGACGGCACCACTGGCGAGATCGAGGCGTTGCTGGAGGTTCAGCAAACTGAACCCGAGATGGCGCCAGCGACGGACACGCCGGCCGTGCCGGACGCCGTCGCACCCGCCGAGCCGGCGGCGCCTGAAACGCCGCTGATTGATGAGCAAGCTGCGGAGCCCGAGCAAGCACTGGAGTTCGACCCGGATGTCGCCGAAATTTTCATCGACGAAGCCCGCGAACTGCATGAGGCCTACGCCGAGGCCGTGCAACAGGTCGATGCGGGCAGTGGGTCTGCCGCCGAGTTGCGGCGCATCCTGCACACGCTCAAGGGCGGTGCGCGCATGGCCGGCATGCGTGATCTGGGTGATCTGACCCACGCCTTGGAAACGGATCTGGATCGCTTAGGCGATGACGGCAGCATCGATGGCGAGTTGTACACGGCCTTGCATGCGGCGTCTGACCAGATTGCCAGCCTGATCGATGCCACCGCGGCGCAAATGGCCGCGCCAATGGCCAGCGAACCGGCTGCGGCTGCCGAAAGCACGCCGTTGCCGGAGCGTGCTGACGCGGAGTCGGACGGCGCTGAACTGACCGAGTGGGACCCGCGCCTGCTGTGGGCGCCCAGCGACGAGGCCGACCGCCAGGCCAGCCGGCGCGAGACCGCCCGCGTCACGGTGGAGCAGCTCGATAGCATGCTCAACCGTGCAGGTGAGGTGGGCATTTATTTCTCGCGCCTCGAGCAGCAGCGCGTCAGCCAGTCAGTGCAATTGACTGAGATGCGCATCACCATTGAACGCCTGCGCGGCCAGATTCGCGCCGTCGAAAGCGAGACCGAGGCGCAAATCCAGGCCCGCCAGCCGGACTTGGAAGCGGCCGAGGCCGACGCCGAGTTCGACCCGCTGGAAATGGACCGCTACACGCGCATGCAGGAACTGTCGCGCGCGTTGAGCGAGTCCGCGGCTGACTTGGACAACCTGCATGTCAGCATGGACGGCCTAAGCGCCGAAACCGATGCGTTGCTGCAGCAACAGGGCCAGGTCAATACCTTGTTGCAACAAGGCTTGATGAGCACGCTGATGGTGCCGTTCTCGCGCCAAGTGCAGCGCTTGCAGCGCGTCGTTCGCCAAACCGCTGCCGACGAGGGCCGCGAGGCCGACCTGCAGTTTGCAGGCATCGAGGCAGAAATGGACCGCAACGTGCTCGAGCGCATTACCGCGCCAATGGAGCATTTATTGCGCAACGCTGTCGTCCACGGTATCGAGCCACCCGACGAACGCAGCGCCAGCGGTAAGCCAGCGCAAGGCGTCATCAGCGTCAATTTGCGCCGCGAGGGCACGCAACTGATTGTCGAGGTGGCCGACGATGGCCGCGGGCTGGATTTGACGCGCATTCGCGAACTGGCTGTCGAGCGTAAGCTGATGCCGGCGGATGCCGAGCCTAACGACGAAGATGTCGCGCGGATGATCTTCCATCCCGGCTTCTCCACCGCGCGCACCATCACCCAAACCGCAGGCCGCGGCGTGGGCATGGATGTGGTCGCCGACGAAGTGGCCCAGTTGGGCGGCACTGTGGATGTGCGCTCGGACTGGGGCAAGGGAGTGCGTTTCGTCATCCGCCTGCCGCTATCGCTGGCGATCAGCCAAGCCTTGTTGGTGGTGGCTGGTGATGAACAGTTCGCAGTTCCAATCGGCAACGTCGATGGCGTCTCGCGGATCACCACCGATGGCTTGATCGCAAAGTTGGAATCGCCGGATAGCACCTTTGAGCACGCGGGTATCGACTACAGCCTGCGTTACTTTGGCCGTGCGGTCGGCCTGCCACCGTTAGTGAATGCCGACAACAAAAGCCACTTGCCAGTGTTGCTGGCGCGCCACGCCCGTGGCCTGGGTGGCGAGGAACGTTTCGTCGCGCTGGTGGTTGACGAACTGCTGGGCAGCCGCGAGATCGTGTCCAAGCCAGTCGGCCCGCAAGTAGCAGCCATCGAGGGCATTGCCGGCGCCACCATCATGCCGGATGGCAGGGTCGTGCTGATTCTCGACCTGCCTGACTTGCTGCACTCGCGCCGGCCGTTTGAACAGTTTGGCCAGCGCAAGGTGGTTGACGAGGCCGATGACGACGCGCTGCGCAGCATCATGGTGGTCGATGATTCCATCACCATGCGCCGGGTGGCCGAGCGCGTGCTGACCCGCAACGGTTACGGTGTTTCCACTGCCCGTGATGGCCTGGATGCGATGGCGCAATTGCAGGTGGATACGCCAGACGCAATCTTGCTTGATATCGAAATGCCCAAGGCCGATGGTTTCGAGGTCGCGACTTTTGTGCGCAACAACGACCGTTTGGCACACGTGCCCATCGTCATGATCACCTCGCGCAGCGGCGACAAACACCGTGAGCGGGCAGCACGGATTGGCGTTAACCGCTACATGATCAAGCCCTACCAAGAGGCCGAACTGCTACGCGAACTCCAGGCTGTGCTAGACGCACCGGCAGACGCGCTGGGGGGTGAGTTGTGAGCGAGCCGAATGAGCAATTGCCAGATCAGGTGTTTTGCGTGTTCGTCAATTTGTCGGGTTTCACCTGGCTGGTACCGAACACCGCCGTGGTGGATGTGCTGGCCTTTGACAACATCGACTTTCATGCCGGGTCGCCGGATTGGTTGCTAGGCGAACTCGACTGGAAGGGCCAGACACTGCCGGTGATTGCTGCCGAAGGCCTGCATGGCAGCCCCGTGCCCAGCCGCACCAACCGCGCGCGGTTGCTTGTCGTGCAAACCCTGGGCGAGGCGCTGCCGACCTCGCATTACGTTGTTGTTTCGCAAGGCTACCCACAGCTTGTCAATGTCGGTGAGCGGGCGATTCGGGAGTTAACCGATACCGAACTGCCACCGTTGGCACTGCGCGACGTGTCGGTCGGAAGTTCGCCGGCCTTCGTCCCTGACCTGCTTGGTATTGAGTCCGCACTGAGCACCGCCGTATCGACCATGGGCATGCCGGCAGATTTGCCCATTTGAGCGCGCATGCGTTGCGTGCGCGGCAAGCCTTGCTCGCATTGGGCGCCGACCCCAGCATAATTGCCAAGCGCAAGCTGCCGATAATCCCCGAAGCCACGCAACTGGTCGTCGCCGACATGGCTCGCAGCGGCCGCGCGCACTTGCTGGTGCCAGCGGCGGCGAGGGCTTGGCAAGCCATGCGTAGCGCTGCGCACGCAGGCAACGTTCGGTTGATTGTAGTGTCAGCGTTTCGCGGTTTTGACTATCAGGTGCGGCTCATTCAGCGTCACATTGCGGCTGGCGAATCGGTTGAAACAGTGTTGCAAGTGTTGGCCCCGCCTGGTTGCAGCGAACATCACAGTGGCCGCGCTCTGGACATCGGCACGCTGGGCTGTCAACCGGCCAGCTTGGCGTTCGCCGATACGCCCGCATTTGCGTGGTTGAAAACGCACGCCTCAAGGTTCGGGTTCGCGCTGAGCTTTCCACAAGACAATCCCTACGGCTACCAATACGAGCCATGGCACTGGTGCTGGTCAACAGCCTGACTGCGGAGTTAGCGCCAGTCCCCGTGTAGCGCCTGCAGCGCAGCCAGAACTGCCGGGCCGGCAGTTTCCGTGCGCAGCACCCGCGGGCCACAGCGCAGGCGCTGCCAGCCTTGTGCCTCGGCTTGGTGCAGTTCCTCATCGCTGAACCCGCCTTCTGGGCCGACGGCGACCTGTAGTTGATCGACTGCCGGCAGTGTGGTGATGGTCTGGTCCGCCTCAGGATGCAGTAGCAAAGACAAGATGTCGCCGGCCGGCGGCAAGCCTTTGTCTGTAAGCCTTACGACAGGCACGGTGCAGCGGCCGCATTGCTCGGCAGCTGCCGTTGCCACGCGTTGCCAATGCGCCAATTTTTTGGCCGCGCGGGCGCCAGTCAGCTTGCCCTGCGAACGCGCACCGCGGAACAGCGTGACCGCCGCAACGCCCAACTCGGTGGCCTTCTGGATGGCGGAATCCACGCGGTCTCCCGTGGCCAGCGCTTGCACCAGCGTGACTTGTAGCTGCGGTTCAGGCATACGCGCTAGCGCGGCGTTGCAGCGCACTGTTGCAGTTTTGCCCTGGGCGCCGACCAGCGTGGCCGAAAATTCGCCATCGTCAGCATTAAACACATTCAGCGCGTCGCCAAGCTGCAACCGCAGCACAGTGAAAACATGGTGGGCAGTGTCTTCGGGCAGGTTGACGTCAGCACCAACCGCCAAGGCTTGCGCGACGTGGACGCGAATTGTCCGCATCAGGCAACAGCCGCAGCAATGCCCGCCCGCGCCGCGTCGGTCATCTGGCCAATTTCGTCTGGCGTGATGACATACGGTGGCATGAAATAGATGACCTCGCCGAGTGGACGCAACAGCACGCCGGCGTCCAGCGCGGCGGCGTAGGCGCGTCGGCCACGGCGCTGTTGCCAATCAAATGGCGTGCCGTCGGTTTGTGCCAGTTCAATCGCCAGAATCATACCGCTGCGGCGGATGTCGGCCACGTTGGGGTGCTCGCGCAGGTCGGCCACGGCGTCTTCCATGGCCTGGCCCAGCATGCGGTTGTTGCCGATCACGTCGCTTTGCTCGAACAAGTCCAGCGTGGCATTGGCGGCGGCGCAGGCAATCGGGTTGCCGGTGTAACTGTGCGACTGCAGGAAGGCATTCAGCTTGGTGTAGTCGTCATAAAAGGCGTTGTAGATGTCGTCAGTCGCCAACACCGTAGCCAGCGTCATGGTGCCGCCGGTGATGCCTTTCGACAGGCACATGAGGTCGGGGCACACGCCGGCTTGTTCGGTGGTGAACAAGGTGCCGGTGCGGCCGAAACCGACAGCGATTTCGTCGAAGATCAGGTGCACGTCGAACTCGTCGCACACGCCGCGCAGCAGGCGCAGGTATTCGGCGTCATACATGCGCATGTGGCCGGCACATTGCACCAACGGTTCGACGATGACGGCTGCAACCTCACCAGCGTGATTCTCCAGCGCGGTGCGCATGTGCTTGATTTGATCAGCCGCACGCTCAGCCCAAGTTGCGCCTGCCGGCCGGTCGAACGCGTCGGCACCCTCGACGACGATGTTGCGCATGAGCAAGGGCTCGTAGGTCGATTTGTACAGCGCCACGTCACCGACGGCCAGAGCACCCAGCGTTTCGCCGTGGTAGCTGCCGCGCAGCGAGATGAAGCGCGGCCGCTGCTGACCCTTGTTATGCCAGTAATGAAAGCTCATCTTCAGTGCCGCTTCGACGGCCGACGAACCGTTGTCGGCGTAAAAGCAGCGCGTCAGTGGTGCTGGGGTCAGCGCGATCAGGCGCTCGGCCAGCCGCACGCCGGCTTCGTGGGTGAAGCCGGCCATCAATACGTGATCCAGCGTCTCGTGCTGATTGGTGACGGCCCTACGGATGTGTGGATGCCCATGGCCGAAGATGTTCGTCCACCAACTGCTGATACCGTCGATGTAGCGCTTGCCGTCAAAGTCTTCCAGCCATACGCCTTGCGCCCGCGCGATGGGAATCGGCGGCAGTGCTTCGTAGTCCTTCATTTGCGAACACGGGTGCCACACCGCGGCCGTGCTGCGTTGTGCCCACGATGCGTTGCCTGACTGCGCGTTCACGGTAATGCCTTGATGAGCACCTTTGAACCGCGCTGGGCGTTGTAAGCGCGCTGGCGCTCAATCGGTAGCTCATCCGCTTGGGCTACGGCGAATCCGCGTTCGATGAACCAATGCGGTGTGTGCGTGGTCAGCGCGAACAGCGTGCGCAAACCCGACTGCGCAGCGCGCAGTTCGACCTGCTCCAGCAGCACCTCGGCGCGGCTTTGGCCGCGGTAGTCCGGGTGCACGGCCACACAGGCCACCTCGCCAGCTTCGGCGGCCTTGAATGGCACCAGTGCGCAACAGGCAATGATGGTGTCGTCGCGCGCCATCACCAGATATTGGTCGATCTCCAGTTCCAACTGCTCGCGCGAGCGTGGCACCAGGGCGCCAGCCTGCTCCAATGGCTCGATCAGCTTGAGGATGCCGCCGACGTCGTCGATGGTGGCTGGCCGGGTTTCGTCGTAGGTGTCGCCGGCAATCATCAGCCCGAAGCCGTCGCGGGTGTAGAGCTCGGCCAACAGCCCGCCATCAACATCCGCCGCAACCAAGTGGACACGCGCAACGCCGGACTCGGACGCACGCAGGGCCGCCTGCCGATGCAGTTCAGTACTGTCGGCAAGGCGCTCGCGGGCTTGTACCAGGGTGATCTGCGAAGCTGGCTCTGGCTCGACACCGTGTGTCAGATACACCAATTTGTCGGCGCCCAGCGCTGTAGCCGCGGACTGCGCGACTTCCTCGCCCAGCAAATTGAAGGTTTCGCCGGTCGGCGAGTAGCCCGATGGTGACAGCAGCACGATTGCGCCGCGGTCCAGTGCGGCGTTGAGCGCCTTGGTGTTGATCCGCCGCACTTCGCCGGTGTGCTGGTAATCGGTGCCGCTGCGCACGCCAAGCGGCCGTGCGGTCACCCAGTTGCCGCTGGCAACCTCAATGCGCGCGCCGCTCATAGGGCCACTCGCCAGGCCGGTCGAAAGCAACGCTTCAATATCCATGCGCACACTGCCGATTGCGGCTTTGACCGCGCTCAATGCTTCCAGCGTGGTGACGCGCAGGCCATCAACCACCGGGCAGTCGAGCTTGTCGGCTGCCAGCCGCGCATCAATTTGCGGCCGTGCACCGTGCACCAACACCACCCGCACGCCCAGGCTGCGCAGCAAGGCAATGTCGAACAAGCTTGCCGCGGCTTCGGCGCTTGCGACCACCTCGCCGGGCAGCGCAACGACAAAGGTCGCGCCGTGGTGGCGGTGCGCATAGGGCGCGAAGCGCCGCAAAGCGGCGGTGAACTGAGCGTGTTCCATCACGCAATTATGCGGGGATTCAGCCTAGGCTGCGACGCAGTACCGCTGTATCAGCCCGCGCAGAATCTGCCGCATCGGCTCCAGCCTGGCCAATGGCAGCGATTCATTGGGTTGGTGGGCCACAGCAATATCGCCGGGGCCGAGCACCACGGTTTGAATATCCAGTGCGCCAAGAAATGCCGCCTCGGTGGCGAAATCAACGGCGATGGGCACCTGGCCACTGAGTGTGGCGCTGGCTTGCACCAGGTCGGCTGTGGCGTCCAACGCGTAGGCCGGCGAGCCTTCAAACAAGGGGCGAAAGCTGGCGTGGCAGTCGCTGTCTTGCAGCGCAGTATCGACGGCGCTGCGAATCTGCTTGCGCAAGTCTTCCAGGGCCATGCCGGGTAAAAAGCGCAGGTCGATGTGCAATTCGGTGAGTGCCGGGATGCGATTCGGGCTGTCGCCGCCACACACATGGCCGGGGTTGATGGTGGCGTGATCGACAGTAAACAGTGGGTTTTGGAATTGTTGCTGTAGCCGCGCCTGCAACTCGCGCAGTGCCGTGAGCACCAGCGGCAAGGCATAGATCGTTTTGGCACCCAATGACGGGTGGCTGGAATGCCAGGCACTTCAGTGCAGCTTGATGGCTTCCATCCCAATACCCTTGTGGGCATTCACGGGCTGCAGGTTACTAG
>JAAFAL010000068.1 GCA_018222345.1 bacterium
CCGTGCACACGGTGGGCTATATCGTTGAGCGCGCAGGCCGCGTGCTGGTGTTCAGCGGCGACACGGCCACCAACGACACGCTTTGGGATGCGCTCAATGCCTTGCCTGCCGTACACAAGTTGATCGTCGATGTGTCGTTCCCGTCGCCCGATTTCGAGCGTGCCACGGCGTCCAAGCACTACACCGTCGGCAGCCTGGCGGCTGACCTGCCCAAGCTGAAACACGACGCCGAAATTCTTATCTCGCACAACAAACCGGGTTGCGAGGAAGAGATTCGTGCCGAAGCCCCCAAGCTGCTAGCCAATTGGAACTATCGCTTCCTAGAACGCGGCGAAGTCATCGAAGTCTAGCCGAGCCGCAGACCGCGACCCGACAACACAGCTGCACGGTGGCGAGTGACCTGGCAGGCTGCGCGAGTAGCCGACCCGACCACGTTAGAATCACCGCCCCGCCAACACTGCCAACCCCATGTTCGAGAATCTAACCGAGCGGCTCAACGCCACGCTGACCAACCTGCGTGGCTCCGGCCGGCTGACCGAAGACAACATCAAGCAAACCCTGCGCGAAGTGCGCATGGCCTTGCTCGAGGCCGATGTCGCACTGCCTGTCGTGCGCGACTTTATCGCCAGTATCAAAGAGCGTTCGGTGGGCGCCGAGGTGATGCAAAGCCTGACGCCGGGCCAGGCGCTGGTGAAAATCGTCAACGAAGAGCTGGTGGCGGTGCTCGGCCAGGAAAACGAGGCACTGGATTTGCGCGCGCAACCACCTGCGGTCGTGTTGATGGCGGGTTTGCAGGGCGCGGGTAAAACCACGACGACTGGCAAGCTGGCGCGGCACCTGAAAGAGCGGCAGAAGAAGTCCGTGGCAGTGGTGTCGGCCGACGTCTATCGCCCGGCGGCCATCGAGCAGCTCAAAACCGTTGCGGAGCAAGTGGGTGTCGAATTCATTCCCAGCAGCGGTGATGACAAACCAGCAGCCATTGTCAAGCGCGCGTTGGAACATGCCCGCAAGTCGCATTTGGATGTGTTGATCGTCGATACCGCCGGTCGGCTGGGCATTGATGAAGCCATGATGGCCGAGATTCGCGAGCTGCACAGCATTGCCTCGCCGGCCGAAACGCTGTTTGTTGTTGACGCCATGAGCGGTCAGGATGCGGCCAATACGGCCAAGGCGTTCGGTGACGCGCTGCCGCTGACTGGCGTGGTGCTAACCAAAGTGGATGGCGACGCCCGCGGCGGTGCGGCGCTGTCAGTGCGGCAGATCACTGGCAAGCCCATCAAGTTTTTGGGTGTGGGCGAGAAGCTCGACGCCTTGGAACCGTTTCACCCGGACCGCGTCGCCAGCCGCATTCTTGGCATGGGCGATGTGCTGTCGCTGGTCGAAGAGCTTGAGCAAAAGGTTGACCGCAGCAAAGCCGAAAAACTGGCCAAGAAGCTCAAAAAGGGTAAAGGCTTTGACCTGGCTGATTTTCGCGAGCAGATGCAGCAGATGCAGAATATGGGCGGTGTGGGCGCCTTGCTCGACAAGCTGCCTGGTGCCGGCAAGTTGCCACCGGGCGCGGCGGCGCAGGTCGATGACAAGCAGGTGGCCCGCACGGTGGCCATTATTAACTCCATGACTCCGCAGGAACGTGCGTTTCCGGCGTTGATCAAGGCTAGCCGCAAGCGCCGAATCGCAGCAGGCTCCGGCACACAAGTGCAGGACGTCAACCGCCTGCTCAAGCAGTTCACGCAAACGCAAAAAATGATGAAGAAGTTTGCTGGCGGCGGTATGGCAAAAATGATGCGCGGCATGCAGGGCCGTATGCCGCCGGGTATGCATTAGGAGCGACCGCCTCGACAACGCGCGGAATTATGTGGGGGCACTTCCATTTCGCGCTCAAATCGCTACAATACGCGCCCTTTTGCGGCACCCGCCGCGGCACAACAGTTCCTGAAATACACCATGGTTCGTATCCGACTCTCGCGCACTGGCGCCAAGAAAAAGCCGTTTTATCATGTAGTTGCGACCGATCAGCGCAGCCGCCGCGACGGCCGTTACATTGAGCGCCTGGGGTACTTCAACCCCGTCGCGCGCGGCAAGGAAACGCCGCTGATGCTCGACGTGGAGCGCATCGAGTACTGGGAAGGCCAGGGTGCCCAAACCAGCGAGCGCGTCGCCTCACTGGTCAAGCACTTCAAGAATGCTGGCGGTGCCGAGGCTCTGGCAGCCAAGCAGCAGGAAGCAGAAGCTGCCCGCAAGGAAAAGGAAGCGGCCAAGGTTGCTGCGGCCGAGAAAGCGAAAGCCGAAGCTGCTGCAGCGGAAGAAAAGGCTGCCAAGGAAGCCGAAGCCAAGGCTGCTGCTGAAGCAAAAGCTGCCGAGGCCAAAGCTGAGAAAGAGAGTGCCGCTGCCGAGGCCAAGGCCGCTGACGAAGAAGCGCCGGCTGCTGAAGCCAAAGCTGACGACGCCGATGCTGCCAGCAGCGACGCCGAGGAAGAGAAGAAGGACTAGAGATTGCCCGCCAAGCACGTCGCCATGGGTGAGGTGATTGGCGTGCACGGCGTGCGCGGCGCGGTCACCGTCCGCTCGCACACGCGCCCACCCGACAACCTGCTGCAGTATCCCGAATGGACACTGGACAGTGCCGATGGAGCGCAGCAGCAGGTCACCGCAACACGCGGCGGCTGGGTCGGTAAACGCCTGGTTGTGCAACTTGAGGTTGACGGCCGGGTGCTTGAGGATCGCGACGAGGCCACGCGGCTGGTCGGCGCGACCATCATGGTGGAGCGTTCGGCCTTGCCGGATGACGACACCGGTTACTACTGGGCCGACCTTGTTGGCCTTGCGGTAGAAACAACGGACGGTGTGCCGCTGGGCACCGTGCACAGCCTGATGGAAACAGGCGCGCACGATGTGTTGGTGGTGCAGGGCGAACGTGAGCGGCTGATCCCGTTCGTGCAGCCCGACATTGTCCAGGCTGTGGACTTGCAGGCCGGCACCATGCGGGTGGACTGGGACCACAGTTTCGAGTGATGTGGATTGATGTCATCACATTGTTTCCGGAGCTGGTCGATGGCATCGGCCGCTACGGGATGGTGCGACGTGCAATCGCCGGAGGCCAGCTTGAGCTGACCGCGCGGCAATTGCGCGACTTTGCCGTAGATGACCGCGGCAGCGTGGACGACCGTAGCTACGGGGGAGGCCCCGGCATGGTGCTGCGGCCCGAACCGCTGCGCGAGGCGCTGGCACAGTCGAAGTCGCAGTATGGCGAGCCGGGCAAGCTCGTTTACCTGTCGCCGCAAGGTGATCGGTTGACGGACGATTTGGCACGCGAGTTGGCGCAACAGCCGGGTTTGCGGTTGTTGTGCGGGCGCTACGAGGGCGTAGATCAGCGCGTCATCGATGCCGAGGTTGATCTCGAGCTGTCGGTGGGCGATGTGGTGTTATCGGGCGGCGAACTGCCGGCGATGCTGCTGGTCGAGGCCATTGCCCGGTTGTTGCCGGGCGTGCTGGGCGATGCGTCGTCCGAGCGCGAGGATTCGTTTGCGGAAGGGTTGTTGGACCATCCGCATTACACGCGACCTGAGCAAGATGCTTGGGGCGCGCCGCCAGCGGTTTTGCTGTCTGGCGACCATCGGGCCATCGCCCGGTGGCGGATGAAGCAGAGCTTGGGGCGCACCTGGTTGCGCCGCCCGGACCTGCTGGACAAGGTGGAATTGACAGACAAGCAGCGGGCGCTGCTGGCCGAGTACATCGACGAATTGCCCGATACGGGCGACGGCGATAACACGGCAGGTTGACCCGCGATTGCGTTTTAGACATTGCGACACATGAAGGCAACAGCCATGAGCAACATCATTCAAGAACTCGAAGCCGAGCAGACCAAGGCCGACCTCCCCGAATTCGCCCCCGGCGACACCGTGGTGGTGCAGGTACGCGTGAAGGAAGGCGACCGTGAGCGTTTGCAGGCATTCGAGGGCGTCTGCATCGCCAAGCGTAACCGCGGCCTGAATAGCGCATTCACCGTGCGCAAAATCAGCCACGGCGAAGGCGTTGAGCGTGTATTCCAGACCCACAGCCCGCAAGTGGCCGAGATTGAGGTCAAGCGCCGTGGCGACGTGCGCCGCGCCAAGCTGTACTACCTGCGCGGCCTGACGGGCAAGAAGGCCCGCATCAAGGAAAAGCTGGCCAAACGTTCGTAAGCGTTACGCCGCATCAAAAAAGCCGCCCTCGGGCGGCTTTTTTGTGTCTGTCAAAGTCGGCAGTCATTGCGAGGCGCGTAGCGCCGCGGCAATCTCACTGGGCGGCTGCCACGTGACGAGATTGCCGCGGCCCTTTGGGCCTCGCAACGACAGCGACTTTGGCTGGGTTATTTCTCCAAAATCGCCGTCACACCCATGCCGCCCGCAGCACAGATGCTGATCAACCCACGCCCGCCCTTGTTCTCGTCGATGATCTTGGCTAGCGTGCCGACGATGCGTGCACCGGTGGCGGCAAACGGGTGACCAACCGCCAGGCTGCTGCCCCGCACATTGAGCTTGCTGCGGTCGATGCTGCCCAATGCCTTGTCCGTACCCAGGTAGGTCTTGGCAAAGCGGTCGTCTTCCCAGGCAGCCAGTGTGCACAGCACCTGCGCGGCAAAGGCTTCGTGGATTTCGTAGAAGTCGAAATCGCCCAAGCCCAGCCCTTGCTTGGCCAGCATGCGCGGCACGGCTTGCGCTGGTGCCATTAGCAGCCCCTCGGCGCCGCGGACGAACTTGTCGCTGCTGTTGTCGGCTTTGACAAAATCGACGCCAGCGGTTTCGCCCGTGACGAGGTAAGCCAGAATGGGCAAACCCTTTGCCTTGGCCCAGTCTTCGCTGGCCAGCAGCACGCCGGCTGCGCCGTCGGTCAATGGCGTCGAATTGGCCGCGGTCAGTGTGCCATTTTCACGGTCGAACACCGGCTTTAGCGTCGCCAGTTTTTCCAGCGTGCTGTCGCCGCGCATGTTGTTGTCGCGGTTCACACCGGCAAATGGCGACACCAGGTCGTCATAAAAGCCGGCCTCGTAAGCCGCCGCGGCTTTCTGGTGGCTTTCCCAGGCCAATTGGTCCTGGTCGGCACGGGCAATGTCCCAGGCTTTGGCCATGTCTTCGCAGTGCTCGCCCATGCTCTTGCCGGTGGCGGCTTCGGCGTTGGACGGAATGTTCGGCACGATGTGGCTGGGGCGAATCTTCAACAGCGCTTTCATGCGCTGGCCACCAGTTTTGGCCGCGTTGACCTCCATCAGGATTTTGCGCAAGCCTTCGTTGATACCCACGGCAGCGTCAGATGTGGTGTCGGTGCCCGCAGCAATACCGCTGTCGATCTGCCCCAAGGCGATCTTGTTGCCGACCGTGAGCACCGTCTCCAGCGAAGTGCCGCAATACTGCTGCACGTCGTAAGCCGGGGTTTCCGGCGCCAGCTTGCTGGCCAACACTGCGCTGCGGGTCATGCATTCGGTCGGGCGCAAATGCATCACCGTACCGGCGGCCACTTCGCCCAGTGTCTCGCCAGCCAAACCATATTTATCGACCACAGCGTTCAATGTGGCGGTCAACATCGAATGGTTCGATTCCTTGGCGTACTTTGTGTTCGAGCGGCAGAACGGGATACGGGCGCTGCCGACAATGGCAACCTTGCGTGGCTGGCTCATGAAGCCTCCAATGTGGTTAAAGTTTGGGCGATACGGTATCCGTCGCATTGACGCAGCGCAACATTTGTCGCGCGTGGGCCTGTCAACAAGGCGTCACGTTGGCTTGGCATGCTCGTGCATCCGCCAGTTCTAGATCACCCTGCATGCGCCGTCGTCAGTTTCTACAAGCCGGTTTTGCCGCCGCCGGCACCTTCGCTTTGGGCCGCAGTTTTTGGGCGCGCGCCTACGCCGCGCCGGCCCAGCCTGGCCCCAGCGCCTATGGCGATCTGCTGCCGGCGGATGCCAACGGCTTGTTGCTGCCGCCGGGATTCACCTCGCGCCGCATCGCCACCGCCTACCAGCCTGTTGCGCTGGCAAACGGTGGCGAGTCGCAGTACCTGTGGCACCGCGCATCGGATGGCGGCGGCGTAATCCCCGCCGACGACGGCGGTTGGGTGTATGTCAGCAACTCCGAAATCCCGCAGGTATCCGACGAGTGCGCCGATGGCGATACTGAATTCTGTGACGAGATGGGCGGCGTTGGCGCCGTGCGGTTTGATGCCGACGGTAATGTGGTCGATGCGTATTCAGTGCTGCAAGGGACCAACAATAATTGTGCCGGCGGCGTGACGCCGTGGGGCACGTGGCTGAGCTGCGAAGAGAATTTTTTCGGCTTCGTCTATGAGTGCGACCCCACCGGCCTGAACACGCCCATTCGCTTGCCCGCCATGGGTCAATTCGCGCACGAGGCCGCGGCGGTTGACCCCGTTGGCAAGGCCATTTACCTCACCGAGGATCAGGGCGACGGCGCGTTTTACCGTTTTCGTCCGGCAGTGTGGCCCGACGGCGGCCGCCCCGATCTGACGGCTGGTGTGCTGGAAGTGGCCGTGGTGGGCGACAACCCACCGACGCGCACGCCCTACGGCGAGGCGCTGCAGGAAGCCTTTGCCGCCTTCCCGGGAGATTTCGACGATTTCGTACCCGAAGATGTGATCGGCCCGATCGAAGAGACAGCGCCTGGCGCGGTTCAATGGTTGCCGGTGGCCAATCCACTCGGGGCGCCAGTCGAATGCCGCTACCAAGTGCCCACGGCGGCGATCTTCAACGGCGGTGAGGGCTGCTGGTTTGATGACGGCGTGGTGTATTTCACCTGCAAGGGCACCAACCGCGTTTGGGCCTATGACACGGCCGCGGAAACCGTGGACATTCTGTACGACGTCGAGGGCCTGGACGACCCGCCCTTGACCGGCGTGGACAATCTGGTTGTGCATCCCGCCACCCGCGAGATTTTCGTGGCCGAAGACGGCGGCAACATGGAGTTGGTGGTGATCAGCGACACGCTGGATACCGGCGGCGCGCGCACCGTGGCGCCGTTTCTGCGGTATCCCGTGCCGCATTCCGAAATCGCCGGCCCGGCCTTCGATCCCAGCGGTACGCGCCTGTACTTTGCCAGCCAAGGCAAGCGCCACCGGGTTGACGAGGCAACAGGGCGCACCATCTTTGGCGAAATATTCGAGGTCTCCGGCCCGTTTCTGCAGGCCGCGACTGGCGCTGCTGGTGGTGTCGCCGGCGCCACACGCGGCGGCGGTGCATTCGGGCCTGGCCTTGCCGTGTTCGCGGCTGCGGCAGGCGCCGCGGCGCTAGGGCGTGTCCTGAGCGACCCGCCGAGCGACCAGGACACGGCCGACGACTGAGCTGGGCGAGCATTAGGGCCGCGCTTTTTTTCCGGCCGGCCCTTGAAAGCCCCTAGGGCGGCCCCACGTACGTTTGCAACTGTGACGGTGGCGCTGCCACCGCAGGTTCCGGGCAGGCCGCGGGACAGGTCTGATTCGAGATCCTTATTTTTGCACCTGGGAGGCAAACCCCATGAATATCCGTCCTTTACACGACCGTGTCGTGATCAAGCGCCTGGAAGACGAGAAAGTGTCGGCCGGCGGCATCGTCATTCCTGACTCTGCCAGCGAAAAGCCCATCAGGGGCGAAGTGCTGGCCGTCGGCAACGGAAAGAAGCTGGACAACGGCGACACCCAGCCGATGGACGTCAAGGTTGGCGACAAAGTGCTGTTTGGCAAGTACAGCGGCACCGAAGTGAAGCTGGACGGCGACGAGTTGGTCGTGATGCGTGAAGACGACATCATGGCTGTCCTCGCCTGAGCGCAGACGCCAAACACCAAATAATTCTCAACGCATTCAACCATTAAGGAGCTATAAAAATGGCTGCCAAAGAAATTAAATACGGCGACGGCGCGCGCCAGGAACTGCTCAAGGGCGTCAATGCCTTGGCCAACGCTGTCAAAGTCACGCTGGGCCCCAAAGGCCGCAATGTCGTGCTCGACAAAAGCTTCGGCTCACCCACGGTCACTAAAGACGGTGTCTCGGTTGCAAAAGAGATCGAGCTGGAAGACAAGTACCAGAACATGGGCGCTCAAATGGTCAAGGAAGTTGCTTCCAAGACCTCCGACGTGGCCGGCGATGGCACCACGACCGCAACCGTGCTGGCCCAAGCCATCCTGCGCGAAGGCATCAAGAGCGTCTCCGCCGGCCTGAACCCGATGGACCTCAAGCGCGGCATCGACAAGGCTGTCGAAGCTGCTGTGGAAGAACTCAAAGGCTTGTCCAAGCCTTGTGACGACAATAAGGCAATTGCCCAGGTCGGCACCATCTCCGCCAACTCCGACAACGCTGTTGGCGACATCATTGCCGAAGCCATGGAAAAAGTTGGCAAGGAAGGCGTCATCACCGTTGAAGAGGGCTCGGGCCTGGCCAACGAACTGGACGTCGTCGAAGGCATGCAGTTCGACCGTGGTTACCTGTCGCCTTACTTCGTCAACAACCAGCAAAGCATGACTGCCGAGTTGGAAAACCCCTACATCCTGCTGCACGACAAGAAGGTCTCGAACATTCGCGACTTGCTCCCCGTGTTGGAAGCTGTGGCCAAGTCCAGCCGCCCGCTGCTGATCATTTCCGAAGACGTCGAGGGCGAAGCCCTGGCCCCGCTGGTGGTCAACACCATCCGCGGCATCGTCAAGGTCTGTGCCGTCAAAGCCCCTGGCTTTGGTGACCGCCGCAAGGCCATGCTGGAAGACATCGCCGTCCTGACTGGCGGTACCGTCATCAGCGAAGAAACCGGCATGAGCCTGGAGAAGGTCACGCTGGAAGATCTGGGCGAAGCCAAGAAAGTGCAAATCTCGAAAGAGAACACCACCATTGTTGACGGTTCGGGCGACGCCGGTGCCATCAAGGGCCGCATCGACACCATCCGCACGCAAATCGAAGACGCCACCAGCGACTACGACCGCGAGAAGCTGCAAGAGCGCGTGGCCAAGCTGGCCGGCGGTGTGGCTGTCATCAAGGTTGGCGCTGCCACCGAAACCGAGATGAAAGAGAAGAAAGCCCGCGTCGAAGACGCCCTGCACGCAACCCGTGCAGCCGTCGAAGAAGGCGTGGTGCCTGGCGGTGGTGTGGCACTGGTTCGCGCCGTGGCTGCCATCGAGAAGCTCAAAGGCGACAACGCCGACCAGGACGCGGGCATCCGCATCCTCAAGCGTGCGATTGAAGAGCCACTGCGCCAAATCGTGTCCAACGCTGGCGGCGAAGCCAGCGTAGTGGTCAACGCCATCAAGGCAGAGACCGGCAACTACGGCTACAACGCCGCCACTGGCGAGTTTGGCGACATGATTGCCATGGGCATCCTCGACCCCACCAAGGTGACGCGCAGCGCGCTGCAGCACGCCGCCTCGGTGTCCGGCCTGATGCTAACCACCGAAGCCATGGTTGCGGAGATTCCGAAGGAAGAACCTGCAATGCCTGGCGGTGGCGACATGGGTGGTATGGGCGGAATGGGCGGCATGATGTAGTCAGCCGGTCATTTGACCCGCCAAAGAAAAAGCCCCGCTTCGTGCGGGGCTTTTTTTGTGCTGCGGTGTTTGAATTACTGATCAATGTGACGGAGTGAACCCCTCACCCCAACCCTCTCCCATGGGAGAGGGGGTAATGCCCTTCTCCCATGGGGAGAAGGTGGCCTGAAAGGCCGGATGAGGGGTAGATGTTAGCTAGCGCACCGGGCTACAGGTTGTAACCCCGCTCGTCGTGATCCACCAGGTCCAGGCCCTCGGTCTCCATGGCCTCTTCGGCGCGCAGCGGGGTGATGATGCCCACCAGCTTGAGCAGCACGAATGTGAGAACAGCGGTGTAGCCTACGGTGGCGCCAATGCCGATTAACTGCACACCAACCTGGCGGCCCATGGTTTCAATGCCGTCAGCAAAACCAAAGCCCGAGAACATGCCCAGGCTGGTGGCGCTGAATACGCCGGCCAGCAGCGTGCCCAACATGCCGCCCACGCCGTGCACCGGGAACACGTCCAGCGAGTCGTCGATCTTGAGCTTTTGCTTGATGAATTGGGTGGCGAAGAAGCAAACCACGCCCGCCAGCAAGCCGATAACAAGTGCGCCGCCGGGGCCGACAAAGCCCGATGCTGGTGTAATTGTGCCCAGGCCAGCGACCATGCCGGTCACACCGCCCAGCACGCTGGCTTTGCCAAATTTGATGCGCTCGCAGGCCAGCCAGCCCAGCACGCCCATGGCAGCCGAGATGTGCGTGACCAGCATGGCCATGGCGGCGGTGCCGTCAGCGGCCAGCGCGCTGCCGCCGTTAAAGCCGAACCAACCCACCCACAGCAGGCCGGCGCCAGTGACCGTCATGGTCAGGTTATGCGGCAGTATGGCGGCGGAGGGGAAGTCGCGGCGTTTGCCCAGCACTACGGCTGCAGTCAACGCTGCCACACCGGCTGTGATGTGCACCACGGTGCCGCCGGCAAAGTCCAACAGGCCCATGTTGCCGAGCCAGCCGCCGCCCCACACCCAGTGAGTTATCGGCGCATAAACCGCCAGCAGCCACAACGCCGAGAACAGCAACATGGCCGAAAAGCGCATGCGCTCGGCAAAGCCACCGATGATCAGCGCTGGCGTGATGATGGCGAAGGTGAGTTGGAACATCACAAACAGCGCTTCGGGGATGCTGCCGCTCAGCGTGTCGCGGCCAATGCCGGCCAGCATGGCTTTGTCGAGCCCGCCGATGAAGCCGTTGCCTTCACTAAAAGCCAGCGAATAGCCCACCAGCACCCACAGCAGCGTGACCACGCCGGCAATGGAGAAACATTGCATGAGCACCGACAGCACATTGCGGCTGCGCACCAGGCCGGCGTAGAACAGTGCCAGGCCGGGCAGAGTCATCATCAGCACCAGCGCTGTGGACGTCAGTATCCACGCGGTGTCGGCGCCAGAAAGGTCGTCGGCAAACACGGCAGGTGACAGCAGGCTGGTAGCCAGCAGTACAAGGAGGCGGCTCACGCGCATGGTTGTTCTCTCTAAAATCAGGCCAGAGTCAATTGGTCATGCCGCAGCGGCCGCACCAACGGGGTGCGAAGTATAGCGGCCCCGGTTTGCTTGTCGCCCTGTTGTGGGTCAGCCGGCCTGTGTGACGTCGTGCCCGAACAACCAGTCGTTGCGCGCGAGCATCGCTTTGGGCGCCAGCCGTGCGGCGATTGCCAGCGGCCAGTAGGCCAGGTCGGGCTGATGAAAACGGCGTTGGTTGGCGCGTGACTCGGCTTGCACCCGTGTGGTGCGAGGAAGGCGCAGTTTGGTGTAGTCGGCGAAACTACGTTCAACTGACGTCTGGTCGCGGTGTTTGTGTGCGAGGCAATTTGCCAGCACCCACGCGTCCTCGATCGCCTGCGCTGCGCCTTGGGCCAGGAACGGCAACATCGGGTGGCAGGCGTCGCCCAGCAGCACGGTGCGGCCTTCGTGCCACGTGGGTAGGGGCTGGCGATCAAGCAGCGCCCAGCGGTAGTGCGCATCGGCCTGGGTGAGCAAATCGCCGATCAGCGGGTGGAAACTGGAAAAGTCGGCCAGTGCTTGCTCGCGTGTGCCGGCTTGGGTCCATGATTCGTCGCCCCACTGCGCTTGCTCGACCACGCCGACAAAGTTGCTCAGCGCGCCGCCGCGCAATTGGTAAGTCACCGCATGCCGGCCACGCCCTGTCCAGATGCACGCCGTGGGCGGCGGCGGGTTGCGCAGCTGTGCTGTCGGCACCACGGCGCGCCATGCCATGTTGCCGGTGTAGCGGGGCGCGTCAATCCCGAACAAGTGCTCCCGCACTGTCGAATGCACGCCATCGGCGCCAATCAGCACGTCGCCATAAATTTTCCTGCCGTCGGTAGCAGTCACGTGCACGCGCTCTTCCGTGCTGCTGATCGTATTCACCTGCCAGCCAGAGTAGAACGCATCCGGCGCACGGGCGTGCAGTGCGGTGTCCAAAACCTTGAGTAGATCGGGGCGATAGACATGCCAGTAGGGTGCACCCCAGCGGCGTTCGGCGTTTGCTTGCAGCGCAATGCTGAAGATGGTTTTGCCACTGCTACCCAGGCGCAGTTCGATGGCCTCTGGGGCTTTGGCCACCTCACCCAGGGCGGCCTGCAAGCCCAGTTGTGCAAGCACCCGCATGGCATTCGGGCTGATTTGAATACCGGCGCCTATTTCGCGGCGCTGGGGGGCTTGCTCCAGCACAGCCACCTGCCATCCTGCGCGCTGCATGCATAACGCCGCGACCATGCCGCCAATGCCGCCGCCGGCAATCAGTGCGCGCGGCGTGGTGCTGGAATCTGCGCTGTGTTGTCTATCAGGAGTCACAAAGCCTTGTGCCAAGGCGTCACGAAAGCGTGCAGCGCCTGGCGGGTTGATGTTGCCGTATTGGCCCCTGAGTTTAGATGGTCAACTGATCGACCGTGCAGTGTTGGCCGCCGTTGAATGCTGCGCGACTGCACTGCACGCACGCATCGATGCTGTGAGCACGCGCACCAGATACTGCGAATCTGCCCGCCAGCGCTTGACCCACGCGCGCAGATGGCGATAATGCCGCGCTCGCGGTCATCCTAGCGATGGTTTGCGCAAGTGCGGGCCCGTAGCTCAGTTGGATAGAGTACCTGGCTACGAACCAGGGGGTCGGGCGTTCGAATCGCTCCGGGCCCGCCATTTAGAATCAAAGAAGGATCAATGACTTAGCGGTTGTTGGTCCTTTTTTGTTGGGCGTGTCCAAATCGGCTTGTGCCCAATTTGTGCCCATCTCGTGCCCACCGCTTTAGTCTATGGGGCCTCGCCGGGGCGCAAAACGACCCATTAGCATTTGCGGGCACAGGCGCGGAAATCGCGAATGAGAGTGCGCATTGGGCGGGTTGCAGCCCAAAGCGGACATTCGACCGCCCAACCGTGCGTGCGTGGAAACGGGACCGCACCCGCACGATGCGGAGCACTACTCAAATTCGAGAGGCGTCACCGAGCACAAGTAGAACCGATGGTGAACTTTGAATAAACACTTGTTTCTCGATCCAGCGCCCCAACTGTGTTTATAAACAGTCTCAGAGTGCGTCATGTCGAACAACCATCAGATCAGCTTCTTCTCCTGCGCTAACGGAGACACATCACTGATAGAGGCCCACGGATACACCGTACTGACGGACATCAATTACAGGACCAGCGCAGGTGATGAACAGGACGAGGATTCGCTGGACTTCGCTCCTATCATTCGCAAGGCGTGCGTTGATGATCGCTTGGATGTGTTCGTTCTGACCCACCCTGATGAAGACCACCTCAAAGGCTTTGGCGAGCTTTTTCACCTAGGCGCGCCTGAGAATTGGGATGGCGACCCAGAGGAAGGCGAAGTAGCGGTTCTTGTGAAAGAGATTTGGTGTAGCGAATACTCGGCAAACCCCAACTACACAACAGAGATTTCTAAACCAGTGCTGGATGAAATCCGGCGCCGTGAATCATTGCAAGGCACCAGCGCTGAGGATCTGGACGGAAACCGCTTGCGCGTCCTGACAGCTGACAGTGTCAAGCATGGCCAGCTCACTGAGGGGCTGGGATGGTGCTTGTTGGCACCGAACGCTGACGAGGTAGACATTCCTACGGCCCCGGAGGGCGCACCGAAAAACTCGTCCAATCCGTCGAGCCTTGTGCTGCGTTGGGAAATTACTGTCGAAGGTGCTACGTCACGGGTCATGCTCACGGGCGACTCAACGGTTGAGGTTTGGGAACGACTGAATGCTGAATGCGACGTAGACGATTTGGAGTGGCACATTCTGCTGACGCCGCATCATTGTTCTCGCCGCAGCCTTGGCAGGAAACTGACTGAGGAGCGATTCGAATTTTCAGACGGCGCGATCGCAGGGCTCGATCATGCGATTGGGAACACGCCCTACGCTGTCGCTAGCAGCCGTAAATTTTCCACGGATACACCACCACATCCTCGTGCAAGAGATAAGTATCACTCGATACTCGCTGAGGGGGAGGAGATCACGGCAGCGGTCAAGGAGAGGTTTCGATGCACTGCAACTGAGAACGATGGGAAGAATCCAGCACACGTAGTATTCCGATTCACTGACGCGGGCCCAGCCTTAAAGATGTTGGCGTCAGCATCGGTCACGGCAGCGCCGGCAACCTCTGGCGGCGGCGGCTATGGCTGATTGCGGAGCATCGGATAACTCCGCGGAGCCGAAGAATCTCCGGTGGGAACTTCTGCGATTAGCAAACTCACCAGCGGTCGTGCTCGACTCAATAGTTTCTCAGGCCGAGGACGATGGCACGACCTGGATCAGATTTGATTTGCAGACCGACCAAGCTGTCGGCATCCCGAAGAACGACATCCGCAATGTTGAGCCGATCAGACTTCGCTATGAGAGCGTGGCAGCCGTTGGCCTAAGCGCCCCTGCCGTATTGAGCGGCCGTGAAGACTTTCC
>JAAFAL010000069.1 GCA_018222345.1 bacterium
AGGCCCAGGCGCGCGGGATGGCCACGGTAGATAACGCGCCGCCGTCGCTCCGTGGGTATGGTGACACTCCGCATAACCGCGACTTCGACAACGGTTATACAGCGCGTGGTGACGGCCTGGCCGAAACCCGCCATGTGTTCCTGCAAGGCAACGATCTAGCGCCGCGGTTTGCGGCTGCCGACCGCTTCACCATTGGTGAGCTGGGCTTGGGCACAGGCCTGAACCTGGCCGCAACGTGGCAATTGTGGCGCCAACAGGCCCCGCCGACCGCAACACTGAATTACATCGCCTGCGAAAAAGCGCCGCTGCGGCCGAACGACATGCTGCGCGCGCTCGGCCGTTGGCCTGAACTGACCCATGAGGCTGGTGAGATTGCGCGCGCCTGCGAGCACCTCGCTGCAGGCTTCAACCTGCGTATTCTGGCGGATGGCCGGTTGCGCCTGCTGATCCTGGTCGGCGATGCCGCCGAACAACTCAGCCAGCTTGTTGGCCGGATCGACGCCTGGTTCCTCGACGGTTTCTCGCCGGCGCGCAATCCCGAGTTGTGGTCGCCCGCCGTCTGCGAGCAACTGGCCGAGCTTTCGCATGCCGGCACAACACTGGCCACCTACACCGCAGCAGGCTGGGTGCGGCGCCAACTGCAGGCCGTGGGCTTTGCCGTTGGCAAAGTACCGGGCCATGGCAGCAAGCGCGATATGAGTGTGGGCACTGCCGATGCCATTGCGACACCCCACGCGCGGCTGCCCGCCTGGGCACGCTGCACAGGCACCAATGCACAGCAACTGAGCATTGTTGGTGCAGGCTTGGCAGGGGCCAGCACCGCGGCAGCGCTAGCCCGATTGGGGCGGTCTATTACCGTGTGGGACGACGCAGCGCCGTCGCCGTCGCGCTTGCCCGCCATGCTGATCCGGCCGTGGCCAGAACGCCCGGGCCATGCTTTGGCAGGCTTTTACGCCAACGCCTTTGGCTGCGCCGCGCACGGCTTGCAGGGCGCGCCTGGCTGGCATCCGCACGGCGTAGCGCTGGTGTCCGAACGCGCCGTGCCTGAACATTTGATGGCTGATGCAACGGCACTTGCGGCGCACAGCGGCGTTGGCGTGCGAGGCGGTGGCGCCTGGCTGACCGGCGCAGGCTGCCTGCAACCCGAAATCTGGCGCGAGGCTTTACTGGATCAGCCGAACATCACGCTGCGCAAGGCGCGCTGGTCGCCTGAGCAAACTACCGGGCCAAGCATCCTGGCGACCGGAGCGGCGCAGCAAAGCCTGCTGGCCGACCTGCCCGCCTCGATCACGCGCGGGCAGATGAGCCGCGTTGGTATCACGGACAATTTCTCCCCGGCCGCCAGCATCAGCGGCGCGGGCTTGTGTGCACGCACGCCCGATGGCGTTTGGGTCGGCAGCAGTTTTGTCCATGATGCACACGACACGCTGCCACGCGCCGAAGAAGCGCAAGGCTATCTGGACAAGTGGCGCGCGCTGATTCCAACGCTGCCTGCAGCGCCAAGCGAACACCGGGCGGCACTGCGCGTCGCGGGCAAGGGGCGCATGCCCTACATCGGCCCGCTCAGCGCCGACGGAAAACTCTGGGCCAACTGGGCGCACGGTTCACGCGGCGCCACTGCCAGCCTGCTGTCGGCTGAGTATCTTGCCGCGATGATCGACGGCCACCCGCTACCGCTGCCGGTGGATCAAATTCTCAAGCTGCATCCGCAGCGAGTCACCGCTAGTTAGCGCAAAACTCGTGAACGCGCGCGTTGACCTCACCGGTGCCGCCGGAACGCGTGAAGTTCAGTTCAACCGCATCGAACTGCATCTGGGTGCCAAAGCTCGCTCGCCCAGGGTTTCCAGGGTCCATGGTGCTCGACCCCGATCCGCTGTTGAAATTGAATTGTTCTTGCAAAGCACCCATCAAGTAGGTGTTCAGCGAGATCACTAACGCCGCCGAATCACCGTAGGAAATCGAGTGGACAAATCCGGTTACAGTGCCTGAGGGGAACACCACGCCGTTCTGAGAGACTGCACGCAGTGCGACAGAGCCGCCCGAGTTGGCTGGCATTTGCAGGTTGGCAAAGCTGCCACCATTGCCATCAATCGCCGCATTTGGCGACGCCACGCTGCAGCCGACACAGCCCGGTGTCACGGTCTGAGCAGTCGAGGTTCCACCACCCGAGATTGGCGCACACCCACGTAACAAGTCCCCACCGCCGTCACTGCCACCACCACAAGCCGACATCAAAGCACCCGCTGTCACAAGACCAAGAATGCGGCACGCATTTTGTATTTTTTTATTCATCAGTTTTCACCGTCGTAGTTGTTGTCATCCAACTTTTACGAAATTTTACCCCCCCGAGGGCAAGTGCCTGATTCGCGAATGGATCCGGTGTCTGTGTTGGCGTGCGAGCCTTAGAAGTTATAGGCCAGGAAAAACCCGGCGTTGTCGCGGTCGCGCTCCAGGTGATGCACGCCGCCGCCGGTAAACCAGACGTATTGCACGCCCAAGGTCGCCGGGCCTTTCTTGAACTGGGCGTTGGCGACAATCTGTTTGCGGCCTTCGATGAAGTTGAACAGCGGTGACGCCGAATAGCCTTTGACGTCCCAGAAGGCAATGATGGCTGGCTCCAGCGTGACGCCAGGCAGCACCTCGTTGTAGGTGAAGCGCGCCAAGCTGCGCAGGCCCCAGGCGAAGTCTGTGGGCAGGCCCGTGGTTTGTTGCGTGGGGTTGATGCGGCGCGCATCCGGCTCGCCGTCCGGGGCGCCCGTGCCGTCGGCACCGGGCGTTGGGTGAGTGAAGTCGCCGGAGCCCTGCAGGGGGAGTTCCTGCACGTCGGGCAGGTCGGAGATGTAACTGGCGCCACCTTCGATGAGGAACAGAATCTGATCGGCGCCAAATGGGTTCTGCGACAAGATACGCAGCCCGGTCATGGACAGCTGCGAGACCTTGAAGCGCTCGAAACCCGCCACATAGTCGCCACCCTGGATGTTCACGCCGCGGAAGTCTTCGAGGTAGTCGGGAAAGATGCTTTCCTCGCCCGGCACCGTAAGCGCCGCCGGGCCAATGCCGACCACCAGATCTTCCTCCGGCGTAGCTGGCCCAAGGCCGGCAAACAGCACGTCCGTCAGGTGAACTTGCAGCGGCAGATTCGGGCGGTAAGTCACCTCGCCCGACAGCGCCCAGTTGCCCACATTGGTGTTGGCCGAGATGCCGAACATGCGGATGTCTTCGGGGTATTCCACCAGCAGGTCCAGCGTGTCCAGCGGCAAGGGCTCATCACCGCCCGCTGCCATCAGCCCACCGCACGCCGCGAATGAGGTGACTGGGTCACCCGGCATGCCGTCGCGCAGGCAGGAGCGATTGGCTGCAAAAGCGCTCAGCACTGGAAAGCGGCTGTGATAGTTCAAAAAATAGAAGCCGAACTCGGTGCCAAAGTTGATGTTCTCGGCGTAGTACGACAGGCGCACGCCATATTGCCCACCGTCTTCCGGGAAGCCGTTGGGCTCGGGCAGCACATCCACGGTGCGTGATGCGGTGGTCAGCAGATTGGCGGGTGCAGCTGGTTCGTACAGGCCCTCGGGGTCGTCATTGAACTGGCCCAGGCCGATGTTCGCGTCCAAGCCTTCGGTGGCGACGTCATTGGTCGATAAGAAGCTGCCCGGCGGCGGCGTGCGCACGCCTTCCCATTCGAACTGATAAACCAGCTCGGCCGACAGGTAATCGGTGATGCTGGTTTGCAGCAGCGCTGCGCCCACCGGGATCAACACATCGGAAATCTCGAAGCCGGGAAAGCCCGCCACTGCACCATCGAGCGGGTTGATTTCGTTGGTCGAGTTAAACAGCACCAGGTTGGACTCGCCCCAAGGAATGGTCTGGCGGCCAACGCGCAGCAGGAACTCGCGATTCAGTGCATTGAAGTAGGTCTGCACGTTGAGGTCGCGAATCTCGGCGTTCTGCGCGAAATCGTCCTCGTAGCGCAGCGGCCGCGGTGTGCGAGCTGGCTGGAAGCGGGTGTCGAAGTGGGTCTCGTCGAAGCCGGCGTTTTCCCAGTCGTAATACAACAAGCCGGTGGCGTTAAGCGTGAAGTCACGCCAGTACACTTTCAGTTCGGGCGTCAAGTACGTCGTCGCCGCCACGACGTCGCCCTTGTCGTAGTTGATGTTGCCATCATCAAAATTTGCCCCAGAAAACGCGCCAGGCGCATCGACCAGGCGCTGGTTGGGCGCGGGGTCGCCGGTAAACGACATGCAATCGTCGGCCTCACACAAGCCAGGCGTGTTCACCACCTTGGGCAGCAGGTCGGAATTGCGATCCTGCGTGCGCCAGGTGACACCTGTCACCGCACGGGTTCTGATGTCGGCTTCCAAGCCCAGAAATTCAAGTGTCGTCGCTTGCGCAGTGGGCAAGATCGTGGCTAGCAATGCGCCCATCACACTGGCGCGCAACATTGTTCCCTGCATGTTTGGCTGTCTCCTGCGCGGTGCTTGGTTTATGGTGCTTTTCGCGACCGCTCGTGCAGTCTAACGTTTACATTGAAGAGTGCAACGATTGTGACGATATGCCCACCACGGAGCCCCCATGGCAATGCAGAATGTCTTGCGTAAAACACTCGGCGCCACACTGCCGCTGGTATTGACGCCGAACCGAAAATGGACCACCCAGCGTCGCATACTCAAACTGGCCATGCGCGCCAACCCACTGGCAAAAGGGGTCAAACGCATCGATGGCGCCCTGCCCGGCGGGCTGCCGGGCGGGCTGCCGGGCGGGCTGCCGGGCGAGGTATTTTGCCCGGCCAGTGTGGCGCCGGAAACAGCACCGTCAGCGCTGATATATCTGCACGGTGGCGGTTACTGCGTCGGTGCGGCAGCCACCCACCGCGCAATTACCAGCCGGCTGGCCGCGGCCTGCGGGATGCCGGTGTACGCACTGGACTATCGGCTGGCCCCCGAACACCCTGCCCCGGCAGCCTTGGACGATGCCCTGGCCTGCTATCGCGCATTGGCAGCACAAGGCAAGCGTGTGGCTTTGGGGGGCGACTCGGCGGGTGGCGGGCTCAGCGTTGCGGTGGCACAAGCGCTGCTAGCCGATGGCGAGCCGGCGCCCGCTGCGCTGGCGCTGATCTCGCCGTGGCTGGACATGAGCCTGTCGGGCGGCTCAGCCGAGCGCTTGGCCGACATTGACCCAGTGCTGAAACGCCCATGGATCAACGCCTGCGCGCAAGCCTATGCCGGTGACCAGCCGTTAAAATCGCCAAGCCTGTCGCCACTGTTTGGCGATGGAGAGTTGCCGCCCACGCTAATCCACGCAGGCACCGACGACATCCTCATTGACGACGCCCGGCGGCTGGTCAAACGCTTCCCGGCCGTCGAACTGCAAGAATTCGAAGGCCTATGGCACGTGTTCCAGCTACAGGCCGGCCTGCTCGACATCTCGGATCAGGCGCTGGCCGACATGGGCCAGTGGTTGGCGCTGCAATACGACGGTGCTGCCCAAGCTGGCTAACTATCCTCGAAGTCGATCCGGTCAACCAGGCGAATGACGTCATAGACACCATCGGCCGTTGTGTCATGCACGGTTTTCACCGCATTCGAGCCGTCGCGTAGCGCAGGAATTGCGCCCAAGGCACCAAACACCAACCCGCTGATGCCTTTGTGCACACCTTGCGTGGCCGAGGCGCTAATCGACACCATGTCACGTGCCGTACGTGCGGTGGTCACAGCCTGCTGGCGGCGTTTCTGGATGTGGACGATTTCGGTGGCGCGTAGTGCGATCGCGCGGTGCGATTCAGCCACGTCGTGAAACAAGCGGCGCGTTTTTTTCAGCCGAGACCCCAGCCACGCGGCGCCTAGCACCACAAGCACGGCGGCAATGCCCAAGGCTGGCAGCGTCATGCTCATTCCGAGCGCCGAATCTCCACCCGCGCCTCGACCTGCCGTTCGGCCAGGCCACGTTCGACTTCGACCTTGACACGGTCATACACCAGCTTGGTTACCAGCGACGGCGACAGGCCACCAACGGCGCGGATCAGCGACGACTCTGACGCCGCCACTTCCAGCGGGTTGAGCACCTCGATGGTCAAGTGACGGCGCTTGCCACGCTCGTAAACCTGCGCCAACTGCAAGGTGTCGAGATGCAGGTGCGCCTCCAACTCCGTGGCCTGCTTTTTCAGCACCGCGAGCACCTGCTGCTGGCGGCGCAATAAGCCTGCGCAGACCGCCAGCGATACCAGGCAAACCAGCAACAGGATGACGAGTACGGTGATCATCAGAAGTTTATATCCTGGTTTTGAATCTTGGTGAAACTGCCCGGCCCGAGTTTGTGATAACTGCCGCCTGCAGCGCGAAACCACAACGGCTCGCCACAGGCGGCGGGGTCGAAACCCTGCGCCTTGAGTTCGGTTTTGCGATATTTGAATGTTGCGGTCGCTTCCTGCGCCGCGCGCTGGCGCAAGAATACCGGCACCGCGTAGGGTGGCAAGCTAGCCTGCAAGTGCTCGGCAATGGCTTTTGCATCAAATTCCGCGCCGGCCTCCAGCGTAATGGCCGCCATGCCGGCACGGCCATCGCAACCCGGCACTTCGACCCCATAAACCACGGCTTCTTCGACACCGTCACAGGCGGTCAGCGCGCCTTCCACTTCGGTCGTCGATACGTTCTCGCCTTTCCAACGGAAGGTGTCGCCGAGCCGGTCAACGAATTGGATGTGCTTCCAGCCTTGCTCGCGGACAAGGTCGCCACTGTTGAACCAGCAATCGCCGGCCTTGAAACAGTCGCGCAGTAGTTTTTTCTCGCTGGCCTCGGCGTCGGTGTAGCCGTCGAAGCGGGCGGTATTGGTGACCTCGGCGATCAACAAGCCCGGCTCGCCGGTCGCCACGCGTTGCATACGGCCTTTGGCGTCGCGCACCGGCGCTGCCGCGTCGGCGTCGAACTCGACCACTGCAAACGGCATCGGGCAGTAGCCGGCGGTCTTGTCCTGGTTGAAGGCGTTGATGAAGGCCAGGTTGCCCTCGCTGGCACCGTAAAATTCGGCGATTCGCTCAATGCCAAAGCGGTGCTTGAACGCATCCCACAAATCCGGCCGCAAGCCGTTGCCAACTGCAACGCGCACGGCGTGGTCTCGCTCGTGCTTGTGCGCCGGCTGGTTGAGCAAATACCGGCACAGCTCGCCGATGTAGCAAAACGCGACTGCGCGAAAGCGCACGATGTCATCCCAGAACCGGCTGGCCGAGAACTTGGGCACCAGCGCCAGCGCTGCGCCACTGGCCAGTACCGCACCCCACGACACCGTCAGCGCATTGTTGTGATAGAGCGGCAACGGGCAATACAGCACCTCGCCAGCGTCCAGCCGCAATACGGTATCGCCCAGGCCAGCCATGGCGGCGTAGAAGCGGTAATGCGTCATCACCGACGCTTTGGGCAGGCCGGTGGTGCCCGAGGTAAAGATGTAATAGCAGGGTTGCTCCAGCCGCACAGCACGGGTTGTGGGCGGGTTGCTCGTGGCGGCGCGGTCAAAGCGCGCGGCGGCGTCGTCCCAGCCGTCGCGGGCGGGCTTGTCCCACAGCCAACGCGTTGGCGTGTCGGCACCGGCGTCATCAACTGCGGCGGCCATGTCGGCGTCGCACAACAACAAGCGGGCCTTCGACACATCCAGGCTGTGCGCCAGGGTTGCGCCACGCTGGCTGCTGGGTAGCAACGCCGCAACGGCACCGAGCTTCACGATGCCAACAACTGCCGCCAATGTCTCCGGGCGGTTGCCCAAGCCCAAGGCAATCACGTCACCTGATTCGATACCCGCAGCCGTCAGCGCATGCGCCACTCGGTTAGCCTGAGCATTGAGCTGCGCATACGTCCATGCCGCATCATGCGTGAGCACTGCTGGCGTGTCGCCGCGGCGCTGGGCGTGGTGTTCGACCAGGCGGCCGATCGATTGCCGCCGCCAGGGCCGGTTGGTGGCCAGGCGCAACATGCCGCGAGCCATGCGCGGTGTGCTGGCGGCCTGCGACGCCAAGCCACGCACTAGGTCAGGCAGGGTGACTGACTCGCTCAATTTAGTACCACGCTGCGTATGGTTGCCGCATCGCCACCGTGCGCTTCAATGTCGTCAGCGATAGCGTCGAACGTTGTGGCATCCCAATCGGGGCCGAGCTTCAAATAGCGCTGCTGAACCGGCGCCGGCAGTTCCGGCAATGCTGCCAACAATAACGGCCATTGCTCATGGGCGCTTGCGGCGGCAAACAACTGCGCCAGCAACTCGTCGCCGTGCTCAGCAACAACGCCGCCGATGCGGGCGCGGGTTTGCAGGCTGGTGCCCTCCATCATCGCCAGAGCCTGCGCCCATAGGTCGTCACGCTCGGCGGTGACCATGGTGGCAGCAATGCGGGCATCACTCATCATGCCGATAAGCGCTTCGAGCCGTGCTTTGTCTTCAATGAAAAAGCCGATCTGCAGTAGCTCGGCATCATTGTCGTTGTCGTCCATCACCGCCTGGATAACGGCGTCGTCGAGCACATTCACGAACGTCGCCGCGGTCATGTAGTCGGCTTTGGCACACAGCGCGCGCGACACGCCAGCAACAATCTGAGTGGGCATGGCGCGCACCACCGGCTCGGCGCGCTCGGGGTCCATCGCGGCGCAGGTTTCGGCGAGGAACTCGAACGGCAGCTTCTCGGCCAGCGCGACGGCGCGTTTGGACTCCATCTCGCTGGCCACGCGGCCGGCCAGGGTTGGGCCGATTACCGCGGTGGTCATTTTTGCGGTGACGCCCAACGGCAGCAGTTTGTTGGCCTGCGCCAACTTGGCAAACAGATTGCGGTGCTCGTCGAACAAGGCCGTGGAAACCTGTTTGCGGAACTGCGCCAACGCCGGCGCGCCCAGGGTTTGCAGGTCGTCAAGGTCTTCGGGGGCCGTGTTCAGCAGCCGGGACAAGCGCACCACTTGTGCGCGGGCAGCGAGATCACTCATGCCGAGAACAACGCCTTGACCGGCCCACGTAACAGCCGCGGCACAAACTTCAAGGCGCCATCCATGGCGTTCTGCAAATCGCTGGCCTGCTGGCGACGGGCAGCGTCAACCAGCGCGCGCAGTTTGTCTTGCTGCTGCGCGTCGAGCTCAAGGCCGGCGATGGCGTCGTCTATTGGTTTGTGCATGCGTGCTTTGCACCCGTTATTTGAGTTCGGACGATGACAGTTCCAGCACGCGGCGCGCAACTACCAGTTGCTGAATCTGCTGCGTGCCTTCAAAGATATCGAGAATCTTCGAATCGCGCGCCCATTTTTCCAGCAGCTCGTCTTCGCAATAGCCGGCCGTACCCACGAGCTCGACACAACGCAGCGTCACCGCATTGGCCACGCGCCCGGCCTTGGCCTTAGCCATTGATGCCTCCTTGCTATTCGGCTGGCTATTGTCAGCCATCCAGGCGGCCTGCAAGGTCAGCAAACGAGCGGCTTCCCAGTCGGCTTCCAAGGCCAGCAACTCAGCCGCAGCGGCGTTTTGTTGCCAGCGCGGTCTGTCGTAGTCGCCGGGCTCATCGAGCAATTCGCGTGTGCGCTCCAGCGCCGCGCGCGCTACGCCGACCGCCATGGCGGCTACCACAGGGCGGGTGTTGTCAAAGGTTTGCATGACCCCGCCGAAACCTTTTTTGGTATCGACTTCCGGCGAGCCCAGCAGGTTTTCGGCCGGCACCCGGCAATCGGACAACACGATGTGTGCGGTATCCGAGGCGCGAATTCCCAGCTTGTGATCCAGCCGCACCAGCTCCATGCCCGGCGTACCCCACTCCACGACGAAGGACTTGATGGCGGCGCGGCCCACCTTGCGGTCCAGGCTGGCCCAGACCACGACGAGGTCGGCGCGCTTGCCGGAGGTCACGTATATCTTCTCGCCGTTGAGCACGTAGTGATCGCCGTCTTTTTTTGCGGTGGCCTGGATAGCCGCCGAGTCCGAGCCGCAACCCGGCTCGGTGATGGCCATGGCCGCCCACTTGCCGTCGAAGCGTTCAAGTTGCTCGTCGTTGGCGACCGCAGCGATCGCGGCATTGCCCAAGCCGTTACGTGGCAGGCTCAATGCCAGGCCGACATCGCCCCAACACAGCGCTTCGAGGCCCAGCACCGATTGCATGTTGGCGCCATTGCGCACGCCGTCGCCAGCCTTGGCGGCCTGGCTGAGTTTGCCCGCGCCTGCGGCGTTAGCCTTGTCGCCGGCGTTCATACCGTCCATTGCGGCGGCGAACACGTCCAGTTCCTTGGGGTACGCGTGCTCGGCAAGGTCGTACTTGCGTGAAATGGGACGGAAGACGTTCTCCGCCGCTTGCTGGGCCGAGTGGACGATGGCTTTGAATTTTTTTGGGGTTTCGAGGTTGATCATGGCTACACCATTGGTCCTGTAGCGACAGCAGCGCCGCGCAAATTGCGATACCACTGCTCCACCGGATGTTCCTTGACAAAGCCGTGGCCGCCGAGCAATTGCACACCATTGGTGCCAATCTCCATGCCCTTGTCGGCGGCCTGCAAGGCAGCCAATGCAGCCTCGCGGGCGAACGGCAAGCCCTGTTCGGCACGGCTGGCGGCGCGCCAGGTCAGCAAGCGCAGGCCCTGCAACTCGATGGCGATATTGGCGACCATGAATGCCACCGACTGGCGATACGCAACTGGCTCGCCAAAGGCTTTGCGCTCTTTTACATAGGGCGTGACGTAGTTCAACACGGCCTGGCATTGGCCGACTGCGGCGGCGGCCATACCAATACGTGACAGCGCAACGAACTCCTGATGATCGTAGGCACCATCCGGGCCGCCCAACATGGCGTGCTCGGGCAGAACCAGATTGCTGAAATGCAATTGCCCCAGGCCCGCAGCGCGCAGGCCCATGGCCGGCTGCGGGCGTGGCTCGATATCATGCGATTCGCGCTCAACAATAAACAGGCGGGGGCCAAGGTCCGGCACCTGCGCGGCCACTAGATAGAACGCTGCGCTTTGTGCCAGCGGCACCAGCGTTTTATTGCCATCCAGCGAGTAGCCATTGCGGTGCGGCTCGGCAGTGCAGGCGAGGTTGAACGGATCAAATTTGGGGCCCGGTTCGGCCAGTGCCGTGGCGGCTGGCATGAAGGTTTCGCCGGCCAGCAAAGGCAAGTAGGTGGCCTGTTGCTGCGCCGTGCCCCAGCGCGTGATGGCATTGGCCACGCCTAGCGGTGCCAGCGCCGCCAGCGCCATGCCCAAGTCGGCGCGGCCCAGCGCCTCGGCGATGATGGCGTGCGTCACTGGCGAGCGTTCGCTGGCCGCGCCGCCAGCGTCCTCCGGCACGGCCATGATGGTGATGCCGAGGTCATGAATCTGTTGCAGCAATTCATCGGGCGTAGCGCAGGCTTCATCGGCGGCGCGCGCCGCACCCGCAAGCTGGTCGTCCACCAGGCGGTCGATGGCGTCCTTGAACATGGCCTGTTCGTCGGACAGGCTGACGTCGAACAATGCCGCGCCGGCACTGGCTTTGGGCAGGCGCGCAGGCTTGGTCAGGTCGATCAAGGGTTTGAAGCGCTTGCGCGCGACGCTGCCAGCGCGAAACCCGGCCCGCGCGCCATGGAACACGGTGCGTTCCAGTGCTTTATCCAGGCCCAGGCGCTGCACAACAGGCAGGCCGGCTACACGAGTCAGTGCGTTCAGGGCGGCGCCTTGGGGGTCAAGTTTGGGCATTGCGTGGTTTAGGAGTGGGTGGCAGTGAGGCACTCTAGCAGCCGGACATGGTTCGATGAACTTCGAATGCTTGCGCCCATTTCAATGGCTAGTTCAATGGCTAGATTCCCGCTGTCGCGGAAATGACGATCATTTGTTGGTTCAGGCCATTGCGCGCTTGGCACCCTTGGCCAACAGCCATTGGTAGCGCGCCGGCAAGGCCCGCGCCATCAGGTCGATGGCATGCGCATCCGGGCCGATGAGCACGCGCCGCGCGTTGCGCTGCACGCCTTTCAGGATCGTACGCGCCGCCGATTCCGGCGTGGTGATGAACAACTGCTCGAAGCGCGCCTTGCTGTCGGACGCCTGGCGGCTGGTGATGCCGTCCATGTCGCCAAAGCGTGCATCGCGCGCAATGTTGGTCTTGATGCCACCGGGGTGGATTGACGTGGCCGACACGCCGTAGCCGGCCATGTCCAACTCCTGCCGCAGTGCTTCGGTAAAGCCACGCACGGCAAATTTGGTGGCGTTGTAGGCGCCCTGGCTGGGCACACCAATCAGGCCGAACACGCTGGAGACATTGATCACGTGGCCATCGCCAGCGGCGCGCAAATGCGGCAAAAACGCCTTGGTGCCATGCACCACGCCCCAGAAATTGATGTTCATGATCCATTCCAGGTCGTCGTAGTCGGCGCCCTCAATACTGGCACCCAGCGCCACGCCTGCATTGTTGAAGATCAAGTTCACCTGCCCGTGGGCCTTGGCCGTGGCGTCGGCCCAGGCGTGAACGGCAGCACGGTTCGCCACGTCCAGCTTCTTGGTCGTCACTTTGACATCGCTGGCCGCTTTCACGGCTTTGGCCGTGGCTTGCAGGTTCGGATTGTTGATGTCGGACAGCGCCAGGCCACAGCCTTGCGCAGCCAGGTTCAGCGCCAAGGCGCGGCCGATGCCGCTGCCGGCACCTGTAATGGCCGCGACCTTGCCGTCGAAGCGCTTCATGCCGCCACCTGCGGGCCGCTACGGCCACCAATCAGATTGCCGGCAAGGTTCACAAGCTGTTTGCGCACGCTACCGCGGCGCGGCTGCATCACCTCGCCATTGGCTTTGACGATGCGAAAGTGTGCGGCATTCAGGCGCCGGGTCTTTTCGCGAAACTTGAACGTGAAGTCCGGCCACAGCGTGGTGTTGCGACCCTGCTCGTCCAGATACCAGCTTTTGCAGCCACCACCGGACCACACACTGGCCGCCGACTTGGCATCAATCGCCGCTTGGCACTGCGCCTGCGCCCGCGGTGTGACCTCGATGCTTCGCCAGCCGTATCGGCGCTTGCGGTAGAGCGCATCGACGACCATGTTCACTTGTGACTCGATCATATAAACCATGGAGTTGTGTCCCAGTCCGGAGTTGGGCCCGGTGAGCAAATAGAAATTGGGGAAGCCGGCAATCGACATCCCGTAGTACGCGCTCAGACGGTCTGACCAGGCATCCCAAATGTCCTGCCCGCCACGCCCCACCAGCATGCCACGGCCGAAGGGTTTCTGCGCCTTGAAGCCGGTGCCCAGGATGACGACATCGACCTTGTGCAACGCGCCGTCTGCGGTGCGCACGCCGGTCTTGGTGAGCTTGGTGATGCCATCGGTGACCACATCAACGTTGTCGCGCGCCAGCGCCGGATAGTAGTCGTTGGACACCAACACACGCTTGCAGCCCAGCGAGTAATCAGGCGTGACCTTGCGGCGGAGTTCGCGGTCGGGGATTTGCTTGCGAATGTGGCTGCGGGCCATGCGCTCACCCAGCTTGAGCAGGCGCGGGTTGAGCACAAAGCCGGCAGCGCGGGATTCGAGCTGGGCGTAAATCGCGCTGCGGGCTGCCTGCTGCACCGCAGGCACACGCTTGAACACGGCCTGCTCGGCCGTAGAAATTGCCCGGTCGGGCTTGGGCACAATCCACGGCGGTGTGCGCTGGAACAGCGCCAAGCTTTCCACCTTGGGTGCGATTTGCGGCACGAACTGGATGGCGGATGCGCCGGTGCCAATCACGGCCACGCGCTTGCCGCTCAGGTCGAGATCGTGATCCCAGTCAGCCGAGTGAAACACCGGCCCGGCAAAGTCGTCCAGCCCGTCAATGTCGGGGATGGCCGGCGTGCTCAGGCCGCCAATGGCCGAAATGACGTTGTTGGCTGTCCAGGTCTCGCCATGGTCTGTGCGCACAATCCAGGTGCCGCTGTCATCGTCCCAGGCCATGCTGGTCACATTGCGGTTGAAGCGCACGTGGCGGCGCACGTCGTACTTGTCGGCGCAGCCTTTGAGGTAGCGCAGAATTTCCGGTTGTGGGGCAAACATCCGGCTCCACGTCGGGTTGGGTTCAAACGAGAACGAATACAGGTGCGACTGCACATCACACGCGCAACCGGGGTAATGGTTGTCGCGCCAGGTGCCGCCAACGCTGTCGCCGCGCTCAAGCAGCACCAGGTCCTCGAAACCGGCCTCTTTGAGTTGAATGGCGGCGCACAGGCCTGCAAAGCCGGTGCCGACGATCAAGGTATCGGTGTGCAAGGTCTCAGGCATGGGGATCTGTCCGCTGCGGCAATCAGGAAACCCTAATTACCATTGGTGAATGACAGAGTCAGCGTACATTCAACCATTGGCGAGTGTCAATAACGATCAAATAGTCGCGTTATAGCGCCTCAAGGTGTCGATTTACGCCCCGCCTTCGCCTTAAGCATTGTTTTAATACCATTGTTGACTGTTACATTTATTTGTGTCAGGT
>JAAFAL010000070.1 GCA_018222345.1 bacterium
AATCGCGACAAGGTGCGGCGGACGCCGGAGCGCAGCGTGCAAGTGCAACATGCCCTGGGCGCCGACATCGTCATGCAGTTTGACGAGTGCACGGATTACCCGGCGACGGAGGATGAGGCGCGCACATCAATGGAGTTGTCTGCGCGCTGGGCGCAGCGTTGCAAGGTCGAGCATGGCAACAATGCCAACGCCTTGTTTGGTATCAACCAGGGCAGCATGCATGCGGCGCTGCGCTTGGAATCACAACAGCTCCTGGCCGACATCGGCTTTGACGGCTATGCCATCGGTGGATTGAGTGTTGGAGAGCCGCGCGACGAGCGCCTGCAGGTGCTGGATACCTTGCAACCCGTGATGCCCGCGGATGCGCCGCGCTATCTGATGGGTGTGGGCACGCCGCAAGACTTGGTTGATGCGGTGGATCGCGGCGTCGATATGTTTGATTGCGTGATGCCCACGCGCAACGCCCGCAACGCGCATTTGTTTACCAGCCAGGGCGTGTTGCGGCTACGCAATGCGCGCTTCAAAGCCGACCCTGAGCCGCTGGACCCCAATTGCGCCTGCTACACCTGCGCGCATTATTCGCGGGCGTATCTGCACCACCTGCATCGCTGTAACGAAATCCTCGGCGCGCGGCTCAACACCATCCACAACGTTCACTTTTATCTGGACTGGGTGGCGCAGATGCGCGCAGCCATCGAGGCCGGACAGTGGGCCGCATTCAAGGCCAAAGCCGCTGCCATGCCGGCGACGGTTTAACCGACGGTGCCAGTGACTGCTTGCAGTGCCTTGATGTGCGCTTGCAAGGCGCTCTTTCCGACTTTGGTCAGCGCGTACCAACTCAGCGGTTTGCGGCCCTCGAAGCGCTTATCGACGGTCACGTAGCCTGCATCCTCCAGCTTGCGTAGCTGGGCACCCAGGTTGCCGTCTGTTTGCTCGAGCAATTCCTTGAAGCGCGAGAAATTGATGACGTCGCTTTGGGTCAGCAGCACGCAGATCGCCAGCCGCACGCGGTGCTCGAACAGCTTGTCTAGCTTGCCGAGATGCGCGCCGATGGCGGCGTCTCCCGCGTTCATCGGCGTGCCTGCAACCCGGCCACGAACAGCGCAACCGAGATCATCGCGCCCATGGTGGTCCACAGATAGGCCGGCGACCAGACGTTCAGCACCAGATAGCCGGCGCCCATAATCGCAGCCGGCAGTGCCAGGCCGCGCTCGAGGTGCAATGCAGCCAAGCCGTAGGCCAGGGCGCAGACGAGCAGGAATTGCCGGCCCAACAGGTCAGCGGCATAGGCGTTGAACTCCTGCCCGCCCAACATGAACGGCAAGAACACACCGAAAAACGCCGCGCCGCACACTAGCCAGTGGTAGCCGTAGCGCTTGCCCAACTCGATATCCACGTCGCCTCTTTTGAGTTCGTCGCGTGCGCCCAGCCACCAGCTCAGCAGGCCGCCGCCAATGCCCGCCACCAGCCAGAACGGTGCGGTCAGGCGTGGCGCAAAGTCCGGCAAGGCCCAACCGACAAGAAACAGCGCCGACCAAAGGAAGAAAATGGCGGGGACGCCCGGCCTGGTTTCACGTCGGCGCACGGCGGACGCGACGTAGGCCAGGTCGTCTTGTGGTGTGTGTGATGGGGTATTGAAGTGAGTCATCAAAATATCTCATACGTAAAGTACTCAAAAAATTAGAGTATAAGTATCCAGCTGTCAAGCAAGTTATCGTTCTGCGCAATTTTTCAGGAGTTCAGCCGTGGCGCAAATAATGGACGCAACGCAGATTCAGGCATTGATCCGCTCCGGCCTGCCGGCCGCGAGTGGCGTATTTGTCGAAGCGGTGACCGAAGACGGTGCTCGCGTACGCGTTGCAGTAGATGACAGCATGAAGCGGCCCGGCAACACGGTGTCGGGGCCGACGCTGTTCGCAGCGGCCGACACCGCTATGTATGCAGCCATATTGGCGCACGGTGGCGCCGACGCGTTGGCGGTGACCACAGACACCAGCATTCATTTTTTGCGTAAACCGCCAATCGCTGACGTGATTGCCAGTGCGCGCATCATCAAGTTGGGCAAGCGCTTGGCGGTCTGTGCAGTCGAGCTTCGATCAGCCGGGTCCGATGCGCTGGTGGCGCATGCGACGGGGAGCTATTCGCTGCCACCGGGGCGTGGGTAAAAGGTGCCGTCATTGCGAGCGCGGAAGGCGCGCGGCGGTCATGTCACGCTAGCGCCACCCAATGAGATTGCCGCAGTCGCTACGCTCCTTCGCAATGACAGCCCCTTTAGTAAAGGGGCGGCGAGCGCAGCGAGCGGGGATTTGGAAGAGGGACTGGTAAGGCTTTGCGCAGCAAAGCCCCGAGCGGCTTGCCCGCGAGGATTGCCGCAGTCGCTACGCTCCTTGGCAATGACAGCCAAAAACTTTGCGCCCTTGGCGCCTTTGCGCGAGGCAAAATCCCGCATCGATAGACGCACGGCCCACGTCAGTGCGGTACTCAAGGCTTGCAAACCACCATTGACGCTGTCATTGCGAGGCCCGAAGGGTCGCGGCAATTTCGTTGGGTGGCGGTTTCGTTCCAGAGATTTTGATGAAGGTATAGACCAATGACCGACAAAATTTTCCAAGGCGCGCTGCTGTACATCGCAATCGCGTTTACAGCATTTTTTACTTGGACGATCATCCCGCCGCTGCTTGCCGACTTGGACGTCGTCGGCGCCTTCGCCGCGGGTTTTGTTAATCCTTACGCCGCTGGCTATTCCACCGATGTGATCTTGTGCTGGTGCGTGCTGGCGCTTTGGATGTGGCACGAGCGGCCGCTCAACATACGCGGCCGCTGGTGGTGCTTGGCACTGGGCATTGTGCCGGGTGTGGTTGTCGGCTTCGCGCTGTATTTAGTGCTGCGTAGCCGGCAAATTGCATCACCCGCCGGCTAGGCACGCTCCAGATCGCGAAATTCGCGATCCAGTTCGAAACGCTTGGATGACAGGTACGCCTCCAGGCCCTGCAGCTTGCCTTCAAGCTCGTCAAATTCACCTGCCACTTCAGGCATGTCGGGGCCCGCGGGAACGGTCTCGACGATTTCGTCGTCATCGTCGTCGTACTGGCGAATGCGGCGCGGCTGCACGCCGGCCGGGCGTTTGTCGAGCACGAAGATGGCCACAACATAGGCAATGATCATCGGCCAGTTGAACACCAACATGGCGATCACGGTGAGGATACGCACGATCTTCAGATCGACCGACAGGTAGTCGGCCAAGCCGGCGCATACGCCTGCTACCCAGGCGCGGTCGGTGTTCCGGTACATGCCCATGCGGCTAGTGCGCCGTTGTGCGCGCCGTGCGGCGCGACGGGCTTTGCGTTCGTAGTCGTTACTGCGGCTCATTGTTTGTCTCTCCAGCCTGGAATCTCAGCATCCAGAATCGCTTCCAACGCTTCGATGCGTTCGCGCATCTGCACGCTCTTGCGGTGCAGGGCGGCAATCTGCTCGTTCTGCGCCTGCGGTGGCACATTGGCGGTGTTGCCGGCCTTCCATTTGCTGATGTAGTGAAACGCAATCCAGATGGGTGCGAGGACCACCATGCCGACAATGATGATCGGTAACAGAAAATCCTCGAAAAACACGTGCACGTTGCGTCCTTGGTTTGCTTGTTGGCTTCGGGTTCAGCCGGTGATTATGCGTCAGAGGTGGCGGGCGTGCTGCCTTTCACCTGCTGCTTGAGGCTGGCCAGTTCTTTTTCGACGGCGTCGGATGTCTCCAGCTCGGCGAAGGCGTCGTCCAGGCCTTGCTCACCCATGTTGTACGAGTCGGCTTCGGCTTCCAGCGCGTCGATCTTGCGCTCGTAGGTCTCGAACTTGGCCATGGCGTCGTCGATCTTGCTGTCGTGCACCTGGCGCTGCACTTGAATGCGCGTGGTGGCCGACTGCTTGCGGGCGAGGATGGTTTTCTGCCGCGCCTTGGCGTCTTTGAGTTTGACCTTGAGCTTGGCTACGTCAGTGTCGAGTTTGTCCATCTCGGCGTTGAGCTCGTTCAGCTCGGTGTCGATCTCGGCTTGCACGTCGGCAATCTTGGCCTTGGCTGTGAGTGCAGCGCGGGCCAGGTCTTCGCGGTCGCGGTTGATCGCCAGCTCGGCCTTGCGTTGCCACTCGGCGGCTTCCGTGTCGAGCGTCTTGCGTTTGCGTTCCAGCGTCTTTTTGCGGGCGATGGTGCGCACCGATGCGGTGCGCACTTCAACCAGCGTGTCTTCCATCTCCTGGATGATCAGCCGGACGAGTTTTTCCGGGTTCTCGGCCTTGTCCAGCATGGCGTGAACGTTCGAATTGACGATGTCGCTCAGTCGTGAATAAATGCCCATGGGCGTGTCCTCGTGTGGGGTCTGTCAGGGAAGGGGTGCTTACTGGCGCTCGTCTTGTTCGGTGTCGCGATTAGGCGCCAGCGGCGTCAGCTTGCGCAGCGCCGGCAGGCTTTCGCCCAAGCGCTGGATGGCCGCCTCGCGGATCGATTGCAGGGCGGTGTTGCCCTGGTTGGCGATGGCTTGCGAGGTTTCGGCGTGGATCTGGGTGCGCCACACGGGCTCGGCTTGCTGCGCCGAGGCGGCGGTGCAAGTTCCGGCAAGTAGCAAGGCGGCGGTGAGTGCGGTGATGCGAGTCATGGTCAGTCTCCTGGTTGGTGCTCTATACGTTCCAAGCAGCGTGCCAACTTTTTCTCCCACGATAAGCCACTGAAAAATAACAATAAAAAGATTTTCTGGCGTTTGGGGCTCACTGCAGCTAAGGTTGCTAAAACCATTTATTGGTGAATTTCACCAAAATCAGCATGAGTGACAGCGAACGCGCCCGCGACCAGACCCTGATTGGCCAATCCGATGCGTTTCTGGAGTTGCTGGAACACATCTCCTTGGTCGCGCCGCTGGTCAAACCGGTGCTGGTGATTGGTGAGCGTGGTACGGGCAAGGAACTGATCGGCGCGCGCCTGCACTACCTGTCGGAGCGGTGGGACGGGCCGTTCTTCAAACTCAACTGCGCGGCAATCAGCGAAGAATTGCTGGAGTCCGAACTGTTCGGCCACGCGCAGGGCGCGTTTACCGGCGCAACAAAATCACGCGTGGGCCGCTTCGAGGCCGCAGACGGTGGCACCTTGTTTTTGGACGAACTCGCCAGCATGTCGCTGCGCTTGCAGGAAAAACTGCTGCGGGTGATCGAATACGGCGAATACGACCGCGTGGGCGAGACCCGAACGCGCACCGTTGATGTGCGCATCATCGGCGCCGCCAACGTCGATTTGCCGGCCATGGCAGCGCGCGGCGCTTTCCGCGAAGACTTGCTAGACCGGCTGAGTTTCGACGTCATCACACTGCCGCCACTGCGCGCCCGGCAAGACGACATCCTGCCGCTGGCTGAGCATTTTGCCGAGGGCATGGTCAAGCAATTGCGGCGCGAGTATTTCCCCGGCTTTTCGGCCAGCGCCGAGCGCACCATGCTCGACTACGCCTGGCCGGGCAATGTGCGCGAACTGAAAAACGTCGTCGAGCGCGCCGTCTACCGCGCGCATCCGTCACGCGCAGTGGCCAGCATCGAGTTCGACCCGTTCCAGTCACCGTGGCGGCCGCAGGGCGTTGTGCCAGGCTTGGCAGAGCGCGAGCAGGGTGGTGACGCGCCAGCAACCCCAGCGCAGACTGAGCAGATCAGCTATCCCTACGACCTGCGTGAGTACTTGGCAGCTGAAGAACAGCACCGGCTCGAACAAGCCTTGGCGGCGCATCAGCACCACCAAGGCAAGACCGCCGAGGCGCTAGGGCTTAGTTATGACCAGTTGCGGGGGTTGCTGCGCAAGTACGGTGAATAAGCTTTTCTTCGACTGAATGGACTACGTTAACGATCGAAGTCGTTACAACCATCTGCGTCGGAGCCGTATGGACTCGTGGCCCCTGGCGGTGACACCTCGACCTGGTTGAGGTCGGACGCTAGCGCAGGCAGCACGAAGGTCGTTGCATTGAACGACTCTGTGCCAGAGACCGTTGCCGTGGCAGTCAGCCGCATGATCGTCCACAAATTGTGGTTTTGCAGATAGGTCACCGGGAATTCGATGGCACCGTTTTCATCCAACTCCAGATTGTCGGGCACGGAGGCAGGGTTGAACGGTTCCAGTTGCCCTGAGCCATTGACGTCCTCTCCAGCATCGAGAATGCCGTCGAGGTCTGTATCTTCGGTCACACAAAAGCCGGACGCCGTTGCGCCTGTTACGACCTGCACAAACTCGTCCGGGTCGCCATCGGGTGGGTTGTCGGTATCAGTAGCTACCAAGTTGCCGGTCGCGTAGCCAATCGGCACAAGGCGCACTCTAAATATTGTGCTGGCGGGTGCAGGGTTGCCGGCCGGGTCGGTAACCACCACTGTGAATCGCTTGATGAACGTAGTCGTGTTCGGCTCTTCGACTTCATTACCAGTGCCGATGGCAATACGCAGGGCTTGCCCGCCGACGGTGATCGCAGCCGAGTCCGAAATAGCGGCGGCACCGCTGCCGACTGAGCCAGACACTGTGACGTCATTCTCGTCTTCCGGTCCCTCGTCGCTAGAGCCGCTATTGGTGCCGCCGGCCTGGTACGTGACAGTTGCCAATCCACGACTGTCAGTAACTGCAGTCGCTGATAGCAATTGCCCAGCGGTGCTGCCCTCCAGCGTGAAGTTTACGGTGGCGTTCTTCACCGGGTTGCTGTCGGCATCGCGAACCACTGCGCGAATTTCGCTAGTACCGTTTACCGGCACTGTCGTGGGTGACGCCTGTAGGTTGATGTTGTTTGTGTCCGTCGCAACAAATTCGTATGAGGCGGTCGCAGTCGCACCGCCAGGCCCGGTCGCCGTAATCAACGTAGGGCCGGCCTTGCCAGCATTTGTTGCAGTGGCATCTCCGGGGTCACGCGAACGGATTACCGCAGTCGCAACGCCGCTGCCATTGGTTTGCACCACTAACGCGTTTTGCGTGAACGAACCGTTGGAACCGTCGGCGCTCAGCGCGCCCCGAGTACTCGACAAGCTGATGTCTTGGTTGGCAATAGAAGAACCGTCGTTTGCCGTCAACGTGATACGTGTCGTGCGCGCTTCATCCAGTCCGATCTCGCCATCGAAGGCGGGTTCACCCGCGGCGGGGTCAATCGACAAGGCCAGGCTGCGCGCTGCAACCGTGACGGTTTGCGATGCAACGACGGGTTGCGTAACGCCGTCGGCGCGGTCGAAACCCGTTGCTGTCAAAACGTCCGTGCCAGGCACATCGCCGGTGAGCTGAAACGTTGAACTGCCATTTGAATTGGTCGTTAGTGAGGCGGAACTTAGCGTGTTGCCGTTTTGTGACGTGACGCCCAGCGCCTCATTGCCGATGCCTTCGCTGCCAGCATTGAGCAAGGACAGGGCGTAGGTCACCGTGTCGCCATCGCCGATAGAACTCGGGCCGTTAATGCTCAAGGTTGTGCCGGTCACGTTGATCTGCAACGTGTCTGCTTGGTTGCCGGCCGATGCGCGGGCATTGATGACTCGGTTCCCAGCGTCACCGCCAGTGGTGACGATAGCCTGTGCAGATCCTGCGGCGTCCGTGGTGCCCTGAGTGACCTGGATCAGCCCCGAGTCAGTGGTGAACGTCACGGTTTGATTCTGAATCGCATTGTTGTTGGCGTCTTTAACAAGCGCTGTCAGCGTCACGCCTTCCGGCCCGGTGTCGGCGTCGGAGCGTAGGTCTGTCGAACTGACGATCAAATCTACAGACGCGACTGTGACCGCAGGCGGCGCGTCAGGGTCATCCGGATCAACCGGCGCATCAGGATCATCTTGGTTGACAGCATTGCCGCCCGACCCAATCTCGCCACCACTGGTGCAAGCGGCCATAAACCCCGTCAATAGGGCGATTGCTGCTAGTTGCAGCCATGAATTCTTGTGTTGGGACAGCATCTCGTTTCCCCCGAGCCCGCTAGGTGTGCGCAGTATGCGCGCAGTCGATCACTACTCCGCTGGCAAGCGTACTGCATCCGGTGGGTGCTCACAAGCATCATTGCTTGACAAAAATCACATGAACCAAGCACTTAGCGGCGAAACTGCAGGCGCCACTTCAGACCAGCGGCCGGCGCCGCGGCACGAGCGGCGCCCGCACTGGGCGGCGCGGTTATAGTCCGCGCCCGTTCAACGCCTGACTCGCCCTGTGTTTCATTGGATCGCCGACGTGCGGCCGACGCTGCGCCTTGCAAGCCCGATTGTTGTCGCCCAATTGGCGATGATTGGCTCGCGCACGGCCGACACCATCATGGCCGGGCGGCTGTCGAGCACCGACCTGGCGGCCGTGGCGACCGGCATGAGCTACTGGATGATCATCGGTTTGATGATGATCGGCTTGGCCAATGGCGTGTCGGCCATCGTGTCGCAGCGCGACGGCGCCGACGAAGCGCCAGCCTCCATCGGCCGGTTTATCCACCAAGTGTTGTGGCTGGGCTTGCTGATGGGCGTGCTGATGGCAGCCCTTTTGTGGCTGACCGGCGGGCCGGTTACAGGTTCGTTGGGCTTGTCGGCCGAGGCGACCGCCAGCGCGCGTGGCTACTTGCACATGGTGGCGTTTGGCGCGCCAGCGCTGGGCATGATGCTGGTGCTGCGCTTTGGCGCAGAGGGCGTGGGCGACACGCGCGCATTCATGATTGTCGGCATAGTCGGGCTGATCGCCAATGTCGGCCTCAACTACGTGTTCATGTACGGCAAGCTGGGCGCGCCCGCGCTGGGCGCGGTGGGGTGTGGCGTGGCCACGGCGCTGGTGGATTGGTTGATGTTTTTGGCGTTGCTGGGTTTGTATGCACGCCGTCCACGCTTACGGGCCTTGGCACTCTTTGCTGCCCGCGAAAAACCCACCCGCGCCGTAGCCAGCGAATGGTGGGGCGTTGGCGCGCCAATCGGCGCCATGCTGACCTTTGAGGCGGGGTTTTTCGGCGTCGTCGGCCTGCTGATGGCGCGGTTTGGCGATGCCGCCGCGGCTGCGCACCAGGTGGCAATCAATTTCTCGGCGTTGTGCTTCATGGTGCCGCTGAGCCTGGCATTTGCCAGCACGGTGCGCGTGGGCAACGCGTTAGGCCGGCGCCAACCCGAGGCAGCGCGCACAGCGGCGCAGGCCGGCGTGATGCTGGCACTGGCGTTTTCGGCGTTCTCAGCCAGCCTGATGCTGCTGTTCCCGCGCCAGATTGTTGCCATTTACACCGCTGCGCCCGAGGTTGTGGCAACTGCAGTCGGCTTTTTGTTGTGGGCGGCGCTGTTCCAGGTGTTCGATTGCCTGCAGGCGTCTGCTGCAGGCGGCCTGCGTGGCTACAAGGACACCCGCGTGCCCATGGGGCTGACGCTGGTGGCGTATTGGATTGTCGGCATGCCGCTGGGCGCAGGCCTGGCGTTTGGCGCTGATGTAGGCCCTGCGGCGTTGTGGTGGGGCATCATCGCAGGCCTGGGCACGGCCAGTGTGCTGTTGTTGTGGCGGCTGCATCGCGTTGGCAACGCCGCTCTAGCTGGCCCACAAGCCCTTGAAAGCTTGGTGCAGGAACCCAAAAACATATAATTCATCCGCAATAACCGGAGCACATCATGGCTTTGCAACTTGGCGATATTGCACCCGACTTCACAGCCCCCACCACCGAAGGCGACATCAGCTTTCACGATTGGCTGGGCGACAGTTGGGGCGTGCTGTTTTCGCACCCCAAGGACTACACGCCGGTGTGCACCACCGAGCTGGGCTTTACAGCCAAGCTCAAGCCCGAGTTCGACAAACGCGGCGTCAAGGCCATCGGCCTGTCGGTGGACAGCGTCGCCGACCATGAGGGTTGGTCGAAAGACATCCAGGATACGCAGGGCGTGGCGGTGAACTTTCCCATGATTGCCGACGCCGACCGCAAGGTGGCCGACCTCTACGGCATGATCCACCCCAATGCCAGCGACACGCTCACCGTGCGCAGCGTGTTTATCATCGACCCGAGCAAGAAGATTCGCTTGACGCTGACCTACCCTGCGTCAACGGGCCGCAATTTCAACGAGATTTTGCGCGTGATCGACTCGTTGCAGCTGACCGACAAGCACAAGGTGGCCACGCCAGTAAACTGGCAGCAAGGCGACGACGTAATCATCGTGCCTGCTATCAGCGACGGTGAGGCCAAGGGCATGTTTCCCGATGGCTGGGATGAGCAGAAGCCGTATTTGCGGGTGGTGAAGCAGCCCAAAGCTTGAATAAGCTGTCATTGCGAGCACCGAAGGTGAGCGGCAATCTCGTCACGAAGCCGCCGCCCAATGAGATTGCCGCGGTCGCTATGCTCCCTCGCAATGACAGTTCCTTTAGTAACAGCCCCCTTTAGTAAAGGGGGCGGCGAGCGCAGCGAGCGGGGGATTTGGGAGCGAAACTGGTAACGGCTTGCGCAGCAAGTCGCCGAGCCGCGTGCCGGCGAGGATTGCCGCGGCGCTCCGCGCCTCGCAATGACATTTACTTTGAGCGCCCCAACAACGCATCAGCCTCGCGCCCCAGGCGGCGCCAGTAGCGCCAGCTCATCAAAAACCACAAGGCAGCAATTGCGGCGCCCCCGGCAATAATGAGCTGGTCGTTGCTGCTGTGATCGCCCGAGCTCCAAATCAGGCCCATCAGCACGATGAGTGCAATGCCCACGCCCATCTCCAGTTGTGCAAGCCGGCGCCCGCTGCGGATGTGGCGCAGGGCATTGGCCAGCACGGCACGCGGCCGCGCCGGCGGTCGCTCACGGCGCAAGTCTTTCCAGATCGGCCATGCGGCGGCCCACCAGCCAGCCACAAAACCCGTCGCTGAAAAAATGATCCCGTAATGCGCGGCATTGTCGGTTACCCACAGCGCCCAGCACCAAATCGGGATGGCGATGATCGTGCCAACCAATTGGTACCAGAAGTACCCCTGCAGCCAGCGCCCGCGGCGGCGCGTGCGCTTGATCAGCGGCGTGAGGTCGGGTTCCAGTTGCTGCCAGTCATTGGCGAAGTCGGACCACTCGTTCATGCCCGGCCCTCCATGTGTGATTTCAGGCGCTTGCGCGCGCGGTTTAGGCGAACACCGACGAGGTTGACGCTCATGTCGAGCAGCTCGGCGATGTCTTTGTAGGGCAGGCCTTCCAGCGCCAGCGTTACCAGTTGGCGGTCGGCCACTGGCAATTGCTGCACCGCCGCCAGCAGTCGCTGGGCGGATTCGCTGTGCATGGCCTGGGTTTCCAGGTTGGGCGTGGCGGCCGGCATGCGCGGGTCCAGCTCGGCGCTGCGCGGTGCGCGGCTGGCTTTCAGCGCATGGCTGGCGGCGCGGTTATGGGCGATACGCAGCACAAAATGCTGCAGCGGGGCGTCGCCACGAAACTTGGGCAATGCTTGCCAGATGGCCAGCAGAATGTCTTGCGACAAATCTTCACGTAGCGCGGCATCGCGCTCGAAGGCTGCCGCCACGCGGCCGATGGCCGCGCCATGCTCGGCCACCAGCGCATCGAATTGCACACCGCTCTGGCTCAAGCGGTTTGCAGGATTTGCTCGCGGCGGTGCAATAGCGCTGCCAGCCACATCAGCACGAGGCCGATCAGCAATGTCGGGCCCAGGCCCAGCACGTAGTCGGCAACACTCGGCCACTGCTCTCGCAAAATCTGGTCGAGCAACTGCTGCTGCGCCACCATGGGCGTGAGCTGCATCCAGGTTTGCGGGTCGGGTTGCAGCATTTGGATGCCCATGGCCACAAACATCGGCAGGATGAACGAGATGCTCAGATAGGTTTGCGCCTCTTTGAAGGTGCGCGCAAAGCTGGCGGCGACCATTTGCAGGCCGGTGGCAAACGGTGCCAGCGCCGCGGCCACCAGTGCCATCAACGCGTAGCCATGCAGCGTTGGGGTGTGGGCAATGCCTAGTTCGGCAATGGGCAGGCGCGGGATGATCAGCGCCAGGGCCACGGTTGTGAGCACGCCGCACAGCGCACCAAATGCAGTCGCCACCAACCATTTGCCGGTCAGTACCGACAGCGTGTTGACCGGTTGCGCCAGCAAAATCTCCAAAGAATGGCGTTCGCGCTCGCCGGCGACCATGTCGATGACGACATTCATGGCGCCAACAAATGCAGCGATGAGCAGGAAGATTTGAAAACTGCCCAACAGCAGGGCCGCACGTTCTGCGGAGGTGGACAGGTCAACTGTTTGCACGTCCAGCGGTTGTAGCAGGCTGGGCGACACCCCGCGGGCGATCACGCGCAGGGTGGTGAGTTCTTGCGACCACGCCCCCAAGGCTTGCTGCAGGCGCCGCTGCGCTCGCCGGGCGCCATTGTCGGACTCGTCGAGAATCATCTCTACGCGCACCGGCTTGCCGCTGTGCAGGTCGTCCAGCGCCCCGTCTGGCACGCGCAGGCCCAAAATGATGTCGCCGCCCTCGGCCACTACGGCTTGGGCGTCGTCTTTGGCGATCAGTTCGATGTCTTGCGCTGCCAGTGCGGTGGTCAGGCCGGGCAGGGCATCAACCCCTTGCGCCGCAACTTCCAGCGTGGTGGCGACTGACTCGCGCTCGGAGATGGCGGTAAAGCTGATCCAGATCAGCACCGGCCCCATCAGCACGTAGCCGGCCACGGCCATGAGCGACCGGCGGTCGCGGATGGCGTCCAGCGCTTCTTTGATGAACACGGCCTTGAGATGCAGCCAATTGATTGAGTGGCTCATGCTGCCAACCCCCGCGTTGTGCCGATGAGTTTGACGAAGGCGTCCTCCAGTTCCGGCTCGCCGGCTTGCTGGCATAGGTCGTCCGGCGAGCCTTCGGCGGTGACGCGGCCCTCGGCGATGATGACCACGCGGTCACACAGCGCCGCGACTTCGGCCATCACGTGGCTTGAAAACATGATGCAGCGCCCGGCGGCGCGTTCTTTGGCCAGCAGTTCCCGCAGGCTGCGCGCGGCCATCACGTCCAAGCCGCGTGTGGGTTCGTCCAGCACCAAGTTACGTGGGTTGTGCAGCAGTGCGCGGCCTAGCGCCACTTTCATGCGCTCGCCTTGCGAGAAGCCCTGCACGCGGCGCGACAGCAACTCAGTCATACCGATGCGCTCGGCGACGTTGTCGATGGCGGCGTCCAGTTCGCTGCCCTGCAAGCCATGCAGGCGGCCAAAAAACCCCAAATGTTCTCGCGCGGTCAGGCGCACGTACAAACCGAATTGGTCGGGCAGCACGCCTAGGCGGCTGCGCGCGGAGATGGGATCGTCGGCGACCTTGAATTCATCGACCTCGACCTGCCCGCTGTCGGGCCGAACCAGGCCCAGCAGGCAACGCAGCGCCGTGGTTTTACCAGCGCCGTTGGGGCCGAGTACGCCAGTGATTTTGCCGTCGGGGGCGTGCAAGCTGATGTCGCGGCAGGCATGCACCTTGCCAAAGCTTTTGTTGACGTTGTCGAAGCGAATCATTGCGCGGCCTCCTTGGTGGCGCCGGGCGCCAGGCCAGTAGTCATGAAGGCCGGCGTTTTGAGTACATCCAGGCAATCAGTTTCCAGTGCTGCCGGGTCGGGGTTGTCGTAGAACTGCGCCACCAGCCGCGGCATGCAGCCGCGGTAGCCGGCGATGTGCGCCGTGCCTTGCACCGCGATATGCCGGGCATTGGGCAGAGTTTCGGCCAGCATTTCGCCATTGCGCGGTGGGGTCACCGGGTCCCAAACGCCCGACAACAACAGGCTGGGGATATCGGTAGTCACGGGCGTGTCGAACTCCGATGTGGCGCGCGGCACTGGCCATTCGCCACAGCCGGCCTGCCAGTAGTCGCGGATGGCACTGCCGGCGAAGCTGTTGCGCTCGGCGGCTGGCACCGCGCCCTGCAAGCGGCCGACGTCTTCGCTGCACAGCACCGACAACATCATGCCCAGGCTGATTGTCTCCGACATGTCGCCGGCGAATTCCTGCGCTGCCGTATGCAACGGCAACACGTTGCCGGCATCGGCCTGCGCGATCATCCACGGCAGCAGGCGCGTCAGCGGCGCGTTGTAGAGCACGCCACGCACGGCGCCAGTCAGCATCAGGCTGTCGATGGTCACCGGCTCAGGTTCGCCAGTGCGCGGATCGGGCAATTGCCGAGTCGTCGCGCCATTGCGCTCGGCTTGCGCCAGCACGCGGCGCAGTTGCGCTTCGATGTTGGGGAAGGCCTCGGCGCAGGAAGCTTGCTTTGCGCAGGCGGCAGCGACAGCCTCCAGCGCCGCTTGTGCATCGGCGCCCATGCGCCCGCCAATGGTCCAGCCCAGTGGTGCAACACAGTCCATGCC
>JAAFAL010000071.1 GCA_018222345.1 bacterium
CGCGACCGCGCCGGAGTCCTTTCTGGCTCGCTCGCAAGGAACTGAGGAGAGAAATGTGGTCATTCCACATGAACGACGAATGACGCCGCGAGCGGGCCCCTTGAATGATTTTCTATGGGGCCCGGCCCCAGAAATATTTGGTGGGGGGTTCGGCCTGAAAAGTGCTGCTGACTGCGTTGGGCGGCTTGGCCGTAGAATGACTACGGCGCTGCGCCACCCGCCTTGCATAAGCACTTTTCAGGACGCGAACGCGGTTCGCGCAATGCAGGCGGCGGCTCCCTAATGAGTGTTTGGCTTTCAGGCGTCGGCATCGCGCGCGGCATCGCCATTGGCCGCGTGCACAAGATCACTTCGGGTGATCTCGACATCCCCGAATACGCACTCGAACCGTTTGAGGTTGGCGACGAGATCAAGCGTTATCGCTCGGCGCTGCGGCGCGCGCGCGGGCAACTCAAAGATGTCAAATCCCGCATCCCTGAAGGCACTCCTGGCGAAATCTCGGAGTTCATCGACAGCCACTTGTTGATGCTGGAGGACAAAACCTTCTCGGTGGCGGTGGAAGACCTGATCAGTGACCGCGGCGTCAACGCCGAAGCAGCGCTGAAGGTGCAGCGTGACACGCTCATCGGCGTATTCGAGCGCATGGAAGACGCTTACCTGCGCAGCCGCCGCGATGACGTCGAGCACGTTGTTCAGCGCATCTGGCGCATCTTGCTCAAGCACGACAAGCCGCTGGTACCCAAGGAGTCCGGCGGCGATGGCGCATCCGTGGTCGTCGCCGACGACATCACGCCAGCTGACGTGGTGTTGCTGCATCGCCAGGGCATCGCCGGCTTTGTCACCGAGTTTGGCGGCCCGCTATCGCACACCGCCATCTTGGCGCGCAGCCTGGGCATCCCGGCGATTGTCGGCATGCACGGTGCGCGGCGGCTTTTGGAAGACGGTGAGCCGATCATTCTCGATGGCCACGCCGGCCATGCCATCGGCGGGCCTGACCGCCATGCCTTGGCGTTTTATCAACACCGCCGCCAGCGCGACGCCCGCTACCGCCGCATGCTGGCGCGGCTCAAGGACGAGCCCGCGGTATCCAAGGACGGCGTCGAAATCACCTTGCAGGCGAATATCGAATTGCCCAGCGACGCCGTCGCCGCCGCCGAGGCTGGGGCAACCGGTGTGGGCTTGTTCCGCACCGAATTCCTTTACATGAACCGCGAGGCACCGCCGGACGAAGAGGAACAATTCCTCGCCTATCGCGAGGTCATTGCCGCCGTCGATGGCCCGGTCACCATCCGCACGCTGGACCTAGGCGCCGACAAACAAGCCAGCCACACCCGCGCCGGCAGCCCCACGGTGGTCAACCCGGCGCTGGGCTTGCGCGCTATTCGCCTGTGCCTGCAGGAGCGTGACCTGTTCCGCGTGCAGTTGCGCGCGCTGCTGCGCGCCGCCGCCGCCGGCGAGGTGAAGATCATGCTGCCGATGATCTCCAATGTTTATGAGCTCAAGCAGTCGCTGACGCTGATTGCCGACGTCAAGGCAGAACTACAACGCGAAGGCCGCGAATTTGCCGCAGACGCCCAGATTGGCGCCATGATCGAAGTACCAGCCGCAGCGCTGGCCGCGCATTGGCTGGCGCGCGATGCGCAGTTCTTCTCCATCGGCACCAATGACCTGATCCAGTACACGCTGGCCATCGACCGCGTCGATGACGAGGTCAACTACCTGTATGACCCGCTCAACCCGGCCGTGCTGCAATTGATCTACACCACGATTGCCGCCGGCCGCGCTGCCGGTATCCCGGTGTCGATGTGCGGCGAAATGGCCGGCGAGCCGCAATACACGCGCCTGCTGCTGGGCCTTGGGCTGACCGAGTTTTCGATGCATCCGTCCAGCCTGCTGGAGGTCAAGCGCATCGTGCGCGAGTCCGACATCAGCAGCCTGCGCGCCACGGCGCAGGGTTTGATAGAAACCAGCGACCCGGATGTCGCGCGCAGCGTCATCGAAACATTGGCTGCGGCCTGAGCCCCGTTGACGCAAGCGGCCTCACGTACAATCGCTATCCCGCCCCACGGTACTGACAACCGCGATGGCTGATTCCACCGAACACAGCCCCGAACAACGCATGGAGCGCCTGCGTGATGCGCTGGATGAGGGGCGTCTGGCCGGGGTCAAACGCGCGTTGGGTGCGCTGCACCCGGCCGAAATCGCGCTGCTGCTGGAATCGTTGCCCGGCCCGCAGCGCAAGGTGGTATGGGGTGTTGTCCCGGTCGATGATCAGGGCGAGGTGCTGCTGCACGTCAATGACGAGGTGCGCGCCAAGCTGATCGACAGCATGGCCGACGCCGACATCGTCGCCGCCGCGCGCGACCTCGACATCGACGACCTCGCCGACTTTGTCGAAGACCTGCCTGAAACCATCACCCAGCAAGTTCTGCGGTCGATGGACCAGGCCGACCGCCGCGCGCTGGAAACGGTGATGGGTTACGACCCCAACACCGCGGGCGGCCTCACCGACACCGACATCGTCACCATACGGCCAGATGTGACTATCGAAGTGGTGATGCGCTACCTGCGCCTGCGCGGCGAGCTACCCAAGCACACCGATGCCATTTATGTGGTTGATCGCTATGGCAAATTCATGGGTGGCCTGGCCTTGTCGCAGCTGCTGACCGCCGAGCCCACCAAACTGGTGGCTGACCTCATGCGGCGCGACATCATCGAATCCGTGCCGGTCGATATGCCGGCACGCGAAGTCGCCCGGCTGTTCGAGAACAAGGACTGGTTGTCGGCGCCGGTGATCGACACGCAGGACAAACTCATCGGCCGCATCACCATTGACGACATTGTCGATGTCATCCGCGATGAAGCCGAGCACGACCTGATGAGCATGGCCGGCCTCGATGAAGAGGAGGACATTTTTGCGCCGGTGGCCGACAGCTCAAAACGCCGCGCCGTCTGGCTGGGCATCAACCTGTTGACCGCGTTTGTGGCCGCGCAAGTCGTGGGTGTGTTTCAGGGCACCATCGACCAGGTGGTTGCGCTGGCCGTGCTCATGCCCGTCGTGGCCAGCATGGGCGGCATCGGCGGCAGCCAGACTCTGACACTGATGATCCGCGGCATGGCGCTGGGCCAGATCACTAGCGCCAATAGCGGCGTGCTGCTACGCAAGGAACTGGCGGTAGCCATCATCAACGGCATCGTCTGGGCGCTAGTCGTCGCAGTCATCGTGCTGCTGTGGTTTCAAAACGCTGCACTGGCACTAGTCATCGCCATGGCGCTAGTCATCAATCAGATGTTCGCGGCGTTTTCCGGCTTTGCCATCCCCTTGGCGCTGAAGAAGCTCGACATCGACCCGGCACTGGCCGGTAGTGTGGTCCTGACCACGGTCACCGACGTCATCGGCTTTCTGGCCTTCCTCGGACTGGGAACAATTATTCTGCTCTAGCTGCGCAGCTCAGGCAGCTTGTCGCCTTCCGGCACAAAATTCAGCGCCACACCATTGTTGCAGTAGCGCTTGCCAGTCGGCTGCGGGCCATCGTTGAACACATGGCCCTGGTGGCCACCACAGCGGGCACAGTGGTATTCCGTGCGCGGGATGATCAATTTGAAATCGCGTTTAGTGTCCAGCGCGCCGTCCAAATAGTCGTAAAAGCTGGGCCAGCCTGTCCCGCTCTTGTACTTGGTCTTGGCGTCGAACAACGGCAGGTAGCAAGCGGCGCAAATAAACGTGCCCGGGCGTTTTTCATCATTCAACGGGCTGGTGAACGGCCGCTCGGTCGCCTCGCGAAACAGCACGTCCCAGGCTTCGTCGCTGACGCGGCCTTTCCAGGCCTCTTTCGGGGTATCAATTGCGGTCACGGTGTCATCCTCTGCCCAGATCGGGCGGCTAGCAAGGGTCAAGGCGCCGGTAGCAGCCAAGCCCAGCAGTACGTCGCGTCGTTGCATTGTATTTGCTCAAGTTATTCCTGTACGCATTCAGACAACCCGAACTGCGATCAATTCAATCGCACTGGGCATGAATCATTGCTTATGAGTCGGCTAGCGCGGCATCTGCCAACACACCACGCATGGTGGTCACGGCCTGCCCGCCGATAGCGACTGCATCGCCATCCACACGCAACAGCAAATCGCCACCCCGGCGGGAGATTTGCCGCGCCCGCAGTTCGTGCTTGTCCAGGCGCGCGGCCCAATAGGGTGCAAGTGCGCAATGCGCCGAGCCGGTCACCGGGTCTTCGTCGATACCGCAACTCGGCACGAAGTAGCGCGAGACAAAATCTACCCCACTACCGGGGGCACCTGGCGCAGTGCAAATCACACCGCGGCGCTCCGGCAGGCCAGCCAAGCGGGCGAAATCCGGCTGCAATGCCGCGACGTCGGCTTGTGTGGAGAACACCGCAAAGTAATTTGGCCCAACATGCAGCGCCGCCGGCATCGCGCCAAGCATGTCGCCAAGCGCTTCGAGTTCATCGTCGGCTGCGGTCATCGCCGTCGCCGGAAAACGCATGCTGTAGCCGTCTCCGGCCTGCCGCACATGCAAGCGCCCACTGCGCGTTTCGAACGCAATGCTGTCGTCAGCTAAGCCTTGCTCAAACAACACGTGAGCGCTGGCCAAGGTGGCATGGCCGCATAAATCGACCTCAACGGTCGGCGTAAACCAGCGCAACTGCCAAACGCCATCGCCAACGTCACCGTTGTGGGGCACGACGAACGCGGTCTCACTCAGGTTGAACTCGGCTGCCAGGGCCTGCATCCATTCCACGGGCTTGGGCTGCGGCAGCACCAGCACGGCCGCCGGATTACCGGCAAACGCGCGGCTTGTGAATGCATCGACGACAAAAAATTCCTGCGACATGGCAAGTGGTGGCAGCGGCCAGCATCAATCGGGCGCCAAGTATGCCAGTGCCGCAGCGGCAAAATTTGCTACCTTGCGCGCCATGATTGAATCGCTGCACAACACCGTCTCCCAACTCACGCCCGAGGTCGCGCTCGGCGCCAAACTGGTGTTGATCTTGTTGCTGGCCTGGCTGGCCATACTCATGCTGCGGCGGGTGGTCGAGCGGCTGATCAAGCGCGGCGTACTCAGCGCGCGCGGCGCCTTGGTTATCCGCGGTGTTGGCCGCACTGCAGTGATGCTGCTGGCGCTGCTGACGGTGTTGGAGAACCTCGGCGTCTCAACCGGCGCAGTCTGGGCGGCACTATCGGCCGTTGCGGTCATGGTTGCGGTGGGCTTTGTGGCGGTTTGGAGCATCCTGTCCAACGCCTTGTGCGGTTTATTGCTGCTGGTGTTCGCGCCGTTTCGTATCGGCGACGATGTTGAACTCTATGATCCGTCGGCCGACAAGGGCCTGCGCGGCAAGGTGCTGGACATGAACTTGCTGTTCGTCAAACTGGAAGAAACGGACAAAGGCACTGAAGACCTGCCAGCAATCACCCAAGTGCCCAACAACATCTTTTTCCAGCGCGCGATTCGGCGTTGGCCCGGCAAGCGCACCCAGCCGCTGAGCGATAAGTTCTCGCTGGGCAGCTCCGACAAGCGCGCGACGGGCACCGAGCCCGCGACAGCCGAACGCGAATCTGCGGACTAGCTGCCCGCTACCACCAAGCCATCGACCAGCAGCGCGCCGGTCTGCACATTGCCACGGTGGTCAACGTCACTGCCGACGCCGCCGATGGCCGCAAACATGTCGCGCAGGTTTCCAGCCACGGTCACCTCATTGACCGGCTCGGCGATCTGCCCATTGCGCACGCGATACCCAGCGGCACCGCGCGAATAGTCGCCGGTCATCAGGTTGCTGCCGTGGCCCATCATGTCGGTGAGCAGCAGGCCGTCACCCATTTGCGCCAGCAACGCATCGTCGGTTGCAGTCATGGCCGGTGCACTCACCTGCACATTAAAGGCGCCACCAGCATTGCCGGTGCTGGCCAAGCCCAACTTGCGCGCCGAATAACTACCCAGCAGCCAGCCCCGCAGATGGCCATCTTCAACCAACGCGCGATCCGTTGTGACAACGCCTTCGCGGTCATAGGCGGTACTACCGGCTGCACGCAGCACATGCGGCTGCTGCACGATAGACAAGCCGGGCGGAAAAACCAACGTGTCCATCGCATCGAGCAAAAAGCTCGATTTGCGGTAAAGATTACCGCCTGAAATCGCGCCGAAAAAACTGCCGATCAGACCGCGCGCAAGCTCAGCCGGAAACAGCACCGGCATGGTGGCCGTAGCCATGGGCTTGCCGCCCAATTTGCCGACTGCGCGCCGGGCTGCGCGCTCGCCGATGGCCTGCGGTGCGCCGATGTCGCCAGGCAAGCGCGACGCGCCATACCAGTAGTCGCTTTGCATTTCGTCACCGGCTTGGGCGATGGCCGAGCACGACAAGCTGTGGCTGGTGCCGCGCTGTGCCAACACCACGCCGTGGCTGTTGCCGAGCACGCTGATGCTGGCGCGGGTATCGACAGAAACGCCCTCGGATTGCTTGATGCGCGGGTCTGCTGCCAAGGCAGCCGCCTCGCAACTGCGTGCCAATTCAATGGCCTCGGCAACCGATAGCGCCCAAGGGTGGAATTGATCCAGATCCGGTTGTGCCGCCGGGTCGGCCATGCGTGCGGCGTCTGGTAGGCCAGCGCAGGCGTCCTCGCCGGTGAACTGCGCAATGTCCTTGGCCCTACGCACGACCTCGGCCAGTGAGTCATCGGCCAAGTCAGCCGTCGAGGCGCTGCCGCTGCGCAGCCCAGCCTTGCCGGCGCGGTAAATGGTCACACCCAGATCACGGTCGCGCTGGAATTCGATGGCTTCAACGTCACCGCCGCGCACCGTCACGGTTAACCCAGCCGACACCGATAGCGATGCCGCCGCGCCGACAATGCCGTCGCCTTTGGCATCGTCCAGCGCCTGCTGCACCCGGGCTTTGAGTTCGGCCGCGTCGGGCAGGCTCAAATCGACCGGGTCGGTGGAATAGTGGTTGGGAGCAGTCATGCAATGTTCTTTAGTGTTGAAAGGTCGGCTTCAAGCCGCTCGAAAATTCCGTCAAACCCGCCGTTGGACATCACCAGCAAGTGCGCGCCCGGCGGCGTCTGCTGAGCCGCGGCAGCCGAAAGCTCGGGCACATGGTCGAACACCCGCAGCTTGTCGCCCAAAGGCGCCAGAGCAGCGTCGAGGTCCCAATCCAAGCCCGGAGGGCGTTGCATCCAAACGCTGTCGGCCTCGGCCAAGGCCGCCGCCAAAGTATCGGCATGCACGCCGCGCTTCATGGTGTTGCTACGCGGCTCGAGGATGGCTGCGATATGTTCACGGCCAACCCGCGCCCGCAACGCCGCCAGCGTACCTTTGATGGCCGTGGGGTGATGGGCGAAGTCGTCATACACCGCGCGGCCGTTGGTCACGCCGCGCAATTCAAGCCGGCGGCGCACGCCTGCAAATTGGTTCAGCGCCGCAATCGCAACCTGCGGCGTCACGCCGGCATGGCGCGCGGCGGCAATCGCGCCCAGCGCGTTTTCGGCATTGAAGCGGCCAAGCGTGTTCCAGCTCACGGTGCCGATCACATCGCCGGCCAGCTGCACCCGAAAGCGTGACCAATCATCGCTTTGGGCCATGATCGACCAGCCGGCATCATCATGCAGTGCGACCTGCTCCGACCAGCACCCTTGCCCCAAGGCGTCGGCCAGTGCTGGTGCCTGGGTATTCCAGATCACCTGCCCTTGCCCGGGCACGGTGCGCACCAAATGGTGGACTTGGCGCTGAATCGCGGCCAAGTCGTCGAAAATGTCAGCGTGGTCGAACTCCAGATTGTTCAGCACCAAGGTGCGCGGGCCGTAGTGCACAAACTTCGAGCGCTTGTCGAAAAACGCGGTGTCGTACTCGTCGGCCTCGATCACAAAAAATGGCGACGCGCCCAGGCGCGCCGACTGGCCGAAATCATGCGGCAAGCCACCGATCAAAAACCCAGGGCTCAGCCCGGCATGTTCCAGAATCCATGCCAACAGCGAACTGGTGGTGGTCTTGCCATGTGTGCCGGCAACGGCCAACACCCAACGGCCATGCAGCACGTGCTCGGCCAGCCATTGCGGGCCGGAGGCATAACGCAGGCCGCGCTCCAACACGGCCTCGACCAGTGGGTTGCCGCGGCTCATGGCATTGCCAATCACCACCACGTCGGGCGCAGGCTCGAGCTGAGCCGGGTCGAAGCCCTGGATGACGTCGATGCCCTGCTCGGCCAGTTGCGTGCTCATCGGCGGATACACATTGGCATCGCAGCCGGTCACCCGGAAGCCCGCCTCGCGCGCAATCAAGGCCACACCGGCCATGAAGGTGCCGCAAATGCCGACGATATGAACGTGCTGGCTCAAACTATGGTCGCGCGGGCGCTCAAAGGCCCATCACAGCGGACGCGATCACCACGGCGGTGGCAACCTGCGCCACCGCAAGCCCCAAGCCCAGCGTGAAGTTCACGTCCAGCGCCTGGCGCAAAATGTGCGCGGTCACAATCAGGCTCCAGATGAAAAATATGGTTGCCGCCAGTGCAGGTAGCGCCGGCAACTGCGGTGCGGTGTTTTGCTGCAGTAACTCGGGGTTTTCGATCAACTGTTTGCGGATGGGCGCCAAAGCCACAGCCGCCGGCAATTGCATGCCTGACAACACCGTGTGCGAGGCAAAAAATGCGGTCAAGGTCTGCGCCACGCGGTTGGCGCGCTGCTTGAACTGCAACAGCATGGCAATGAAGCCGCCCATCACAATGGTCACCAACACCGCCTGCGCGGCGGCGTACAGCAAGCCCTGCACCAGCACCTCGCCGAGGATCGCCAAAAGCACGTAGGCCAGCGCTGTCACGCGCACCCACGCAATACCGTGGGGCATGTCTTGCGGGCCGGCCTTGAGCATCAGCAGCAGGCCAGTTTGTTGAATAAGTGCGGTCAAACCGAGGTGTCGGGGTGGATCAATGGCGTATTCTATCGCGCCCACCACGGCTGCAGGCCATGACCGCCGACGCGCTCCCCTATACCGCCATCAATTCCGCCGAGGCGCTCAGCGAATACGCCGCGCAGGTTGCGGACAAGCCGACCTTGTTTGTCGACACCGAATTCTTGCGCGAGCGCACCTACTGGCCAGAACTGTGCCTCGTGCAGGTCAGCGACGGCGAGCAAGCAGCGGTGATTGACCCGCTGGCGTTTGATGCCGCCGCCGGCTTGCGCACACTGCTGGGCAACCCCAAGCAAGTCAAAGTGTTCCACGCCGCCGGGCAAGACCTGGACGTGTTGCACCGGCATCTCGGCATCGTGCCCGCGCCGTTATTCGACACCCAATTGGCCGCCAGCCTGCTCGGCTACGGCGAACAGATCGGCTACGGCGCGCTCGTCGAGCGCACGCAAGACGTGGCGCTAGGCAAAGCCTTCACGCGACTGGACTGGAGCAAGCGCCCGTTACCGGACGGCGCCATGGACTATGCCGTTGCCGACGTTGTTTACCTGGCGCCGGCCTACGCGCACCTGCAGCAGGAGCTGGCCAAACTCGGCCGCAGCGACTGGCTCACAGACGACTTTGCCGCCTTGGCCGACCCCGCGCGCTTCGAATCAATTGCCGATGATGGCTGGCGCAAACTCAAGGGCATCAAACGCCTACGCCCGAACCAGCAACAAGCCGCCGCGCGCCTGGCCATCTGGCGCGAGCGCAAAGCACTGGACCGCAACTTGCCGCGCAAATGGGTGGCCAAAGACGACGTGCTGCTGGACATGGCTCGCCGCAAACCCACCAGCCTGGAACAACTCAAGGACATCCGCGGCCTGGACGGCAAAGCCATCGGCCGAGACGGCCAAGCCATGCTCGATGCCCTGCACGACAAAACCACCCACATCGAAGCGCTGGACAAAAAGGACGAGCGCATCCTGCCCGCCCACGCCGAGCCAACTGTCGATGTTTTGATGGGAGTACTACGCCACCTGTGCAATCAAGCCCAGATCAGCCCGAATGCGGTTGCCAGCAAGACAGACGTTGCCAAACTGCTGGCAGGCGAGCGAGACATTGACCTTGCCAAGAGTTGGCGGAAGAAGCTTGCAGGCGGGGTGCTGATTGAACTGGCGGAAGGCCGGCAAACTGCCAGCGTGGCAAACGACGGTGCATTGGAATTGACGCAACGCTAAGCGAGTCGATCTCTGAGACGGATTATTGATCCAGCGGCGCTGCCAGACTTTCCGTCACACGATCAGCAAACTTCGGCGGTAACTCGGTTACACGCATCCAAGTGTGCTGCTCGTCGCTAATGCTCAATTCCAAACGCTTGGCTGACGACTCCAACACCGAATACTTCGATGTTGTGCCCACGGCGTCCTCTTGAGTCGATTCCAGAATGTTAATGCGAAGCACGCCGTCAACAACCGACCACTCGCAGGTATTGACCACCCAATGCGTCATGCCCAAGGCTCGGCCTCGGGCGACCTGGCTGCAAGTACCTCCAGGCTCAAGCGCCGAGTAAAGCACCGCCTTGGCGATTAATGAGCGCTGCTCGTATTTCCAGATGCCTTCAAATGGCGATGCGCTGGCTGCGCCGGCGAACAGCGACACTATGATCGCGCTCGTGGCAATGAAACTTCGCATGTTTAAGTGCCGCAACCTGCCGCAGTGTTGTGCCACGACTACCGGCTAGATTCCCGCTTCCGCGGGAATGACGGCATGTAGGTTGTCGGCGAGCAAAGCGAACGCGTCATTTCTACTTTTTAGCACCGAGCCCAGCGAGCGAAGCGATGCGCAATGTGGCAGGAGGTTTGACGCCGAGATTTTGCCGCAGGGCAAGGCGGAGGCCCGCGCCGCATACATCGGTATGCAAGTGGGCCGACAACGCCGCCATGCGGCAAAAGATCAAGTCAAACCCCGATGGCCTGTTCTATGCGGCCGAAAATCTCGTCCATATTGCCAATCCCAGTCACCGTCGCCAACTTCGCCTGCGCAGCGTAGTAATTGATGACCGGATGGGTTTGATCTTCGTACACCTTTAAGCGGTGACGAATCGTTTCTTCGTTGTCGTCAGCACGCTTGCGCGCCATCAGGCGGCTCATGATCTCGTCGTTGTCCACCGCCAGATGCACGGCTTTCTCCAGCGGGCGGGCCTCTTGCGCCAGCATTTCGTCCAGTGCGGCCGCTTGCGCGTGGCTGCGCGGGAAGCCGTCGAGGATGAAGCCTTTTTGGGCATCGTCGTCTTTCAAGCGCTCGCGGATCATGCCGATGACGATGTCGTCCGAAACGAGCTCACCAGCATCCATCGCGGTCTTGGCTTTTTTACCCAGTTCGGTGCCGTCGGCTACGGCAGCGCGCAGCAAGTCGCCGGTGGAGATGTGCGGCACGTCGTACTTGGTCATCAACTTTTCAGCCTGGGTGCCTTTGCCGGAGCCCGGCGCGCCAAGAAAAACGATACGCATTGGTGATGTCCTGTTTCAGTCAGTTGTACGTCGAGCAGGCGGAACCCTGCAGCGGCCGGCAACGGTACTCTGCGGCCAGACGCGGCGTCAACGCTGGCAACAACCGCCCCGCCAGTGGGCGCGCGAGCGCGCTTGCTTTATCCTTGCGCCCCCTGGTGGCGCGCCGCGCGCTTTCGAATCACAGTGACAGGACGCAGGAAACCCCATGTCTGCACCCCAGAATGCTTTTTATGCCCAGTCGGGCGGCGTCACCGCCGTCATCAATGCCTCGGCGGCGGGCGTCATTGAAACCGCCCGTCAGCACAGCGACAAGATCGGCACCGTGTATGCCGGCCACAACGGCATCATTGGCGCGCTCACCGAAGAATTGATCGACACCTCGGCCGAGTCGGCCGAGGACATTGCAGCGCTCAAGACCACCCCGGCAGGCGCCTTTGGTAGCTGCCGCTATAAGCTCAAGAGCCTGGAAGCCAACCGCGAGCAATACGAGCGCTTGATCGAAGTGTTCAAGGCGCACGACATCGGCTACTTCTTTTACAACGGCGGCGGCGACAGCGCCGACACCTGCCTCAAGGTCAGCCAGTTGGGCGAGCAGATGGGCTACCCCATCCAGGCCATCCATGTACCCAAGACCATGGACAACGACCTGCCGCACACCGACTGCTGCCCCGGTTTTGGCTCGGTGGCCAAATACACTGCAGTGTCGATACGCGAAGCGGGTTTTGACCTTGCCTCGATGTGCAAGACATCGACTAAAGTTTTCATCCTCGAGGTCATGGGCCGCCACGCCGGCTGGACTGCTGCTGCCGGTGGGCTCGCAGCTGAGGCAGAAGGCGACGACCCGCACATCATCCTGTTCCCCGAGGTGGTGTTCGACCCTGCCAAGTTCCTCGCCAAGGTGCAGCACTGCGTTGATACCTACGGCTATTGCACCATCGTCGCGTCCGAAGGCATCAAGAATGCCGAGGGCAAGTTTGTCGCTGATGCCGGCACCACCGATGCTTTCGGCCACACACAGCTTGGCGGCGTAGCGTCGTCGCTGGCCTCACTGGTCAAGGCCGAACTGGGCTTCAAATATCACTACGCCATCGCCGACTACTTGATGCGCAGCGCGCGGCACATCGCCAGCGCCACTGATCTGGAGCAGGCTTACGCCGTCGGCAAGGCTGCAGTGGAATACGCCGTGGCCGGCAAGAGTGGCGTGATGGTGACCATCGACCGCCAGAACGATTCACCCTACGAATGGACGCTAGGCGAAGCGCCTTTGGCTGAGGTGGCCAATGTCGAAAAGCCCATGCCGGCCGACTACATCAGCGACGACGGCTTCCACATTACCGCTGCCTGCCGCCGCTACATGGCACCGTTGATCGCCGGCGAGGCCTACCCCGAATACCGCAACGGCTTGCCCGTTTACGTCAAACTGAAAAAGCAGCTCGCGCCGAAGAAAACCGGCCGCGATTTCGAGGTCTGACACCGCGTGCGAAGACGCAGAGCCGCTAAGATTCACCCTCCGAAAAATTCATTCTTTGCGCCTTAGCGTCTTTGCGCGAGGCAATAACCCACACCGACACAGAGCACCACTATGAGCTTTAACGACATCGGCCCCGGCAAGAACGCGCCGGAAGAAATCAACGTCGTCATCGAAATTGCCGCCAATGCCGGCCCCGTGAAATACGAGGTCGATAAAGACAGCGGCATGCTGATGGTTGACCGTTTCATGAACGTGGCCATGCACTACCCCGCCAATTACGGCTACGTGCCGGGCACGCTATACGACGACGGCGACCCCACCGACGTGCTGGTGCTCACGCCGCATCCCATCGTGCCGGGCTGCGTCATCAAGTGCCGCCCGGTGGCCGTGCTGGGCACCGAAGATGAGTCGGGCCTGGACGCCAAAGTGCTGGCCGTGCCCACCGACAAGGTCAGCACCAAGTACTACGCCGACATGAAAGATCTGGCCGATGTGCCCGAGCGCATGAAGAACGAGATCAAGCACTTCTTCGAGCGTTACAAAGACCTGGAAGATGGCAAATGGGTGAAGGTCACCGGTTGGGAAGACGCCGCCAAGGCCAAGGCCGAGATTGCGCGCTCGATTGAGGCTGCGAAAAAAGCCTGAGCCTATGACTGGCAACCCAGCCAACTCGACGACCGGTGTCAACGCACCGGTCGTTTCGATTCAGGGCCTGTCAAAAACCTACGCGGGCGGTTTTCAGGCACTGCGTGATGTCAGCCTGGACATCCGCAAGGGCGAAATCTTCGCCCTGCTTGGCCCCAACGGGGCCGGTAAGACGACGCTGATCAGCATCATCTGCGGCATCGTCACAGCCAGCGCCGGCCGCGTCACCGTGGCCGGGCACGACATCCAGACCGGCTATCGCCATACCCGTTCGGCGATTGGCCTGGTGATACAGGAACTGAACACCGACGCCTTCGAGAAGGTCTTTGACACGGTGAGTGTCAGACGTGTCCTGTTCGGCTGAGCACCCGACCACAAAC
>JAAFAL010000072.1 GCA_018222345.1 bacterium
GTGCCGGGATGAGCTTGTGGCTTTCGCCTGCCCACACATAGCATGGGTTGATGGGGGCGTTGTCGCCCGTAAACAGTTTGTGTTGAAATTTTTGCTATATGCGCGCCTTCAACGCGCGCATTGCCTTGAGCCCCAGCGGCAAGGCATAGATCGTGTTGGCACCCAATGCCGGGTTGCTGGAATGCCCGGCACTGCCGTGCAGCGTGATGGCTTCCATCAAAATACCCTTGTGGGCATGCACGGGCTGCAGGTTAGTAGGCTCGCCAATCACCGCGCAGCCACCGCGCAGCGCGCCCGACTCGGCCAAGGCGCGGGCGCCTTCCATGCCGGTTTCTTCATTGGCAGTGGCCAGCAGGGTTAGTGGTGCGGTCAGTTTTGTCGTGCGGTATTCGGCGGCAACCTCGGCAGCCAGCGCCAGGAAACCTTTCATGTCGCACACGCCCAGGCCGAACAGCGCATCGTCTTTGCTTTGTACTTTGAACGGGTCGCTGTGCCAGCCGTCGGCGTCAAACGGCACGGTATCAGCATGGCCGGCCAGCACCAGGCCTGCGCTTTGGCCATTTCTGGGCCCCAGCCGCGCCAGCAGGTTGACCTTGTCGGGCGCGCCAGCAACCGGCACTGGGAGCATTTTGCAGTCGAAGCCCAGCGGTTGCAGCCAGCCTGCTAACTGCTCGCAGACGCCGCGGTTGCTGGTATCGAGTTTCGGGTCGGCGCTGGAGATCGAGCGCTGGGCCACCAGGGCCGCGATCATGTCGCCAGTTGCAGGTAATGGGTGTTGGGCGGGGCGGGACACGCAAACAGGTCGGGCTGGGCTGGTCAGCTATCATACGCGGCCTGTTGAACGTGCCATGCCAATGGCGCATGAATGATGACCAATATTGATTACGAAGCGCTTGCACATGCGCTAGAACAATTGGGCTTGCAGCAAAGCGCCGCCGAGTATCACGGCGCCTTGTGCGGGCTGGTGTGTGCCGGCGCGCCGCTGCGCTGGGACTTGGGCCTGGCCACCGAGGACGCGCAGGCCAGCGGTGCGACGCTGGAAGCCGGCCAGGCGCTATTGAGCGACCTGGCGCAGCAAGTCGAAGCCGACTTGAACGCCGAAGACATGCCGTTTGCGCCGCTGTTGCCCGACGACGACACCGATATTGCCGAGCGTGCTGACGCGCTGGGTGACTGGTGCCAGGGCGTGTTGTTTGGCATCGCCAACAAGCCGGGCCTGCAGCCCGAGACGCTTAGCGACGACGCCCAGGAGATGATCCGCGACCTCACCGAGATTGCTCGCGCCAAGGCTGACCAAGCCGCGGGTGATGACCCCGAAGCGCAGATTGACGAAGTCGCCTACGCCGAGTTGGTCGAATACGTGCGCGTTGGCACGCAGCTCTTTTTCTTCGAATTTCGTGTGGGCGACGCCATGCCCGCGCAAGATACGGTGCACTGATGAACACCCCAAATATTTCGCAGCAGGAATACGCCGACCGCCGCAAAACCTTCATGGAGGCCATCGGCCCGGACGCTATTGCTGTGGTGCCGGCTGCGCCCGAGCGTACGCGCAACCACGATGTGCATTACCCGTTCCGGCAGGACAGCGACTTTCGTTATCTCACCGGCTTTGACGAGCCGGATGCGCTGGCGGTGCTGGCGCCAGGGCGGAGCGACGGCGCGTTCATTTTGTTCGCCCGCCCGCGCGACCCCGAAATGGAGCAGTGGGAAGGCCGCCGTGCCGGCCCTGAAGGCGCCATGGCGCACTATGGTGCCGACGAAGCTTTTGCCGTGGACGAGATCGACAAGCGCCTGCCCGGCCTGATGAGTGGCCGCAAGCGTCTGGCTTATACCTTGGGCGCACCAACGGGTTGGGACAGTCGCGTCATCGGCTGGATGCAGCGCGCCCGAGCTGCCGCCCGTAAAGGCCCCGGCGCACCCACCGAGGTGGTGAGCCTGGAACCCTTCGTGCATGAGCAGCGGCTGTTCAAATCAGCGGCCGAAATCGAGGTGATGCAATACGCATCGACGGTGTCGGCGCAGGCGCACGTGCGCGCCATGCAGGTATGCAAGGCGGGCATGAACGAGTTCGAGATCGAGGCCGAGATCCACGCCTACTTTGCCCGCCACGGCATGGAGCCGGGTTACGGCAGCATCGTCGCCGGTGGCGACAACGCCTGCATCCTGCACTACACCGAAAACAATGCGCCGCTCAATGACGGCGACTTGCTGCTGATTGACTCTGGTGGCGAATACCGCGGCTACACCGCCGATATCACCCGCACCTTCCCGGTGGGCGGTAAGTTCACCGGCGAGCAGCGGGCGATCTATGAGTTGGTGTTGGAGGCGCACACGCAAGCCTGCGCCGTCAGCGTGCCCGGCAAGCGCCAGCGCGACGATGTGCACGGCGCGTCGATCAAAACCATCACTGCCGGGCTGGTCGATCTGGGCCTGCTCAAGGGCGATGTCGATGCGCTGATCGAAGACGAGTCGTACAAGCAATTCTTCATGCATGGCACCGGCCACTGGATTGGCATGGATGTGCACGATGTCGGCAACTACTGGCCGGGCGGTGAATCACGCAAGCTGGAACCCGGCATGGTGATGACCATCGAGCCGGGCATCTACGTGCCTTCCACCGACGCCATCGACGCCCGCTGGCACGGCATCGGCGTGCGGCTGGAAGACGATGTGCTGGTGCAAGACGGCGCGCCGCGTAATCTCACCGCCGACGTGCCCAAGGCCATCAATGAGGTCGAAGCCTTGATGCGAGGCGCGTGAGCGCTGGCGCCGCCACGCCAGATTATGACGCCATCGTCGTCGGCGGCGGCGTTGTCGGTGCAGCGGCGGCACTGGGCCTGAAACAGGCCGGCCGACGCGTGTTGCTGGCTGAGGCGCGGGCTCCAAAACCTTGGGAAGCCAACCAGTGGGACCCGCGGGTGTATGCGCTGTCGCCGGCATCAATCGCCAGCTTGTCGGCGCTGGGCGTATGGGCTGATGTGCCGCGCCCGCAGGCGTTTACTGCCATGCGTGTGTGGGATCGCGCCAGTGCGCTGGACTGGTCGGCCGATGATCTGGGCGTGCCAGCATTGGGCCAAATTGTTGAGGACGCGGCCTTGCTGCACGCGCTGTGGCCGCAAGTTGAGACGATCACGCGTTGCCCGGCATCACTGTCCAGCTTTGAAGCCGCCGACGATCATGTCGCGGTCACGATTGATGGCGAAACACTGCGCAGCCGTCTGCTGATTGCTGCCGACGGTGCGCAGTCGCCCATTCGCAAGCAGTTGGGCATTGCGGTATCGAGCAAGCCTTATCCGGCGCGCGCAGTCGTGGCGCATCTGCACTGCGTGGCCGGCCATGCCGACACGGCATGGCAGCGTTTTGCGCCCCCTGGGCCGATTGGCGTGCTGCCGTTGTCGGATGGGCGCGTGTCTGTCGTGTGGTCGCTCGATGCACCGGACGACGCTCGTGTGCTGGGCCTGGATGACGATGGGTTTTGCAATGAATTATGCGCCGCGCTCGACGGCCAACTTGGCCACTTGTCCGACCCCAGTCCGCGGCTGAGTTTTCCGCTGCGCTTGCAGCATGCCGCGCAATACACCCACGGCCGCGTTGCGCTAGTGGGTGACGCCGCGCACAGCCTGCACCCGCTGGCCGGGCAGGGTTTGAACCTGGGGCTGGCCGACGTGCAGGCCTTGCTAGACGCCGCGGCTGGCGCCGACGACTTGGGCGCGCCGCAGGTCATGGCCCGCTATGCACGCAGCAAGCGCGCGGCCAACGCCCGCATGTTGGCGCTTACCGATGCGCTTTACCGGTTGTTTGGCGCGCGTGATCCACTGCGCGCAGGCTTGCGCGCATGGGGCTTGAACACGCTCAATGGCTTGCCGGTGGTCAAGGCACAACTGGCTGCACAGGCATTGGGGATTACGCGCCAATAAACTGCCGGCCTTGCGCATTTGCCGCTGTGGCGTAGAATCATGCGCTCAACACTCCCGCCGCGTGGGAGAGTGTCGCGCCCGCATCCCCAGATGTGTTGCGCGGCCGCCGAAGGCGCAACTGCCCGTCAATCGCTCAGGCACCTGTACCACGCACCGCGTTGTTGACTCTGGAGAGTGCCAGCGATCGCCCGGCGAGCGCGGCCACCGAAGGGGCAAAGAGCAGCTTGCGAGTTGCTTTGATCTCTCAGGTTCACAGACAGAGGGGCATTCATTCGGCAACCGCTGAATGGGTGACCTGTAGCTGTGACGCCGAGAAGACCGATGCCCAAACAGACTCCGCTTTACGACCGCCACGCCGCCAAAGGCGCAAAGTTCGTCGATTTCGCGGGCTGGGACATGCCCATTGCCTACGGCTCGCAGCTCGACGAGCACCATGCCGTGCGCGAAAAAGCCGGCGTGTTTGACGTCTCGCACATGACCGCCGTCGATATCGAAGGCGCCGAGGCCGTGGCCTTCATGCGCAAGCTGCTGGCCAACGATGTGGCCAAGCTCAAAAAGCCCGGCAAGGCCCTCTATACCTGCATGCTGCAGGAAGACGGCGGCATCATTGACGACCTGATCTGCTACCGCATGCGCGACGACTGGTTCCGCGTAGTCGTCAACGCCGGAACCACTGACAAGGACGTGGCGTGGATGCAGCAACAGGTCGAGGGATTTGACGCCGCAGTGACCGCGCGTCCCGAGTTATGCATCCTGGCTGTGCAAGGTCCGTTTGCGCGCGAGATTTGCGACCCGCTGCTGGGCAAAGCTGCCGAAGCAGCAGCCGAACTCAAGCCCTTTACCGCAGTGGCTGAAGGCCCATGGTTTGTCGGCCGTACCGGCTACACCGGCGAGGATGGCTTCGAGATCATCACTGACGCCGAACACGCACTGAAACTGTGGGGCGGCCTGATGGACGCCCATGTTGTGCCCATCGGCCTGGGTGCACGCGACACGCTGCGCCTGGAAGCGGGCATGAATTTGTACGGCCAAGATATGGACGAATCCGTGTCGCCACTAGCCTGTGGGCTGGAATGGACCGTGTCGATGGCCGACGAGACGCGCGACTTCAATGGCCGCGCCGCGCTGGAAGCGCAAAAGGCCGCCGGTGACGCGCCTGTATTTATTGGCGTTGTACTGGAAGGCCGCGGCGTCATGCGCGCCCACCAGAAAGTGCTGGCCGAGAGCGGCGATGGCGAGCTGACCAGTGGCGGATTCTCGCCCACCATGCAGGCCAGTATCGGCCTGGCGCGGCTGCCACCCGGCGAGCTGGGCAAAGTCACTGTCGAAATCCGTGGCCGCGAAGTGCCGGCCCGCGTTGTCACGCCGCCGTTCGTGCGCAATGGCGACGTACTCGTTTAACGATTGATTGGAACCTTTAGGGATAGCAATGAGCGAAGCACCAGATAATCTCAAATACGCCGAATCGCACGAATGGGTGCAGGTTGACGATGGCGTGGCCACCATCGGCATCAGCGACCACGCGCAGGACGCCTTGGGCGATTTGGTTTTTGTCGAAGTGCCCGAAGTCGGCGCCACTTTTGATGCCGGCGACGCCGCAGCCGTGGTCGAGTCGGTAAAGGCCGCCTCGGATGTTTACAGTCCGGTCAGCGGCGAAGTCATTGCCGTCAATGAAGCCCTGGCCGACGCCCCCGAACTGATCAACGATGAGCCCTATGGCGAGGGTTGGATCATGCGCATCCGCATGACCGACGACGACGAGCTCGACAACCTCATGGACGCCGAAGCCTACGCTGCGCGCGTAACCGACGACGACTGACACCTGGCTCACGCAAAGTTCGCAAAGGCGCAAAGTTTGAGTATAGAAAACCCAGTATCTCGGCAAGTGATTGATGCTGCCATGCGGGTGCACAGTGAGCTGGGTCCTGGGCTGCTTGAGCGAGCCTATCAAGCGGCTTTGGCAGTCGAGTTTGACGCGCAGGGCGTGACATTCGAGGCGGAAGTGCCAGTCGGGTTGAAGTATCGTGATCAAATCATTGATCAAGCATTCAGAGCGGATTTTGTTGTAGAGAATTGCGTGCTGGTCGAATTGAAATCGGTAGAGAACATTGCTCCCGTGCACGCCAAACAGGTTCTGACGTACTTGCGGCTGACAAATTTGCGTCTTGGCTTGCTCTTGAATTTCGGCGCCGCGAGCTTGCGTGACGGCATCCGCAGGATTGCCAACGGCATGCCGGACTAACCCTTTGCGCCTTAGCGAACTTTGCGTGAACAGATAAATCGGAATATCACATGCCTTTCATCCCCCACACCGACGACGACATCCAAAGCATGCTGGCCGCCATTGGCGCCAACAGCATTGATGATTTGTTCGACGAAATCCCAGCCGACTTGCGCTGCGGCCCGCTGGCGCATGTGCCCGAGCGCGCGTCCGAAATGCAGATCAGCCGCATCATGCATCAGCGCGCTGAGCAGGACGGCCAGCCGCTGAACTTCGCCGGCGCCGGTGCCTACGAGCACCACATTCCGGCCGCAGTTTGGCAAATCACCACCCGCGGCGAGTTCTACAGCGCCTACACGCCCTACCAGGCCGAGGCCAGCCAGGGCACGCTGCAGGTGATCTACGAATATCAGACGATGCTTTGCGGCCTGACCGGCATGGATGTGTCGAACGCCTCGTTGTACGACGGCGCTACGGCGCTGGCCGAGGCCGTGCTGATGGCCGTGCGCGGCAATCGCAAGAGCAAGTCCAAAGTCGTGCTGCTGCCCGATACAGTGCATCCGCTGTACCGCGAGGTCACGCAGGCGATCTGCGCCACGCAGGGTTTGGTGTTCAAAGCGCTGCCGATGGACGGTGAGACAGGCCAGATCAAGCGCAGCGCGCTGAATGATTTTGCCGGCGAGGACATCACCGCGCTGATCATTCCGCAACCAAATTTCTTTGGCCGCTTTGAGGTCGTGGACAAGCTCACCGACTGGGCGCACGACAATGGCGCGCTGGCGATTGCGGTAGTTAACCCGCTGGCGCTGGCGGTCACCAAGTCGCCAGGTACATGGGGCCAGAAGGGCGTCGATATCACCTGTGGCGAAGGCCAGCCGCTAGGTAGCCCGTTGTCATCCGGCGGACCGTACTTCGGTTTCATGGCCTGCAAGCAGGCGCTGGTTCGCCAGTTGCCGGGCCGCATTGTTGGCCGCACGGTTGACCTGGACGACAAGCCCGGTTTTGCACTGACCTTGCAGGCGCGCGAGCAGCACATCCGCCGCAGCAAGGCGACGTCGAACATCTGCACTAACCAAGGCTTGCTAGTCACTGCTGCCACCATTCATATGGCCATTCTTGGGCCAGAAGGTTTGGCACAGGTGGCGCGTGCCTCAATGGCAAACACCAAGCAACTGGTTGCGGCTCTGACGCGCCTGCACGGGGTCGAGCAAGTATTCGACGCTGCCGGTTTTCACGAGGCCGTGCTGCGCGTGCCTAGCGATGCGCAAGCCTTGCTGGACCGCCTTGGCGATGCCGGCATCGTCGGTGGCGTTGCGCTGGGGCGATGGTTCCCCGACCTGGCGGACTGCATTTTGGTTTGCGCCACCGAAACCAAGATCGAGCAAGACATTCAGCATTATGCCGATACGCTAGCCACACTCATTCAAAGCGACATCGACACCGGCGTGCAGCCAGCCGTCGCTTACGCCTGATCCAAACAAGGAGATCCCCCATGGCAACAGTCACTCTGCAAGGCAACCCGGTTCACACCAACGGCGAACTACCCGCCAACGGCGCCACCGCACCGGCCTTTGTTCTAACAGCCAAAGATATGTCCGAGCTGTCGGTCGGCGACTTTGCCGGCAAGAAGAAATTGCTGAGCATCTTCCCGAGCGTTGATACACCCACTTGCGCGCTATCGACGAAGAAATTCAACGACCACGCCAAGGCCAATCCCGATGTCGTGATGTTCATGATCTCGGCTGACCTGCCGTTCGCGCAGGCGCGTTTTTGTGGCGACGAAGGCCTGGAAAATGTCCACACCCTGAGCAGTTTTCGCCACCCGGAGTTCGCACAAGATTACGGCGTGCAACTGGCCGACGGGCCGCTGGCCGGCGTGCTCGCCCGTGCTGTGCTGGTGCTGGACGGTGACAACAAAGTGCTGCACAGCGAACTGGTCGGCGAGATTGCCGACGAACCTGATTACAACGCGGCTTTGGCGGCGTTGGGTTGACCTTTAACACCTCGCGCAAAGATGCGAAGGCCGCAAAGGGCCTCTTCTTTGTCATTCCTGCGAAAGCAGGAACCTTGCCCAAACGTCGTGGCTCGACATGACGGCTAGATTCCCGCTTCCGCGGGAATGACACCAAAAAACTTGGCTCCTTCGCGTCTTAGCGCGAGGCAATAAACGACAAACACCATGACCGAACCTCTGATCTTCGAACACAGCCGCCCCGGCCGCCGTGCGTGGGCGCAAAGCCCCGCCGAGCAGATCGATGTCGATTTGCCGGACGAGTTGGCCCGCACGACGCCCCTCGGATTGCCTGAGGTGTCCGAACTGGATGCCGTGCGCCACTACACACGCCTGAGCCAAAAGAACTTCTCCATCGACACGCATTTCTACCCGTTGGGTAGCTGCACGATGAAGTACAACCCGCGGGCCTGTAACACGCTGGCGATGCTGCCCGAGTTTCTGTCCCGCCACCCGCTGGCGCCGGAAAACTGCAGCCAAGGCTTCATGGCCTGCATGTTCGAACTGCAGGAAATGCTCAAGGATGTCACCGGCATGCAAGGCGTCAGCCTCACGCCGATGGCCGGCGCGCAGGGCGAATTTGCCGGTGTGGCCATGATCCGCGCCTACCACGATGCCCGCGGCGACACCGAGCGGCGCGAGATCCTCGTGCCTGATGCGGCCCATGGCACCAACCCGGCCACGGCCGTGATGTGTGGCTGCGTCGCGCGCGAGATCCCCACCGACGACAACGGCGATGTCGATATCGACGCGCTCAAGGCCGCGCTAGGCCCGCAAACGGCCGGCATCATGCTCACCAACCCGTCAACGCTGGGCGTGTTCGAGCGCAAGATTGGCGAGATCTCCAAGCTGGTGCACGACGCCGGCGGCCTGCTTTATTACGACGGTGCCAACCTCAATGCCATCCTCGGCAAAGTGCGCCCCGGCGACATGGGTTTCGATGTCATTCACATGAACCTGCACAAGACCTTCAGCACGCCGCATGGCGGCGGCGGGCCGGGCAGTGGGGCGGTGGGTGTGTCCAAGCGTTTGCTGCCATTCATGCCCATCCCCGTTGTTGGCAAGACCGATCAAGACACCTATCGCTGGTTGCGTGAGGATGACCTGCCGCAAACCATTGGCCGCTTATCGACCTTCATGGGTAATGCCGGCGTGCTGTTGCGCGCCTATGTGTATGCCCGCCTGCTAGGCCGCGACGGCATGCACCGCGTGGCCGAATTTGCCACGCTCAACGCCAACTACCTGATGGCGCGGCTCAGCGAGGCCGGGTTTGACCTGGCCTTCGAACGCCGCGCCAGCCACGAATTCATCATCACGCTCAAGCGCCAGAACAAGGCCGTTGGTGTCACGGCTACCGACTTTGCGAAACGCCTGCTGGACTTCGGCTTCCATGCGCCGACTGTGTATTTCCCGCTGCTGGTGCCCGAGTGCCTGCTCATCGAACCGACGGAAACTGAGAGCAAGGAAATGCTCGACGGTTTCGTCGAGGCCATGATCGCCATCGCCAAGGAAGCCGAGGACGACATCGAGCAGTTGCGCGGCGCGCCATACACCACGCCCGTACGGCGTTTGGATGATGTGCGCGCGGCGCGGCAGCTGGATGTGAAATTCGAACCGGCAGCCTAGATATACAACCACTGTCATTGCGAGGCGGCCAACGGCCGCCGCGGCAATCTCGTGATCAAACCGCCAACGTGACGAGGTTGCCGCGCGCCTATGGCGCTCGCAATGACAGGCAAAAAAGCGCGCGACCGGCCACGGATGTCCGGGCCCGAGACCGCGTCATGGACGACTCACTGAACCAACGGAATATGTAATGACAGCAATTATTTGTGGCAGCCTCGCCTACGACTCCATCATGGTCTTCGAAGGCCGATTCGGCGACGAAATTCTGCCGGATAAAACGCATCAGCTTTCGGTGTCTTTCCTGGTGCCCGAAATGCGCAAGGAATTCGGTGGTTGCGCGGCGAATATCGCCTACGCGCTTAAGCAACTGGGCGGCGATGGCAAGGCCATGGGCACGGTCGGCGATGACTTTGGCCCGTACGCTAAACGCTTCGACGACCTGGGCCTGGACACCAGCCTGATCAAGGCCGTGCCGGGCACGTTCACCGCGCAGGCGTTCATTACCACCGACCTGGACGACAACCAGATCATCGCGTTCCATCCGGGCGCCATGAACAATTCGCATGAGCAAACGGTTCCGGCTGGTGGCAGCCTGGGCATTGTTGCGCCGGACGGCCGCGACGGCATGATCCAGCACGCGCAGCAGTTTGCCGACGCCGGCACGCCGTTCCTGTTCGATCCCGGCCAGGGCCTGCCGATGTTTGGCGGCGACGACCTCAAGCAATTCATCGCGCTGGCCACCTATGTGGCCGTGAATGACTACGAAGCGGCGATGATTGCCGACCGCACCGGCTGGACACTGGAACAGATCGCCGACCATGTTGACGCCTTGATCGTCACGCGCGGTGGCAAAGGCTCGGAGATTTATGCCGACGGCAAGAAACTCGAGATTGCCGCCGCCAAGCCGGACGCGATTGTTGATCCCACGGGCTGTGGCGACGCCTATCGTGGCGGTCTGTTGTATGGCATGCAGCAAGGCTACGATTGGCAAACGACGGGGCAGATCGCGTCGGTGATGGGCGCCATCAAGATCGCCGTGCGCGGGCCGCAGAACTACCAAATTGATGCGGCTGATTTCGCCAAGCGCTACCAAGCAGCGTTTGGCACGGCGTTTCCGGGCTAAGCACCCCCGATCGATTGGCAGCCGCGTCAGCCGCGGCTAGCCGATTGCTTGGTTGTTTGACATACCGTGCGGTATGCTAATCCTGTCCCATTGATTGAGCAATCACCATGACTTGGTTTCGCCTTGCCAAAACCGTGACCACCCAAGGTTTGCGCCCGCGCCTGGGAATCCTTGAAACCGGCGTATTGGAAGGCCGGGTTTGGCCAACCGACCTGGACATCAACGTCCACGTGAACAATGGCCGCTATCTGACGATGGCCGATTTGGGCCGCATTGATTGGTTCTTGCGCACCGGCATGCTGCGCGCCGGCCTCAAGCGCGGCTGGCGGCCGATCATTGCGACCGGTTGTGTGCGGTTTTCGCGCCCGCTCAAGCCCTGGCAGCCCTACAGCCTGCATTCCAACCTGGTCGGTTGGGACGACAAGTGGGCGTTCATGGAGCACCGCTTCATGGCGGCGAATCGCGCGGGTGAGCAAAAGCTGTTCGCGTCGGTGGTTATCAAAGGGGCGTTCCAGGGCCGCGAAGGTGTGGTCAAGCCGCAGCAGTTAATGCAAGCCATGGGTTTTGACCTGCAATCGCCGCCGGTACCGCAGTGGATTCGTGATTGGCAGGCTGGTGAAAACGCTTGGCGTGATGAAACGCGTCAGGCGGCCCTCGCCGCAGCCTGATCCGCGTCGCCCTAAAGCGTCCCCGCGGCGACTATCCCCAGCACGATTAAGCCCGCGCCACCGATCGCAGTGGTGACGATGCCCGTGGCAGTCGAACGCACCCAGCCGCTGAACGTCAGCGACAGCAGCAAGCTGAACATGCCAATCGACAGGCAGATATCGGCGATCCATTTGGCGCGGTAAGTACTCGGCTGCCATTGCGAAAAGTCGAACGTGGTGATGCCGTCACGCGACAGGTCGAGCATGACCACGGTGGCGCTGAAGGTCGTCACAACAAAAGCCGCGGCTGATGCGGTGGCAAAGCCGATGGCCCAGGTGCCCGAGCGACTGCCGCGGTCCATGGCGACCAAGGCGCCGAGAAAGGCAGTGGCGAAACCGCCCAGCACCGCGGCAATGAAGGCGGTCTGGCGATGAAGTTCGATGACAAAGTCGGCCATGGCCCAATCTTACTCAATCTCCGAGATAAAACCGCCCGCCGTACTGTTTGATAAAGGCATTGCACACCACCAGCGGCACAACTTGGCCGTCGAAACAGCTGCGAAAGCCCATAGCCGGGATGAACTTGTGCGTTTTGGGAACGGCCAAGTATTGATTGTTGGGGTCAAGGTAAAGGTGCATGGTCGAATTGTTGTGTGGCTGTACTCGTAAAAACGTAGTCCAGCGGCAAAACAGGACGACCGTTCGTCGGCTCGGTACACTGCCAGCCCGTGCAAATCTATAGAAAGTCTATGCGCCGACTCCTCGCTGTTTGTCTCGTGTCCGCCAGCTTGACCGCTGGAGCCAGCTCTGTGGAATGGGGTGAAAGCCTGGATGGCGCCTTGCGCGCGGCCGAGCAGCGCCAGACGCTAGTGCTGGTCGATTTCTACGCGCCGTGGTGCTACTCGTGCTACTTCATGGACGAGAACGTGCTGTCGCAGCCCGAACTGGCCGAGTTCGACACGCAGCTAGAGTTTGTGAAGCTCGATGCCGACGCGCCGGCAGGCGCAGCGGCAATGGAGCGGTGGAAAATCAAGTTTCTGCCCAGTTACCTGCTGCTCAACTCTAACGGCGAGGAAATCGGGCGCATTGCCGGCGAGCAGACTGCCGACGCGTTTTACAGCGAGTTGTCCCGGCTGACGCTGAGCGCCGCAACCGTGGTGCAGTTGCAGGCGCGCTTCAGCAAGGCCCCGGAGTTGCTGCAAGCCGGCCTGGCGCAGCGCATCCTCAAAGCCCACGTTGACCAGCAAAACCCGCAAGGTGCGCAAGACTGGCTGGATGGCCTGCCGGACTCGCAGCGCCAGCGCTTGCTGCAAGACGATGCGGTGCGCACGCAAGCCAACCGCGCTGCGCTGCGGCTGACTGACGATCCCGCCAAAGCCGAGGCCATCGGCCGCAAGCTGCTGCGTGCCGAAACCGGTTGCACCTTGCCTTACGAGGTCGTCACCATGAACCCGCGCATCGCGCCCGACCCGGCGCGCTTGCCTGCGGATTTGCGCACGGCACAAATCGAGGTGCTCGAACCCTTTGTGCAAAATCGCCTGCTCGGCGATGGCCCGGCCTGCGCCGACCAACGCACCGGTGTGTTGGTGTTAAGTGGCCTGTACAAGCAAGCAGGGCGTGACGACGCCAGCGCAGCCTTGCTCAAGCAAGCCCAGAACACGCTGATAAATGCGATGGGGGGCACTGATATCGAAAAGCTACGTGCCGACCGCTGGCGCGCCGACAACCTGCGGGTGTTCTACGCTGCGGCGGACGACACCGACGCGTTGCTGGCGCTCAACGACAAACTCATCGAGGCGTTTCCGCAGGACTACGTCTATCCCTACCGCCAGGCGCGCTTGCTGCTCAAAGCCGAGCGCCCTGCCGATGCGCTGCCGCATTTGGAAACCGCCGCCCAGCGTGCATACGGCGTCAACCGCTTGCGCATTGCCGGCCATCACGCTCAAGCCTTGGACGTGCTCGGGAACAAGCGCGAGGCGATCCGCGTGCTCAATGCCGCGCTGCGCGCCAACAAGAAGTTCTTCCCGGAAGAAGCCGCCAAGCTGCGCGAGCAGCGTGACGCCCTGAAAACCTGACGCAGCCGCTGGCCGCCCCACGTACAATCCGCCGCTGAATCATTCGCCGCGCCGCCCATGCTGGTTCATCCAAACTTCGACCCGGTCGCCATTTCGCTGGGGCCAGTGAGCATTCACTGGTACGGCCTGTCGTATCTGGTGGGTTTTGCGCTGGCCTGGTGGCTGGCCAACATCCGCGCCAAGCAGCCGCAGTCGCCGTGGACGCGCGAGGAAATCTCCGACCTGCTGTTCTACGCCGTGCTGGGCATCATCATTGTC
>JAAFAL010000073.1 GCA_018222345.1 bacterium
AAACGACCTACAAGACTCCTCTACGTCTCTTTAACTCGGGGATGTATATAAGCGAAAGGCACAGGGCAACGATTTCCGAACGCTTTTTGTTCCTGTGGTTTAGTTTGCCCAAAACCATAGTCGGCAAATTGTCGCATGCTGGCGCCGAAATGTCGCCTGAGTGCTTGCCAGCCGCGCCGCAACACCGCACGATAGTGGCTCAGGTTTTGTTTGCGAGCAGCCATGCGCGCTTTTTTTGCAGGTTTGGGGATCGGCGGCTACGTGCTGCTGCTGGCGGCGGCTTTGCTGGTCTATGTGCCAGCATTTTTTGCCATCAATTGGGGGCTCACGCCGGAGTTGTCGGCGCGCTACATCGCCGGCAGCGGCGTGATAGTGGTGGCGTTCCTCATCACCGTAATCGCGCTGCAGTCGGTCACGCCGTTTTTCATGCTGTCGTTAGTGTTCGAGATATTTGTCGTGGCGCTGACTTGGTGGTTGGTGATGTACGTGTATGCCTACCCACCTGATGCCTACAACTTTTCCTTGGTGCATTTGGGCCTGACTGGCGTGTTGATCGCCTGGAACCTGATGCGCTATCGCAAACACTTGCGCGCCTTGATGGACGATGACTGACGCCCCAGAGCGCAGCGCATTCCGGTTTTGGGTTACCCAGCAAGTGCGCTGGGGCGACGCCGATATGCTGGGGCACGTCAACAATGCGGTGTTTTTCGTCTATTCAGAATCCGCGCGTATGGCGTATTACGAGCAGTTGATCGCGCCGGCTGCCAATACCGACACGCAAAGCATGATTCTGGCGCGCACCAGTTGCGACTTCATCAGCCAATTGAAATATCCAGCCACGTTGGATGTGGGCGCGCGCGCAACGCGCATCGGCACCAGTAGTTTGGGCATTCAGGCTGGCATTTTCGTCCAAGGCGAGGACACGCCAGTGGCCGTCACCGACTCGGTGATTGTTTGGTTCGACTACGACAAGCAGGCCAGCGCACCGCTGCCACAAGCGGTGCGCGACGCCCTGCGTGACTACGAGGGACTTACAGGCTGAGTTGCGCCAACTCCGGTGCAGGCTGGCCTTGCGCCCAATAGCGGTCGAACAGGGCGCGCAGGCGCCGCGCCATCGCCGGGTCGTCGTCGCGGCAAACGGCGTCATAACGGCTGGATTGAGCGCGTAAAACGCAGGCTTGATCATCCACCACCAACCATTCGCGGTCGTCTTCACAGGCGATGCTGTCGGCCTGCAGCACGCTGATGCGGCTAGGCAGGCGGCGGGCCAGGTCAACAATGCCGTGATCGCCGCCTTTCATCACCCGGCCGCTGCGGCGCAGCAGAATATTGATCCGAACCCGCTCATGCCGCATCGCCAATTGCCGAATGGCATTGACCACAGCCTCGCGGTCATACACGCGGTGCTCAAGCAAGTCTGAAAAAACAACCGCTTTGCGCCGGCCGCCATCCAGCGCCGTGACGATGGCGTCGGATAGCGTCTCGGGCGTATCAACCACCATATCGCGAGCTCAGGCGTTGCGCGCCTGCTCGGCGGCGTTGCCCACGTAGCTGGCCGGCGTCATCGCCAGCAGGCGCTTGCGCGCGTCTTCCGGGATGTCCAACTCCATGACAAAGCTGCGTAGGCCATCTTTGCTGATGCGTTGGCCGCGGGTCAGGGCCTTGAGCTTCTCGTAAGGCTTTTCGACGCCGTAGCGGCGCATGACGGTTTGCACGGGCTCGGCCAGCACTTCCCAATTGGCATCCAGGTCGGCGTCCAACGCGGCGGCATCAACCTGCAGTTTGCCCAAGCCCTTGGCCAGGCTTTGGTAGGCAATCATGCAATGGCCCATGCCCACGCCCAAGTTGCGCAGGGTGGTGCTGTCGGTGAGGTCGCGCTGCCAGCGTGAGATTGGCAGTTTGTCGGCCAGGTGATGCAGTACGGCATTGGCCATGCCCAGGTTGCCCTCGGCGTTTTCAAAGTCGATGGGGTTGACCTTGTGCGGCATGGTGCTGCTGCCGACTTCGCCTTTGACGGTCTTCTGGCGGAAGTATCCAACCGAAATATAGCCCCAGATGTCGCGCGAAAGGTCAATCAGAATGCGATTGATGCGTGCCACGCAGTCAAAATATTCTGCAATATAATCATGGGGTTCGATCTGAGTGCTCGAAGGTGCCTGAACAATGCCCAGGCCTTCGATCACACTGGCCGACAGCGCCGCCCAATCGACATCCGGATACGCCGACAGGTGGGCGTTGTAGTTGCCCACGGCGCCATTCATCTTGCCGAGAATTTCAATGCGCTCCAGGCTGGCGAGTTGACGCTCGAGCCGGTGCACGAACACGGCGAATTCCTTGCCCAAGGTGGTTGGCGAGGCGGGTTGGCCGTGGGTGCGCGACAGCATGGCGCGCTCGGCAAGGCCGTGGGCGTTGTTGCGCAGGGTGTCGATCAACGACTTAACGACCGGCCGCAGGAAGCGCTCGCGGGCGTCGTGCAGCATCAAGGCGTGCGACAGGTTGTTGATGTCCTCGGAGGTGCAGGCGAAATGCAAAAACTCCGACATCGACTGCAAGCCGTTGGATTTGAAGCAATCCTTGAGGTAGTACTCGACCGCTTTGACGTCGTGATTGGTCGTCTGCTCGATGGTTTTGACGCGCTGCGCCTCGTCGATGCGAAAGCGCTCGATGATGTGCTCGAGTTTGGCGTTGTCGCCCTCGCTCAGTGTTGGCACTTCATCGACACCGGGATGGGCAGCCAGTGCCTGCAGCCAGCGGATCTCGACAATGACCCGATAGCGGATGAGTCCGTATTCGCTGAAGATCTCGCGCAGGTCCCAGGTTTTGTCGGCATAACGGCCGTCGATGGGAGACAGGGCGGACAGTGACGTGAGCTTCATGGGCGCTGGCGCTTATGCAGGTTTGGGGCGCGGTATTCTACATGCACAGTTGATCGGCCTGACCGGCCCGGACTCACGATGAGCGCACAAGACACCCGCACCGAGCGCGACAGCATGGGCGCGCTGCAAGTCCCCAACGATGCACTGTGGGGCGCACAAACCCAGCGCGCGGTGGAAAACTTCCAGATTAGCGGCCAGCCCATGCCCGCAGGGTTCATTGCTGCCTTGGGGCTGATCAAGGCGGCCGCCGCGCAGGTCAATGCCGAGCTCGAGTTGCTTGATGCTGATCGCGCCAAGGTGATTAGGTCTGCTGCCGAGCGCGTGGCCAACAACGAGCTGGATGATCACTTCCCGGTGGATGTGTTCCAGACCGGGTCGGGCACTTCCAGCAACATGAACGCCAACGAGGTGATAGCGCGTATCGCCAGTGAAAACGGGGTCGAGGTTCACCCAAACGATCACGTCAATATGGGCCAAAGCAGCAACGACGTGGTGCCGACTGCGCTGCATCTGGCGACAGCACGTGCGCTGGATGTTCATCTCGAACCCGCGATAAGCAGCCTGATTGAGGCCACGCGCGCCAAAGCCGATGCGCTACACGGGGTCGTCAAGACCGGCCGCACACATTTGATGGACGCCATGCCGCTGCGCTTCGATCAGGAACTTGGTGGCTGGGCGGCACAGCTTGAATCGGTGGCCGGGCAGCTCGCGCAGGCCAAACAGCAAGTCTGCGCGCTGGCCTTGGGCGGCACTGCCGTGGGCACCGGCATCAACGCGCATCCAGCTTTCGGCGGGCGCGTGGCTGCCAAGCTGGCAGAACAAACAGGCTTGCCGCTGCGCGAGGCTGCCGACCACTTTGCCGCGCAGGCGGGGCTGGATGCCGTGGTGGCCGTGCATGCTGCCTGCAAGGGCTTGGCGGTGGTCTTGATGAAGATCGCCAACGACCTGCGCTGGATGAACAGCGGCCCGCTAGCCGGATTGGGCGAGATTGAACTGCCTGCCTTGCAGCCGGGTAGCAGCATCATGCCGGGCAAGGTCAACCCGGTGGTGCCCGAAGCGGTGTGTCAGGTTGCGGCGCAGGTGATGGGCAACGACGTCACGCTGGGCGTGGCAGCGCAGTCGGGCAACTTTCAGCTCAACGTCATGCTGCCGCTGGCCGCCAACACCGTATTGCAGTCCATCCGATTGCTGGCCAATGCCTGCGGCAGTTTGGGCGAGGACGCGATTGCCGGGTTTACCGTGCGCCAGGACAACATTGACGCCGCGCTGGCGCGCAACCCCGTGCTGGTCACTGCGCTCAATGCGCGCATTGGCTACGAGCAGGGCGCCAAGATCGCCAAGCAGGCGTATGCCCAGCAGCGCCCGGTGCTCGATGTTGCCGAGGAACTCACGGACATTCCGCGTGACGAGTTGGAAGCACTGCTAGACCCGGGCAAGCTCACCCAGCCAGAATAGGCCGCAAGCCACTCCAAAAAAACAGCCAGCGAGATCTCATGCGCACGATTGCCGCCGAAGACTTCATTGCCAGCGTTGCCGACGCTTTCCAGTACATCAGCACCTATCACCCGCTGGACTACATCACCGCGCTCGGCAAGGCCTACGAGAAGGAAGAAAGCCCGGCCGCTCGCGAGGCGATCGCGCAAATCCTCACCAATAGCCGCATGTGCGCCGAAGGCAAGCGGCCCATCTGTCAGGACACCGGAATCGCCACGGCCTTCGTGAAAGTGGGCATGGACGTGCATTTCGAGGGTGGCCACACCGTGCAAGCCATGGTCGATGAGGGCGTGCGCCGCGCTTACCTGGATACCGACAACCCACTACGCGCTTCAGTGCTGGCCGACCCCGCGGGCAAGCGCCAGAACACCAAGGACAATACGCCCGCCGTGGTTCATATCGAACTGGTCGAAGGCGACACCGTCGATGTGACCTGCGCAGCCAAGGGCGGTGGCAGCGAGGCCAAGAGCAAGTTCGTCATGCTCAATCCGTCGGATTCCATCGTCGATTGGGTGCTCAAGACTGTGCCGACGATGGGTGCCGGCTGGTGCCCGCCGGGCATGTTGGGCCTGGGTATCGGCGGTACGCCGGAAAAGGCCATGTATCTGGCCAAGTGGTCGCTCATGGAGCCGATCAATATTCAGGATTTGCTCGCCCGCGGCCCCAACAACCGAACCGAAGAATTGCGGCTGGAACTCTACGACAAGGTCAATGCGTTGGGCATTGGCGCGCAGGGCCTGGGCGGCCTGACCACCGTGCTGGACGTCAAAGTACTGGATTGCCCGACCCACGCGGCCAACCTGCCGGTAGCGATGATCCCCAACTGTGCAGCCACCCGTCACGTGCATTTCGTGCTCGACGGCAGCGGCCCGGCCAAGCTGACACCGCCGAAGCTGGAAGACTGGCCCGACGTGACTTGGCAGCCGAATACCGACACCGCCAAACGCGTGAATCTGGACGATTTGAGCAAAGACGAAGTTGCCAGTTGGACGCCCGGCCAGACCTTGCTGCTCAGCGGCAAGATGCTCACTGGCCGCGACGCTGCGCACAAGCGCATCCAAAGCATGTTGGACGCCGGCGAGGAACTGCCAGTGGATTTCAAGGATCGCGTGATCTACTACGTCGGCCCGGTTGATCCGGTGGGCGAGGAAGTCGTCGGCCCGGCTGGCCCGACGACGGCCACACGCATGGACAAGTTCACCGACATGATGCTGGGCCAGACTGGCCTCATCGCCATGGTCGGCAAGGCCGAGCGCGGCCCCGCAGCCATCGAATCCATCCGCGAGCATGGCTCGGCGTATCTGATGGCAACAGGCGGGGCGGCCTACCTGGTTTCAAAAGCCATCAAGGGCAGCAAAGTGCTGGCCTTCGACGACCTCGGCATGGAAGCCATTTATGAGTTCGAGGTGGAAGACATGCCGGTGACCGTGGCTGTCGATAGCCAGGGCACGTCGGTGCACCAAACCGGCCCTGCGCAATGGAAGGATCATATTGCTGGGATTCCGGTGGTTGCGGCGTAGGCCTGATATCCCCTCACCCCCAGCCCCTCTCCCTCAGGGAGAGGGAGAAAAGAACCTTCTCCCAATGGGAGAAGGTGGCCTGAAAGGCCGGATGAGGGGGCGGTCGGCGCAGTCAAGCGAGCACCAGAATCAAAAAAAGCCCCAGCCGCATGGCGGCCGGGGCTCGATGCTGTCGCAGGTTTTAAGAGGGGGATTGCCTTGCGCAGCTAGCTGTCGGCTGGTTTAGCGCACCAGGGCGACAGATTCGGGGGCTGTAACGGTTGCCATCGCATCGGCCTCGAGGCTGCCGTCGGCTGTCACAGACAAGATGCCGTCGTAGCGATACACCACATTGTTCGATTTGTCGGCTAGAAACATCGCCGTGCCGTCGAAGCCAAGGTCAACTGGGTTGCCGAAAGGCGTGTCCGCAGGGCCGGAAATAGTGGCATTAACGGTCGGTGTGGTGGTCGCATTACTTACGATATACACCAGCCCGTCTTCGGCATTCGCTGCATCTCCAACATCGCTGGCAATCACGGTGCCACCACCAACATGAGCGATGCCATGCAGGTTCGATGTGGCCATTGCGTCACTGTTCAAACGTGTGGCTGTCGGCGTCACGTCACCAGCGTTGGCCAAATAATTGGCATAGACCAGCAGTTCGCCCATGGTGCCAGCCGCAAACAGGGTGTCGCTTGCCGGGTCATAGTCGATGTCCCAGACCGAGCCAGAGCCCACTTCGGTGGTGCTGAACAGCGGCACGAAACCGTCGCCCATGCCCGCCTGCAGTGAGTAAGCGCGAATGGCGTTGCCCCCAACATCGGCGATCAGCATCAGGCCGCTGCGCTGGACAATTTCAACGCCTTTCGGGCTCACCAATTCGCTGTTGTCACCACGGATGTCGCGGTCGGTGCTTGTCAGTTCATCTGCACCGCCGGCGCGGGTGCCGATCAGGTTGATCACTGCGATACCGGTGTTGGCAGCGCCGGTCTGGTTGGCGGTGTCAAAGCTGATATAGGCATTGCCGGCCGCGTCGATCTGGATGTTTTCCGTGGAGCGGAAGTCCATTTCGGTGCCAGCGCCTTCGTTGGCATCAAAGTCGCCAGCAGCACTCAAGTCAGCGGCATTTAGGAATGTCACCGTCGCGTTATCGGTGCCCGGAGCGACGAACACGTCCAAGGGAGCCTGCGGCGCAGGGTTCGATGTCACATACACTGTGCTGGCGGCCGTGGTCAGGTCGGTGTTGTCGGCGGGCAAGCTTGTGCCGAAGTTGGTCAATGTCACCGATTCTGGCTTGGTTACCGCACGCTGGAAGTCCGGTGCGATATTGGCCACGCCGGATACGGTGGTGAAGTTGTTGAAGCTCAACATCAAGTCGTTGGTTTTTTCGGCCACGATCACGTTTGTACCGCTTATCGTGAGGTCAACCGGATTGCCCAGTTGAGTCTGGTCGCCAGCGACCATGTAATAACCACTTGGAGGCACGTTGCCGTCGATCACACCGTCGTCGTTGATGCGGAACAGCGCGCCATCATCGCCCGCACCTGCGCCGGAGGTAATGGCACCGACATCCGACACGATTACTGCGGCTGTTGTGCCCGACCGCACGCCGATGCCATGCAAGTTGGCAGACACCTGCACACCCATGTCATCGACCGGCGTCAGCACGCGCGATGGCGCGGTTGCGGCAGTGTCGATGTTGGTGGAGAAGTCGTCGTAGATCGCCAGGGTGCCGTCAGTCACAGCAACATACAGGCGGTCGTTGTTGGCGTCGTATTCCACGTCCCATGGGGGAGCGGCAAGCGGCGTGAATTCGGTCAACGCTGACGCACCGGGGCCGGCCGTCGTGGAAAACACATCGATGCGTGAGTCGCCGTTGTTGGCAACAATAATGCGGCCCAAGCTGTCGATGATTTCGATACCTTTGCCGGCAAACGTGCCACCGGACAAATCAATTTGCCGATCGACCGCGGCGCTGAATGATCCGCCGGCGCGGGAGGCTGCGTTGGGGAACAGGAAGTACCGCAAGCCAGTAAAGCCGTCTGTGGTGTCGGCGTTGTCGCCAGCTTGCACCAGCGTGGCAGTGGCGTCGTAGGCGATGCCTTCGTTGGTGCCTGTTGTCAGGCTCGATGAAGCCGGGCTGTTCAGCGATGCGGTGTAAAACTGTGCCGTGCCGGGCGCGCCAGATACATTCGTGGCAACCGTCACCGGCACATTCGGCGCAGCGCCATCATCGCCGCCGCCGGCCACCGGGCTGCTGCCGCTGCCACCACCACAGGCGGCCAGTGCCGTGGCACTCAGCAGGGCTGTGGCGGTCATAACTTTGGGTATTCGATTCGTCCGTGGGATCATGGTGGGCATTACATGCACTCCGTGTTGTCGTCCTTGAAACTCTTCGCGCATGAAAACACAAGGTTGTAAATAAAACAACAATTGTGGTGAAACTGCGCGTGCTTCAATCGTAGCTGATCAACAAAATGAATCAAACACGTTTATTACCACTGCTGGGCGGTGTCGCGGCCCTGTCGGCGCTTGGCTTTGCCTACGTCATGCAATACGCATTCGGCCTTGAGCCGTGCCCCATGTGCATCTTCCAGCGCGTGGCCATGTTGGCGGCGGGCATTGCATTTTTGCTGTGGGCGGCCATCGGCCCGGTCGGCGCTGGCCGCTGGGTGATGGCGGCCCTGAGCACCACCGCCGCAGGCATTGGTGCGTTCATCGCTGGCCGCCACGTTTGGCTGCAAAGCCTGCCGGAAGATCAGATCCCGGCCTGCGGTCCGACACTCGACTACCTGATGGACATCATGCCGGCCTGGGAAGTGATTCAAACCATCCTGCGTGGCGACGGCAACTGCGCGAAGATCGACGCCAGCTTCCTGGGCCTGTCGATTCCGGCGTGGACGCTGGTCGGCTTTGCAGCGCTGATGCTTTGGGCCATCATGGCTGCCTTGGCCACCCGGCCCACCACGGAACTGCAACGATGAACGACACCTTTCCCGTCACCGACCTGTGCGACGCCTTCTCCGACGAGTTGCAGATTGCCGAACCGATGTTCACCGACTTTGGCGGGCTGGACGCCTTTTGCGGCCCGATCCGCACGCTGAAGGTGTTCGAAGACAACAGCCTGGTGCGTAGCGAACTGGAAACCGCAGGCGAAGGCCGCGTGCTGGTGGTTGACGGCGGTGGCAGCAAGCGCTGTGCGCTGCTGGGCGGCAACCTGGCAAAACTGGCTGAAGACAACGGCTGGGCTGGCGTCGTCGTATTTGGCTGCGTGCGTGATGTGGATGAGATCGAAGCTTGCGACATCGGCGTAAAAGCACTTGCACCGCACCCATTGAAGTCGCGCAAACAGAACGTTGGCGAGACTGAGCTGGATGTGCGCTTTGCCGGCGTGCTGTTTCGGGAAGGCGACTGGTTGTACGCCGACCCGGACGGCATGGTGACCGCCGAGCAGGAATTGAGCCTGTAGGTCACACGCCAGCGACGGCTCAAAATGAGCGAAATGGCAGGCGTGGGCGGCATCCAAATTACCGCCCCGGCAGATCAGCGATACGACAGCATCCTGACGCCCGAAGCTTTGGGCTTTGTGGCGGCGCTGTGCCGCAGGCATCAAGCCCAGCTTCAAGCGTTGCTCGCTGCACGCGCCGAGCGGCAGGCCGCTTTCGATGCTGGCGCGCTGCCAGACTTCCTGCCCGAAACCCGGGCCATCCGCGACGGCGACTGGACGGTGGCGCCCATTCCGGCCGACTTGCAAGACCGCCGCGTCGAAATCACCAGCCCGGTTGATCGCAAGTTGATCATCAATGCGCTCAACAGCGGTGCGCAGGGCTACATGGCCGACTTCGAAGACAGCGCCACGCCGAGTTGGCGCGTGATGATGGCTGGCCAGGTGAACTTGCGCGATGCGGTCGCCGGCACCATCACTTATGCGCACCCGGAATCGGGCGAGCACTACGCATTAAACACCCAGACAGCCGTGCTGCACGTGCGCCCGCGCGGTCTGCACATGGTCGAGCCGAACATCCAAGTTGACGGCCAGCCTGCAGCCGCAGCGTTGGTCGATTTCGGCTTGTTCTTGTTTCACAACGCTGCCAGGCTGGCCGAGCAGGGCAGCGGCGCCTATTTTTATCTGCCCAAACTGCAAAGCCACCACGAGGCGCACTGGTGGCGCGACGTTTTCGAGCACGCGCAGGCCGCATTGGGCCTGCAACGCGGCGCGATCAAAGCCACGGTGCTTATCGAAACCCTGCCAGCAGCTTTCGAGATGGACGAAATACTCCACGCGCTGCGCGACTACGCAGTGGGTTTGAACTGCAGCCGCTGGGGGTACATCTTCAGCACCATCAAAACGCTGCGGGCGCATGACGACCGCGTGTTGCCCGACCGTCAGGCGCTAGGCATGGACCAGCATTTTCTCGACAGCCTGTCGCGGTTGCTATGCCACACCTGCCACAAACGTGGCGCACTGGCGATTGGTGGCATGGCCAATTGGGTGCCAGTGAATAACGACCCGGCGGCCAATGAAAAGGCGCTGGACAAAGTGCGCGCGGACAAGCGCCGCGAGATCGACATTGGCTACGATGGAACCTGGGTGGCGCATCCGGCGCTGGTGCCGGTCGTGGCCGAGGTGTGCGCCGGCAGTGGGGCCGCCAAGGCGGCTGATGGGGCGGCTACGTGCGCCGTGACCACTGACGACTTGCTCGGCCGCCCAACTGGCGAGATCACCGAGGCGGGCCTGCGCAACAACATTGGCGTGTGTGTGCAGTACATCGAGGCCTGGCTGGGCGGGCAGGGTGCGGTGGCCTTGTACAACTTGATGGAAGACGCTGCGACTGCCGAGATTTGCCGCGTGCAGGTTTGGCAGTGGTTGCACCATCCCGGTGCTGCTCTGGCCGATGGCCGCGCGGTCACGCGCGAGCTATTCGAAAGCGTATTGGCGGAAGAACTGGATATCATCCAAGCCGAAGTTGGCCACGAGCGTTTTGCCAGCGGCCGGTTTGATGCGGCCGGCAAGCTCATGCATGGCCTGTGCACCGGTGATGATTGCGCTGATTTTCTGACCTCGGCGGCCTCCGAGTGGCTGCTGCGGGCGCAAGAGCGCTAGTCCAGCTCGCTCGCCACCTCGGCAATCAAACCCCGCAACCATTGATGCGCCGGGTTGTGTTGCAGCAATGAACTCCAGGCCATTTTCAGCTCGGTCTCGGGTATCTCGAACGGTGGCGGCAGGATGATGACGTCGGGGTTGTCCCGTTGCAGCTTGGCCGACTTGCTGGGCAGCGTGATTACCAAGTCGTCCAGCTCGGCCAACTGCATGGCGGCCTGGTAGTGCCGGGTGTAAACACGAATCTTGCGCTTGTGGCCCAGGCGGGCCAGGGCGTCATCTACCCAACCCAATTGCTGCATGGTGCCTGGCTCCACACCCACGCCAATGCCCATGCCGGTTTTGCTCACCCACACATGGCTGGCGTCGAGATAGTTGCTCAGGTTGAAGTGGTCACGAATCGGGTTGTTTCGGCTGACCATGCACGAGAAATTGTCGCGCCAGATGGTCTGGTGGTGGAACGACTGCGGCAGGTCGTCGAAGCGGTTGATGACCAGATCAACTTTGCCGCTTTCCACGTCCTTGTAGCTCACATCGCTGGGCGTGAGGATGTCCAGCGTGATATTCGGCGCGATGGCATGCATGGCCCGCAACAAGGGCGGCAGCAGCGTGCATTCGCTGTAGTCGCTGATCGACAGCCTGAACACGCGATCAGCGCTGGCCGGGTCGAAGCCCTTGTCGGGCTCAACGGCCATTTCGACTGCCGCTACAATGCGCCGTACTAGCGGCTGCAGCTCGTTGGCGCGCTCGGTTGGCGTCATGCCGTCCTTGGTGCGGATCAGCAGCGGGTCGGCAAACAAACCACGCAGGCGGCGCAGCCCGTTGCTCATGGCCGGCTGGCTAATGCCCATGCTCTCGGCGGCCTGGGTGACACTGCGGGTGTGCAGCAACACGTCCAGATAAACCAGCAGGTTGAGGTCGATGTTCTTGAGGTTCATGCGGCCACTTATTATTCACACTCTGAATAGTGAAAATAATACGCATTTATTAGAATTATTTTAACCGAGCCGCTAGAATACGGCCGCGTTTCAGGAGCCGCAGTGATCCACCTCAGGGCTGGCGGCACTTGTCTTTCGAACAACGAACAGGTTTTCCAATATGACTCAGTACACCGACCACATCGCCTCAGTGCAGCGCGTCAAAGACGCCGCAGGCAGCCCTTGGGACGCGATCGATGCAGAATCAGCGGCCCGCATGCGGGTGCAGAACAAATTCAAGACCGGCCTCGACATCGCGCAATACACCGCCGACATCATGCGCCGCGACATGGCCGAGTTCGACAAGGACAAGACCAAATACACCCAGTCGCTGGGCTGCTGGCATGGTTTTGTTGGCCAGCAAAAGCTGATCTCCATCAAAAAACACTTCGGCACCACCGACAAGAAGTACCTGTACCTGTCGGGTTGGATGGTTGCTGCGCTGCGCTCCGAGTTCGGCCCGCTGCCTGACCAGTCGATGCACGAGAAAACCACCGTGGCGTCGCTGGTCGAAGAGCTCTACACCTTCTTGCGCCAAGCCGATGCACGCGAGCTGGGCATGCTGTTCCGCGAGCTGGACAAGGCCCGCGAAGCCGGTGATTCGGCCAAGGAAAAGCAGATCCAAGGCCAGATCGACAACTACGAAACCCACGTTGTGCCGATCATTGCCGACATCGATGCGGGCTTTGGTAATGCCGAAGCCACCTACTTGATGGCCAAGCAAATGATCGAAGCCGGTGCCTGTGCGCTGCAGATCGAAAACCAAGTGGCCGACGAGAAGCAGTGCGGCCACCAGGACGGCAAAGTGACCGTGCCGCACGCCGACTTCCACGCCAAGCTGCGCGCACTGCGTTACGCATTCCTGGAGCTGGGCATCGACAACGGCATCATCGTTGCGCGCACCGACTCCGAAGGCGCTGGCCTGACCAAGGAAATTGCCGTGGTCAACGAGCCTGGCGACCAGGGCGACCGCTACAACAGCTACCTCGACGTTGAAGAAGTGTCGCCGGAAGACACCGCACCGGGTGATGTGCTCATCAGCCGTGATGGCAAGCTGGTTCGTCCCAAGCGCCTGCCGTCTGGCCTGTACCAGTTCCGCTCAGGCACCGGTCCCGAGCGCTGCGTGTTCGACTCGGTTGAAGCCATCCGTGCCGGCGCCGACCTGATCTGGATTGAAACCGCGACCCCGAGCGTTGCCGACATCACCGAGATGATGAATGGCGTGCGCAAGGAAATCCCAGATGCCAAGCTGGTCTATAACAACAGCCCGTCGTTCAACTGGACGCTGAACTTCCGTCAGCAGGCCTACGACCGTTGGGTTGAGGCTGGCAAGGACGTGTCGGACTACGACCGCAACGACCTGATGAACGCCAAGTACGATGACAGCGAACTGGCTGCCGATGCCGACGACAAGGTGCGCACCTTCCAGGCCGATTGCTCGCGTGATGCGAACATCTTCCATCACCTGATCACCTTGCCGACGTATCACACCACGGCATTGTCGGTGGACAACCTGGCCAAGGAATACTTTGGCGACGAAGGCATGCTGGGCTACGTGGCCGGCGTGCAGCGCAAGGAAATCCGCCAAGGCATCGCCTGCGTGAAGCACCAGAACATGTCGGGCTCCGACATTGGTGACGACCACAAGGAATACTTCGCGGGCGAGCGTGCCCTGAAGGCCGGTGGCGCCAAGAACACGTCGAACCAGTTCGGCTAGGTTGACGTGCCCAGCGTGCGGTAACGCATGTTAGGAAAAGGGCGGCTTCTTGTAAGAGGAGCCGCCTTTTTTGGTTGAGGCCCAGAAGGCGGTACTCCCGCAGTCTATGGGCCCCTCATCCACCTTTCGGGCACCCCTGTTCAAGCCAGGGGCAGGCTCTTCTC
>JAAFAL010000074.1 GCA_018222345.1 bacterium
ACCCCTCGTCGTGAGGAGCGGCACTTAGATTTCCACGACCAAGGGTAGCAACACGCAGCTGCTGACAATGGTCAAGGCAATGAAAAAGGACGGGATTAACCTCAGTGAGTGGTCGATCCCGCCGGCGGTGCAGGCCGAACTAGCCGGCAAACCCGCGGCCGATGACGAGCCCGAAGAACAGGCCGAAACTGACGAACAGGAACAGGCTTATCAGCCACCACCGGCTGACCCGCACCACGAACAAGCCCGCGCCAAGTCGCGCCGCAAGCGCAAGGCCATGGACGATTTGCTCAAACGGCGGCGCTGAGCGCGGTCGCTCTCGGGGCTGACTTGCACGCAAATAAAATTATCCATATATTTGCATGTATGGATATAAATGATGCCGCCAGCAAATTGGGCGCACTGGCCGAGCCGCACCGCCTGGCGGTGTATCGGCAACTGGTTTGTGCCGCGCCAGACGGCTTGTGCGTGTCGGACATTGTGGCGAGTACCGAGCTGGCTCAACCGACGGTGTCGTTCCACCTCAAGGCGCTGGCTAGCGCCGGCCTGGTGTCGCGCCGCAAGCAGGGGCGGCAAGTGTTCTACGCACCCGACTTTGCAGCCATGCACGGCCTCATGAGCCACCTCATGGAAAATTGCTGCGAACAGCAAAGTTGCCTCGATTCATTGCAGCAATGCTGCCCACCAAAAGCCGCCTAAGTTAATGAAAAAATTTAATATATTGTTCTTGTGCACTGGTAATTCTGCACGCTCGATTATGGCCGAGGCCGCCGCCAGTGATCCCCGTTGGGGGCAGGGCAAGTTGCGCGGCTACAGCGCCGGCAGCATGCCCACGGGCCAGCCGCACCCCGCCGCTTTGGCGACGTTGGCGCGGCACAATGTCGATGCCGGCACGCCCAGCAGCAAATCGTGGGACGTGTTCACGGCTGACGGTGCGCCGACCATCGATTTCATGATCACCGTGTGTGACAACGCCGCCGGCGAGGTCTGCCCGGTGTGGCCTGGCCAGCCAACAACCGCGCATTGGGGTATTCCCGACCCGGCAGCAGTGACCGAGCCTGGGCCCGCGCAGGACGCAGCCTTTGAATCGGCATTCGAAATTCTCAGCGGGCGGATCGCCACGTTCGCCAGCTTGCCGCTGCACGACATGGATGCCACCGCCGTGCGTCAAGCCGCCGCCGAAATTGCTCGCGCGTGAGGGCCGACCAATGAACGCGCGTGCACTGGTTGCCGAAGGGTTGGGTACCTTGTTGCTGCTGGCCGTGGTGGTTGGCTCCGGCATCATGGGCGACACCTTATCCGCAGGTTCTACCGGCTTGGCCTTGCTAGCCAACTCCATCGCTACCGGGCTGGCACTGGCGGTCTTGATCTTCGCCTTCGGGCCGCTATCGGGCGCGCATTTCAACCCGGCAGTCACACTGGCCTTCTGCTTGCGCGGCGACACGCCGTGGCGTGTGGCGCCGGCCTATATTGCGGTGCAGTTAGTTGGCGCCGTGCTCGGCGTTGTGCTGGCCCATGCCATGTTTGGCGATGACCTGTTGCAAACCTCGGCCACCGACCGCGGCGCGTCACACTTGTGGGTGAGCGAGGTGGTGGCCACTTTCGGCCTGATCCTCGCCATCTTTGCCGGGGTGCGCTACCACCTGGCGTCGGTGCCGTGGCTGGTGGGCACCTATATCGCCGCCGCGTACTGGTTTACCGCATCCACGTCGTTCGCCAACCCGGCGGTGACAGTGGCGCGCGCGCTCACCGAGACCTTCGCCGGCATCGCGCCGGCGCACGTGGCCGCGTTTGTAGCCATGCAACTGCTGGGCGCCGTATTGGCCTGGGCGCTGTGCCATTGGCTGTACGCGCCGGATGAGCCCGCACACGCCTGACCGCCGCAAGGTGTTGCACACGGCGTAAAATACCGCCATGCAACTTGGCCCGCACACTATTGCGCCTGCGCTGGTGCTCGCCCCGATGGCGGGCGTCACCGACAAGCCGTTCCGCATGTTGGCGCGGCGCATGGGCGCAGGTTTGGCGCCGTCGGAAATGCTCACCGCCGATCCCGGCCTGTGGGACACGCCCAAAAGCCGCGCACGCATGGACCACGTGGGCGAGCCGGGGCCGATCAGCGTGCAGATCGCCGGCTACGACCCCGCCATGCTGGCCAACGCGGCGCGGCACAATGTGGCCCACGGCGCCGACATCATCGATATCAACATGGGCTGCCCGGCCAAGAAGGTTTGCAAACGCGACGCCGGCAGTGCACTGATGCAGGACGAGGCGCTGGTCGGGCAAATTCTGCGCGCTGTGGTCGAGGCCGTCGAGGTGCCGGTTACACTCAAAACCCGCACGGGCTGGGACGCGACACACAAAAATGCCGTCAGCATTGCGCGTATCGCCGAAGACGCCGGCATTGCCGCAATCGCCGTCCACGGCCGCACGCGCGACCAGAAATACCAAGGCTTGGCCGAGTACGACACCATCGCCGCCGTCAAGCAGGCCGTGGGCATCCCCGTGCTTGCCAACGGTGATATCGACAGCCCGCAAAAAGCAGCGCAAGTGCTGCAATACACCGGCGCCGACGGCCTGCTGGTTGGGCGTGGCGCGCAGGGTCGGCCGTGGATTTTCCGTGAGATCGACCATTATCTCCGCACCGGCCAGTTGCTCCCCGAGCCTGCCGCCGAATGGGTTGGCCAGGTTTTGGCCGAGCATGTGCGCGGCCTGCACACCCTGTACGGCGATTACCGCGGCGTGCGTATCGCGCGCAAGCATATTGGCTGGTATTGTGCGGGGCACCCGGGCAGCGAGGGCTTCCGCCAAAGCATCGTGCGTGAGACCTCACCGGCTGCCCAATTGGAGCGCATTGACGCGCATTTTTCGGCTGGGTTGGCACGCGCTGCCTAGCTGCTACGCCAAGGAAGCACCATGTCACCCGTACGCATACTCGGAATCGTCCTCGTTGTTGTCGGCATCATCCTGCTCGGGATGGGCTACAACGCCTCGCAATCTGTCGGCGAAGAGCTCACCGAAGCCGTCACCGGCCGGTTTAGCGACCAAACCACCTGGCACTTCATTGCCGGCGCTGCAGCGGCGGTAGGCGGCATACTGCTGACCATCTTCGGCAAGCGCTGAACAGGGCTGGATGGGGGCAACACCCATCCACAGCGCCATACTGCTTTGGTCAGCAATTTTGCTGGCCCACACGGGCTTTAGAACATGTTGAAAGAATTCAAAGAGTTCGCCATGCGCGGCAATGTTGTCGATATGGCGGTCGGCATCATTATCGGCGCGGCGTTTGGCACCATTGTCAAAAGCTTGGTGGCCGACGTCATCATGCCGCCGATTGGCCTGCTGATGGGCGGCGTTGATTTTGCCGACCTGTTCGTCGTCATCAAGCAAGGCGCCGAGGCTGCGGCGCCTTACGCCACATTGGCTGATGCCAAGGCGGCGGGCGCGGTGACGATCAATTACGGCATGTTTCTCAACACGGTCATCAGCTTCGTCATCGTCGCCTTTGCAGTGTTCATGCTCATCAAGGGCATCAACAGCGCCAAGCGTGAAGAAGAAGCGCCGCCGGCTGAGCCGACTGAAAAAAGCTGCCCGCACTGTTGCAGCAAAATCGCCATCCAGGCCACGCGTTGTCCGCAGTGCACGTCGGAGTTGGGCGCGGTCTAGTCCGGGCCTCGTGGGTTGCTGTACGGCTTAAGCCATCCGCAGGGCAACCCACAGCAAAGCGGCCCAGCCAATCAATAGCGCTAGGCCGCCAAGCGGCGTTATCGCGCCCAATACCCGAACCTCACTGAGCGCCAACGCGTACAGGCTGCCGGAAAACAGCAACACGCCCACGGCAAAGCTGCCACCGGCGATGGCCAAGCCAGTGCTAGGAGCTCGCAGTGCCAGCAGGCCAACAGCCAGCAGCGCCAGCGCGTGCCAGAACTGGTATTGCACGGCAGTTTCCCAAACCCGCAGCATGTCGGGCGCCAGCCGCTCGCGCAGCGCGTGGGCGCCGAACGCGCCCAGTGCCACGCCTAGCAATCCGTAGCCCGCGCCGAGCGCGAGGCAGAACTTGACCATTCCTTCGCCCATATCGAACACATGCCGATTAAGTGTGCCGGCACATTAGCGGCTTGCTGCCCGCCGCGCTAGCAGCCTGTCGGGCTTTCGGGATCATCGCGAGAATTCGTAGCAGATTCCGCGAGGTCCGACAGGCTGCTAGGCTAGCCCGACACCATCCCGAGACGCGACCATGCAAACCCGTGCTATCGCCTTGTGTGCCGTTGCAGCCTTGGCATTCACCGCCTGCCGTGGCGCACCCGCCAGCGCGCCGGCAGCCGCCGAGCCGCAAACCAAAACACCATCAAAAGCCGTACCTAGCGGTGGCAAGACGGACGGCAACATCATCGCGGCCGTCGCAAACCCGGCACGCCCCGACAGCGACCGCCAGCGCGATGCTGCGCGCAAACCGCATGAGGTCATGCGGTTGGCCCGCGTGCGCCAAGGCGACAAGGTTGTGGACTTCGGCGCTGGGCGTGGCTACTACACGCGTCTGCTGAGTGGCGCCGTGGGTGAGGCAGGGCAGGTGACGGCGTTCAACCCCACCTGGCTGATGGAACGCTTCCCGCAGCTCAACGACGCCATGGCAGCACTCGCATCAAACCCGGCCTTCGCCAATGTCCGCGCCGCGCAAGCCCCCATGGACGCGCCCGGATTCGAAGCCGGCTCGCTGGACAGCGTGTTTATCGTGCTGCTGTACCACGACGCATTCTGGAACGGCGTTGACGTGGCGAAGATGAACCGCGCGATCTTCGATGGCCTGCGTAGCGGCGGCCGCTATGTGGTCATCGACCACCAAGCCGAAGCGGGTAGTGGTACCCGCGACGTTGAAAACCTGCACAGAATTGACAGCGACCTGGTGCGGCAGCAAGTGATGGCAGCAGGCTTTGAACTGGAAAGTACGGGCGAGTTTTTGGGCAACCCCGACGACCCGCGTACGGATGGTGTGTTTGGCGACCTGCGTGGCAACACGGACCGCTTCGTCTATGTATTCACCAAGCCATGACAGCCACGCCCGAACGGCTCGCAGTGATGGTTTTTCCCGCGTTTACAGCCGCTGTTAGCTTTTCGGCACACATGATGGGCGAGCGCTCAGCCGGGGTTCTAGCCGACATGATCAGGCCACGACCCGGAAGGTCGAGAATCCAAGTCAATTGGTGTGGGAAAACGCCCCGACCGAATGCGCGGGGCCATATTCCTAACGGCTTGGGTTTTTAATGGTTGCCCGGTGAGAGCAACCGCCACTCATTAGCAACGTAGCGCAGAATCGGGCCGTCACCTGGCGCTGCTACGTTCTCCGCACAGTGGAGTCATTGTTGCCAAGCTTCGAACTGCGGCGCTGATCCGCCGATGTGATCCCACGGCGCCTTCGAGCCTACAAAGATGTGGGCCTCGATCTCGACGCCAGGGTCGCCGTTTACGGTGCCGAGCGCTACTCCGTGAACCCGGCCGAGGTGTTTCCCACAAATGGTCGTGCCACAGGTTTTGCAAAAAACCAAAGCCCACCCTGCCTGTGACGTGTAATCGCGTAAATTTCCCGAACCGCTGACCCATGAAAGCGAGTCGGGGTCCGCCAAATCGGCGTAAGCCGAGGCCGCGCCGCCAAAGGCCTTGCGGCAGCGTGAACAGTGGCAAGACCTGGCGCGCACCAGCTTGCAGTCAACACGGTATTTGACCGTGCCACAAAAGCATTCACCTTCTATCAATGCGATCTCCGTCGCCTGCAGCGATTTGTTATGTGCCGCCTTCTCCAAGCTCAGGACAGCAGCCATTCAAAGCATTCGCGGAATCCTGGCATCGTTGAATCGAGATCCGCAGCGGTCATGCTACGGAGCTGCTCTTCCTGTTCAAGAATGGCATCTTCGCCCTTATCATCGCAGCCAGTGACTTGTTCAATGCAGCCCACCGGCCAAATCCACACATCTTTTGCCTTGAGGGATTCGTGTGTACGGCGAGCAACTGTGCTGCCGTCTCCATCTTGAGCAACAACTGACCAAACATCGGCAGCAGACCATCCGCCGTTTCGCTGGTTTTGCGGTAGCCCATTCCCACTGACGACAAAGCCATGCTCTAGCTGCAACCGACCTAGGACCGCCTTCATGTCGGTCATATCCTCGCTATCCCTATCTAGGAGTCCGCCCGAACGCGCATTGGTGTAACCAAAGTCCAAGTCCGCGACCGCGCGAGCCTTTACGCCCATTGCTTGAAGCACTGGAAGCGCCTTCGGAATGTCAGCACACGACCCAAGGGAAATGAACGAAATGTGGTCGAGTTCCGGAGCGTGCCTATAGATAATCTCGTAAGCTAACGGCAACAATCTTCGGTCCGTTTTTCCCTCGCAAAGAACCACGGAATCTGTAAAGTAAATCTCGGCAACATTTCCGAGCTGAAAAAGTGTTCGAGATTGGCTCTGGGCATTATCAAGTGCCTGTTCAACGGCCAGTTTCATGGGCTTTCTCGCCTGCACCCCCTCAGTCGGCTCGTTACGAACACGGATAGAATTTGGCGCATTTTCCCTACTCAGCATCAAAGGCGAGTGCGTCGAAAAAACGACTTGGAAGCCAGCATCCGCGAGTTGCGCCAACGCAACCCTAAGACGACGAACTCCTTGCGGATGCAGGTATAGTTCCGGCTCGTCGATAAGCAGCAGACGGCGAGATGGCCGCGTGTCGTCGGAGCTCGCACTTTCTGCAAGGTAACGAACCAATGCCATTTGTATGGCCCTTTGAGCTCCTGTGCCCATTTGATCAAATCGCCTACGCTCACCCGTCGCAGCATCGGTAACATGCAGATCGCCCGCTTTGAAAAACTCCTTCAGTTCTACAACTTGTAGGTCAAGGTCGAGCTGCAACCCTGGAAAAAAGTGAGAAAGCGCGCTAGTCGCTGCGTCATCGAACGTTTGAAGGTGCGCGGAACGATTCTCTCCACCAGCAGTGAGAATGCTTTTGATTGAGTCCAACGCGGTGGTCAGGTCGGCATGCGCCTTCAACATCGGGCCCATTATCTCGTCTAAAAGCCCCTTGATTGTCGTTCCAGCTTTGGCCTTGCCAAGATCCTGTTCTAGATCTTCCATCGCCTCAATTACAATTGGTTCAGGCAATAGGACCGAAACCGCTTGGGGAAGCCCAGTTGGATAATCCCTCCAGTGCTGCGGCATATCATCGTTGTGGCACTCGGAAATATCCCAAACTTCTTTTGAGACAGCTTTTGCGCCGGCCCCAGAAGCGGAGACTCGTATCCAGAGCCTGCCGTTCCTACAGTACGGCGTGATCGCGGTGCGATGCTTCTGCTCTGGAATTTGATCCAAGACGTCTTGAGATATGCCATCAATGCAGGCGGTGACGCTCACCGAAGCAGAAGCATCCGCAAAATCTCCTGCGGAAAGTGCCACTGGCTTCAGTACCCACTGAATCGCCTCAAGAATCGTGGACTTTCCAGCGTTATTTTGGCCTACAAGCGGTGTGTATCCCTCAAGGGGTAGCGAAACATCCTTACACGCCCGGAAATTCTTGATGGATACCGAACTTACGCGATGCATCTACTCCTCCCATTGCTTCATGTCGTCACCCGGTTCACAAGGCACATAGCGCCTGCCATGAGGGGCGTTTTTGGAGTGGACCGCGTGGCGCGTAGCGTAAAAAACCTCCCTCTCGATGCAATTGTTGGGCATCAATTCTCCAACTCGCGCTTTGCCTTGGCTTGGAGCTGAATAAATGCTTCCTTGGCACCGGGACTGAGTGAATACCATGCGTAAGGCCCGCCAGCATTTCTTATTTTAAACGGCAGAGCATATTTCTCAATTTCGGTGTAGTACTCACGGGATATCATTTGCTCGTAGTCTTGGTATAACTCAGCTCTAGAAACGGGCTTAAGCAACTGCTTCTTTAAGCTCTCGTAAACGATGTTTTGCTGTGATGCTTGGAGCGCAAATAGGTGGGGGAGCATCTCGATAGCCACGAGAAGCGCGTGGATCTGAATTTTCTCGACGTTTTCTTTGAGATCCTCCCAATCAGACTTGGTTAACGGGTCATCTGAGATATTACCTTGTGCTGCTGGGGGAGCTTTCTCGGTAGCGAGAAGAATGTTGATTTCTCTAACGCTTGTGTAGTATTCAAAAAAAGAAAGGTTAAGTGATTCGAATTTATCTAAGATACTGTCTAGCTGGCTCTTCGTGGTAGATGTCAATAAACCGCCATTGTATGAGGCTGTCACTTCCTTTCTGGCTGCGCGAATGACCCGTTCGTATGTAGTGTAGTCGCGAATATAATCGTTTGAAAGATAGTGAACGAGCCGGATTTTCCGAACTAACTCGCCCGATTCAGTGAGAAATCCTTGGCGCGCCTCCTCTAATTTTTTCCGCTCTCCTTCAACTTTTTTATCAACTCTCTGGTCGATATAGGCGCTTACGCCGAATACACCGGCCAAAGTAGACAGAGTTAAAAATATTCCTACAATCGACCATAGTTTGGTTGAAAACTTTGACCAAAGCCGATGCTCGATTAGCTCCCAGGCGTCCTCTGTCATGAAAGGAAGGCTCGGCGTTGATTCTGATTGATCAGGATTCAAATGATTTTCTCATTGATGCCCAACGCCTGCCTTCAGCCGACCGTTTGGAGCGGATGACCGAAGGGAAGTAGCGGAAAACGGGTCGGATGCAAGGCATTGTTGGGCACCCTTCTATAACCGGAATGGAGCATCGCGTTTCATGCGCCGCTCTTCAGATAGATCTAAACATGCTGGAGTAGGCCCTCCCAGGCCTCCATCCCATTGCAACGCAAAATCGTCTTCGCCTGCTTGATATGCGAGTCCTCGCTCGTCGAAGGGGAAGGGATTGAACTTCTCGGCGCCGTAATCGAAGTATTTATATCGATGTCTGCGACCCATTCGATAAGCGTTTTCAATCGCCTGCTTGTCTGTGTTTGTTGGCATTTAGTGTATTCAGAATATTAGATTCTTTAGTGCTACTGCAGCGCCTCCGACGACGGCACAGAAGAGAAGCACTATTACTTCTCGAATGACCGTGCGTCTGCGGCTCGACGCCCTTTCGATTTCTGCCTTAATCCTGGGGTCGTCAAGCTCTATTTCGAGCAGCGACTGATCCGGATGAGCAATCCCATCTTCGTCAACTTTCATTGATGCGTCTCATTGGTTCTGGTGCCCAACGCCAAGTATTTGGATTAGGTCCGGATAAACCCGCCACCAGGGTCCAGATATGCACAGTGGAACTCCTAGAATCCAAGGGTTTTCGGTTGTTTTTTGTTCTTATCAGGCGTCTCGATATAAACGCGGCGCTTTCAGCGCTGATTTCGCTTCTCACTTGCCTAGCCTGAGGCTCTATGGTGTTTGACCATAGTACCGACGCAGCCAAGGCTTGCGTGAGCATCTAAGTGGCAATCTCGCCACCGCCATCCTGCGGCGTGCGCTCGGCTACGCCGTCGGTCATCCAGCAACCTTTGCAACCATCGTGCGGGCCGCGGTTGAGGATGAACACGTAGGTGAGCACTTGGCCGCTTTGGGCGATGACTTTGGTGGCCACGAAGGCAGTGTTGTCTTCGACCACGACATCTTCGACGGTGGCGCCGCGGTTGTTGACCATGCCGCTGTAGCCTTGGCGCACCATGCGGCTGAAGCGTGGCAGTGGGCCGGTTTGGGCGCGGTTGCCCGGCGAGGCGAAGGCGAAGACGACGGCCATGCCGGCATCGGGCGCCGGTTCATCGACGGTGCGCAGGGCCTCTAGCTGTGCGGTGACAACCTCGGAGGGTGTGAGCGCTGGGCTCGGACCCGGCTGTGCTTGTGCTGGGCCTGCAGTCAGCAGAGCCGCAAACAGCAGTGTCGGCAGCAGTTTCACGACTTTGGCTTGTCGTCCTTGTCGGCTGGCTTGTGGTCGCCAATCAGGCCTTTGGCGGGGCAAATCTTGAAGGCTGGGCATTGCTTGCAACTGGCGGCGAGGGCAATCGGGCATAGGGTCATGGCTGGCTCCTGCTGGGCTGGCTAATTAACTTTTCGCACCCACCACGCTAGCAGATGCGCGCTGCGGCCGGGTTACGGTGCTGGCAGTGCGGGTGTCTCGGCCTCGATAAACACGCGTTTGACACGCGGGTGCTTGGCTTTGATCTGCTTGTCTAGCGCGGTGATGGTCTGCTCGATGCGGCCGGTGTCGAGGTCGTCGTGGAACTCGATGGATAACGTCAGCAAAATGAATTCCGGGCCCATGTGCAGCGTCAGGCACTCGTTGACTGCCTCGACGGTCGGGTGCTCGCCAGCCAGCGCCTTGATGTCGTCGATCACGGCCACGTTGGCGGCCTCGCCAATCAGCAGGCCTTTGGTTTCGATGGCCAGCCAGACGGCCGTGCCGCCGAGGATGAGGCCAATCGTCACCGAGGCCACGCCATCCCAAACCGGATTGCCGGTGTATTGCCCCAGCGCGATGCCGCCTGCGGCGACCAGCAAGCCCAGCATGGCGGCACTGTCTTCGAACAACACGACAAACAATGATGGGTCTTTGCCGCGTTGAACGGCTTCGAAGTAGCCCCATTGGCCCTTGTGCTTGCGAAAGGCCTTGAAGGCAAACGCCCAGGCGAAACCTTCGAAGATGACGGCAAGGCCCAGTACGAGGTAAGCGATCTCAGCATGCTGTGTGGGCGTCGGGTGCAGGATGTGATGCACGCCTTCATACGTCGCCACGCCGGCGCCCACGGCAAAGATCATGATGGCGACGACAAAGCTCCAGAAATAAATCTCTTTGCCGTGCCCGAATGGGAAGCGGGCATCAGCCGGCCGTGCAGACGCCTTGAGCCCGTACAGCAGCAGCACCTGATTGCCGGTATCGACGACCGAGTGAATGCCCTCCGACACCATCGCCGCCGAGCCGGTAATGCTGGCGGCAATAAACTTGGTGATCGCAATCAGCCCGTTGCCGATCAGCGCGGCCAGGATGACGGTTTTGGAGTCGGCAGAGGCCACGGGCAAATCTGGAGCAAATCAAGCTGCATCATAGGCGCGCGCAGCACCGCGTGCACTGCCCCAAGTGGCGCGCTACACTGCCGGTAACAAAAAATACACGCAGTATTCATGCTGCGGCAGGCGAGGAGGCCAGCAATGCGCACGCACGTCACCATCAGCCCGCTCCGGTGGGTGGCTTGGATCGGCCCGCTGTTGTTGCTGCTCGCGGCATGTCAGCCCGCGAGTCAGGACAATGCTTCGGGCGAGACGCAAGCCGAAACTGCCGCCGTTGCGGCGGCCGTAGCGCCGGAGGCAGCACCCTGTGAACTGAACGTGGGTTGGGACCCGTGGGAGCCCTACAGTTTCGAGACCGTAGGCGGCGAACTGGCCGGCATGGATATCGAACTGGTGCGCGCCATTGCCGACGAAGCGCGCTGCACGCTGCGCTTCAAACAAGGCAAGTGGCGCGACCTGCTCGCTGCCTTGCGAGTGGGGCAGGTGGATGTGCTGATGGCGGCCACGGCACTGGATGATCGGCGCGAGTACGCCTACTTCTCCGAGCCTTATCGCAGTGAGTTATTCGTCCAGCTAGTCCGCAGCAGCGATGCCGAAGCGTACGCCGGCAAGACGGTTGGTGAATTGGCCAAGGCCGGTAAAACCATTGGCCTGACCGACGGCTACTTCTATGGCGACCAAGTCCATGAGTTGCTGGGCGACGAGACGATGCGCGACGCCTTCCTGATGGCTGCGGTGCCCGAACTGAACTACCGCCGCCTGGTGGATGGCGAGGTTGATGTTGTGGTGGGCGACCCCTACGTGGCCACCGCCATCTTGCGCCGCACCGGCAATAATTCCGCCGTCACACGCCTGGACGGCGACGTGATCAGTGGCCCGGTTAGCCTGATGTACTCGCGTGACAGCGTTGACGCTAAAACGGTCGAGCGCATGGACGCTGCTATGGCGCGGATTGCGCCCAAACTGGAAGCAATCCGCGCCCGTTATTTGGGCGGCGACGGTTAGGCGGTCAACTCGCGCGCGTGCGCAAATTTCATGAACAGCGCCAGGCCGATGCCCCATGCGGCGTTGAGGATGAGCCCGGCAATGATGATCTTCGGATCCCAGCCGGCGGCGAACGCGCCACCCTTGAGAGGGGACACGACGAACAAGAATACTGCGGTGGGCCCCAGTGCGCCCAACACGGCGGCGCGCAGCCAGTAACGCCCGCCGAACAGGTTGCGGATTAACGCCCAGATGGGGATGCCCCACACGCCGCCCCAAAATGCCAGCGAGAATACGGCCGGGATGCCCAGCGGCTCAGTCGGCGCCATGTTGAACGGCGGGGCCGGAACCGGCGCGGCCTGTGCCATCAAAAAGTACACGCCTTGGTGAAAAATCAGCGTGGCCAGAAAACCGCCAATAAAGGCTTTGATCCATTGCGCCATGGTGTTGTCCCCTGATGTTTGTGATTGTTGATTGAGTTGTGGCCGCAACTGTAGCAGTCTGCGTAGAAGCTCTCAGCACTGCCGTCATGGACACCGACAACCCCCAAGCAACGCTCAACCCCACGCAGGCACGCGTTATCGCCTGCCTGGTCGAAAAATCGATTACCACGCCGGCCTATTACCCGATGACCGTGAACGCCGTGGTCAACGCTGCCAATCAAAAATCCAGCCGCAACCCGGTGATGAGCCTGACCGAAGGCCAGGCCGGTGCTGCCCTCAACCAGTTGGCCGAACACGGCTGGGTGGAACGCGATGACAGCAGCGCACGCAGTGTCAAATGGCGCCAGCGTTTCATGCATCACTTGCTGCTCAAGCCAGACCTGCAGGCCGTGCTGGTCACGCTGATGCTGCGCGGGCCGCAAACGCGCTCCGAGCTGCGTGCCAATGCCAACAACCTGCGCGGCCCGGACGATTTGGATGGCGTTGACGCCGCGCTGGAACGCCTGGCCGACCGCGCCGAGCCGTTGGTTGTGCAGTTGCCGCGTGGTGCCGGCCAGAAAGAAGCCCGTTGGGCGCATTTGCTGTGCGGCGAGCCTGAGATTCCCGAACCCGTTGCAACGCCGCCCAGCCCAGGCGGCACAGGCTTGGCGGCGCGGGTTGAAGACCTGGAAACGCAGGTCGCTGCGCTGACTTCTCGCCTGGATGCACTGGAATCCGGGCGCGACTGACCCCATTCATTCCAGACACGCATTATTTGGAGCGCGCCATGGGCTTGTTCGACCGCAGTAGCTTGACCATCAAACCGAGTGAATTCCCCGACCCCACGCACGACGAGAAGCTGGCGGAAGCGCCGGGCAAGGCATTGGCGGTGCTGGCCGGTGGTTGCTTCTGGTGTGTGGAGGCGGTTTATCGCGAACTGACTGGCGTGCTGGATGTGGTGTCGGGTTATAGCGGCGGCGATGAAAGCGATGCCGACTATCAAAAGGTCTGCACCGGAACCACCGACCATGCCGAGGTCATCCAGATTGCCTACGACCCCTCGCAAACCACGTTCGGGCAGTTGCTGAAAATTTTCTTCGCTGTCGCCCACGACCCCACCCAGGTCAACCGCCAGGGTAATGACCGCGGCACACAGTACCGTGCAGCAATGTTCTACGCTGATGGTCAACAGCGCGATAGTGATGAGCAGTACATACCCCAGAGCGAAGCGGCGAATGTGTGCAACGAGCGTAACGCCACGCGGCTGGAAACGCTGGGAGAATTAGGCGAAGCCGAGGTCTAGCACCAGAAC
>JAAFAL010000075.1 GCA_018222345.1 bacterium
AGGCGGCCACACGAGGAATTCGCAGCAGATTCCGCGAAGTCCGACAGGCTGCTAGAACGGAATATCGTCCGGGTCGAAGCCGTCATCCGCAGGTTGCTGTGGCTGCTGTTGTTGTGGGGCGCGGTTGCCTCCACCACCGCCTCCACGGCTTGTGCTGCCGCCACCGGAGCCGCCGCCACCACCTTCGTAGCTGGCCGAGCCGCCACCATCGCGGCCACCCAGCATTTGCATCTCGCTGGCAACAACCTCGGTGCTGTAACGGTCTTGGCCGTCCTTGCCCTGCCACTTGCGGGTGCGCAGGCTGCCTTCCACGTAAACCTGCCGGCCTTTTTTCAGATACTCACCGGCAATTTCGGCCAAGCGGCCGAAGAACACCACGGTGTGCCACTCGGTGCGCTCCTTGGCCTCGCCGGTTTGCTTGTCTTTCCAGCTTTCGCTGGTGGCAATGCGGATATTGGTGACTGCGCCGCCACTGGGCATGTAACGGGTCTCGGGGTCTTGCCCCAGGTTGCCCACCAAGATGACTTTATTGATGCCGCGTGCCATATGTATCGATCCGTTGAGTCGCGTTGAATTGAAAGCCTAGCTGGCGAGCCGCGCGCGCGCCACTGCCCACGGCGTGTGGCGCACAAAGCCCAGCCAGCACGCGAGCATACCTGCACTGGCCAGCAATGTGGCGCCCGCGCCCCACTGCCCCAGCAACAGCCCGCCGGCTGCACCACCGACAAAGGCACCAAAGAATTGGGCGCTGGAATACACGCCCAGCGCCGCACCGCGGATCGCCTCGGGTGCGGCCTTGGACACCAATGACGGCAGCGTGGCCTCTAAGAAATTGAAGCCGGCAAAATATCCTGCCAGCGCGACACCGAGCAGCAACACCGATTCGGCCGTGGCGGCTAACACCAATGCGCCCGCCGCCAGCGCAATACAGCCGGCAAACACCACCGACTGCCGCCCGCCACGCTCGGCCCACCGAATGAGCAGCGGCAAAGGCAGCACCGAGCACAGCATGACCGGCGCAAACACGCGCCATTGCGCGCCGGCCGGCACATCAAACTGGTCGCGTAGGCTCAGCGGGATGACGACAAATGCAGCCGTCATCACCGCGTGTAATACAAAGATTCCGCCGTACAAGGGCCGCAAGCCCCGCGCCCCCAAGGCCCGCCGCAGGCCACCGCGCGCAGGTGCCACTGCCACCGGTGGGCGCGGCACCCAGGCCAGCGCCAGCAGGGCGACGGCGCCCAGCAGTGCGGCGGCCAAAAACACACCGTCCAGGCCCAACCATGCCAACAGCAGCGGGCCAGTCACCAAAGCCAACAAGAACGCCGCGCCAATCGAGATGCCCAGCACCGCCATCGACAGCGTGCGCGACTCAGGCCGCGTGAGATCGGCAAGCAGCGCGGTGACAGCCGCAGAAATTGCGCCGGCACCCTGCAGCGCACGGCCGACAATCACCCATTCAATCTGCTCGGCCGAAGCGGCCAAAACACTGCCCGCGACAAAAATCAGCAGGCCGACAATAATCACCGGTTTGCGACCCAGGCGATCCGAGGCCATGCCGAATGGCACTTGCAGAATCGCTTGCGTCAGGCCGTAAATGCCTACTGCAATGCCGATCAGCACCGGCGTCGCACCAGCGTACTGCCCGGCACTGGCCGAAAACACCGGCAAGATCATGAACAGGCCAAGCATGCGCAGCCAGTAGATCAGAGCCAGGCTGGCGATGGCGCGCCACTCGGTACGAGACATCAAGCAAAGTCGGGGAAAATCAGGAGCGCGATGTTACCACCAGCACGCCAAGCCAAAGGCATGACGGGCCACCAACTCCTTAGCGCGCAGTCGGTGACCGACAGCTTCATCGTCAACCCATCACATCGATGTGTTTTCAACACTCTTTGATCGCCACGGCCAAGTCACCACGCAATGAGACTTAAGCCACACAATTTGGCCTCAAAGCAGCGCTGTTGACACTTCGTTGACATTTAAACGGCAAAAAGTGGGCTAAATTCCCATCTAGTAGTCAATATTTTGCTAAGCCCCTGGAGCCCCGCATGCGCTTACGCTTGTTTGTTGCACTGATCTCACTTGCCGCGGCAACGCTGCCCGGCACCGCGATCCCCAGTGACAATTATCTGGGTGGCCTTGCAACCTATGCCGATCCCGATGATGCACGCGACGCCGACTTTGGCGCTGGCGGGCATGTGCTGTTTGGTTGGCCGCTAGGCGAACGGCTGTCGCTGGAAATGGGCGTTTTTGGCGCCGATATCAAGCGCGAGAGCAACAGCGACCTGGATGACTTTTACTACGCTATCGGGCCGGATGTGCTGTTCGCCCCGCGCAAAAACAGTTTTTCCAGCAACATTGTTGCGCCCTACCTGCTTGGCGGCGTGGGCATCTTCCTGGATGACGTGATGCGCGAGCGCGACGAAGCGCCGTACGCCAACGTCGGCCTGGGTGTGCTGCTGCCGCTGGGCCGTAGCCACCGCCTGCGGCTGCGCATTGAGGGCCGCTATTTGCGCGTGTTCGGCGACGACGCCGTAGCCGCGACCACGCCCGGCGTCACCGAAGACGACTTTGACGAACTGCAAGGCAGCATTGGTTTGCAGTTGGCGGTGGGCGACGTTGTTGCCGCTGGTGTCAGCGACCTGGACGGCGATGGCGTGCGTGACGAACGCGACAAGTGCCCGAACACGCCCGAAGGCGTGCCGGTGGATGTCAATGGTTGCGCGCTGGATAGCGACGGCGATTCAGTCGCCGATTACAAAGACAAATGCCCCGGCACCCCCGCTGGCGCGCCGGTGGATGAAGACGGCTGCGCCCGCGATGACGACGGCGACGGTGTGTCCAACCTGATCGATGCCTGCCCAGGCACGCCTCCGGGCACCGAGGTTGACGCCCGCGGCTGCTCCGAGCAATTTACTTGCGACGATTGCGACAGTTGCCAGGGCGACTGCGACAAGGACGGCGTGGTCAACGCCATCGATCAGTGCCCCGGCACGCTGCCCGGCCTGACCGTGGATGAAGTCGGCTGCGTGCGCGAAGCGCAAACCCTAGTGCTGGAAGGCGTCGAATTCGAGTTCGACAAGGCTCGCCTGACACCGAACTCGCAAACCACGCTCGACCAAGTGGCCGCCACCATGATCGGCCAGCCCGACATGCGCGTGCTGATCGCCGGCCATACCGACTCGCTAGGCAGTGATGCGTACAACCTCAACCTTTCGCGCTTGCGTGCCGCATCGGTACGCCGCTACCTGATCGGCAAAGGCGTGCCGGCGGAGCAACTGCGTAGCCGCGGTTTCGGCGAAACAAAACCCATCGACACCAATGCCACCGAAGCCGGACGACAAAATAACCGGCGGGTGGAGTTTCAGGTGCTGAACCCCAGCACACCCTAGACCTGGAGCGCCCCCATGCCCCGCACAATCAAAAACGCATCAATCGCATTGCTCGCAACGCTTGCCCTGGCTGCCTGTGATTCCGACTTCCCTGCCACTGCTAGCGGTGGAGGGGGCGGGGGAGGCGGTGGTGGTGGCGGTGCCAACACGGCTCCCGCCATTGCCGATCAGACCTTCACCACCAATGAAGACACGCGCCTGAGCGAGATCATCGTTGCCACCGACGACGACGGCGACCCGCTCACATTCACCATCGTCGCCGGCAGTGGCCCGGTCGATGGCGAGATTGAAGCACTTGATATCAACACTGGCGATTTCATCTTTGCCCCGGCCCGCGATTTCAACGGTCAGACCACCTTCGATGTACAGGTGAGCGACGACAATGGTGGCTCCAACACCGCCACCATCACTATCGATGTCGCCTGCCCCGGCGGCCAAGCACAGTGCGGCTTCGACAAGTTCGACCTGGTGGATGACCCCGCACTGAGCAATGCCCGTGAACCCAGCATCGCTGTGGATACGGCAATGCGCGTCAACGTTGCCTTTGTCGAAGACAACACCGCCAATGGCGGCAGCGCTGGCGATTTGTTCGTGTTCCAAACCGCGCCGCTAGGCCGCACATTCAGCCGCCTGGACGGCAGTGGCGTCAATGGCGCACTGAACGATATCGGCGACGCCGCCCGGCCTGAGCTGGTGTCCTCGCTGGTGCTTCCGACCACCATTCTTGCCACCTGGGACGAGGGCAACAACATCGTCACCGAGGTGCGCAATGACTTGAGCGGCGCTTGGGCAGACGTGTCTGGCACGCCGAACAGCGTGTCGGCCACCGACCCGGCCGTCACGCTGGACGCGATCACCGGCTCACCCTTGCTGGTGTGGACATCGAACGCCGTGGCTGCCAACAATGATGTGCTGCTGGCGTTCAACGATGGGTTCTTGCCCAACACGCCCGGCGCTTGGGCGCAGTTGGATGCACCGCTAGACATCGTCGCTGCAAACACCGCCATGAGCCCGGCGGTGACTTCGGACGACATCCCCGGTGGTGGCACCAACGTATTTGGCCGCAACACCATCGCCTGGGCCGAAACAACCGCCGGCATCAGCCAGATTGTGGTGCGCCGCTGCGACAACGCCAGCGACGGTACCGCCGCCAATTGCGCGCAACTGGGCAGTATATTGAATGAGTCGCCGACGACCTCTGCGGTCACACCGGCCATCTCCATCCCCAATGCTGCAACTGCCATCCTGATTGGCGAGTCGCCCACCGACCCGCGGCCTGTCACCGCTTTCGTCGAAGGCGGCCGCTTGTTCGTCAAGCGCTACGACCCCGCTACCAACATGTGGAACCTGCTGGCAGACACCGCCGCCGATGGCGCGCTCAATGTTGCAGCCAACGGCACGGCGGCAGACCCCGCCATCACCGTCGATGTACTCGGCCGCTACACCGTGGCGTGGTCCGAGATCACGCCCGACAACGGCCGCACCGGCGTTTACGTCAAACGCCTAGCTGCGCCGATGGGCGGCAACGTTTGGACACCGCTCGAAGGCATCCTCAACTGCGACCCTGATATGGCTGCCACGGCGCCGGATTTGGCAGTTGACACCCTAGGCCGGCCCTACGTGACCTTCCAGGAAGTCGAGCCCGGTGGCGATACACGGATTGTGGTTCTGAGCTTCGAGAACTGAGCGGCGGATCAAGACAACCGATCCAGCGCCGAGATCACATCGGATGCCAGGCGCCGAGCAAGGCTCGGCGTCTGTGGGCTGAGGTTCACCGGATAGGCCGCCGACCACAAGTATTTTTGGCCATCGGACTGCCGAATTCGCGCCAGCAATACCGGGCCGTTCCGATCACAGTGCGCCCAGTGGGTTTCGATCACCAGACCACGCGTTAAGGGCTCGGAATCTACTTGAACCCGACCAGGGAACTGGCTGATCAAGTGATCTAGGACGACGGCATGCAAACCATCGCGCAAGGGTTGCTCCACCGCGTTGTCAGCGCCAACAATGGCTGGGAGCATGGTTATGGGTTGTGGCGCCAGCGACTTTGCCACCGTCACACCGGCTATCGCTACAACTAAAAACCCTGCCGCTATGCCAGCGGCAAGCCTAGGCATCCAGCGCTGCCGCGCTGGTCGAAGCCGTTCAACCGGACAAATCCAGCGATAGCCGCGACGCGCTTCGGTGCGGATGTAAACGGGGCGGTCTGCAGAATCTCCTAGCCGCTGGCGCAACTGATGGATGGCGGTGGTCAAGGAATCGCGTGTCACCACCCGGTCCGGCCAGGCCAACGCCAACAACTCAGCGTGGCTAAGTATCTGCCCAGGATGGGTGAGCAGGCAATTCAGCACGGCAACAAGACGGCTGTCCAGTGACTCGGGGCGTGCGCTGCCGGAGCCGGCAATAAGCGCCCCACGCTGCAAATCGAACACCCAGTCGCCGAATCGATAGCCGCCTGTATTTCGATCATTCATCGCCGATACCCTTATCCGCCGCAATTCATAGTAATTCAGAGTTTTTCACTAGGCTCAGGTTCCGCGTCGCGTGACTATGCAAGGCCAAGTGACTGAGACAAACACAATGCAAGTTGCAACATTCACCCGTGCTTTATTGTTGCCCTGCCTGCTGGTCGGCGGCTGCGCGAACACAGCCCAACAACTGCCCGCACTGCTGCCCAGCGAGGCAACATTGCTGATCAATCGCGCACTGGATCAGCAAGCCGACGCACCCCGGCGCAGCATCACCGGGCCGTATGTGCGACGCATCGACGCCACGGTGGAATCGGCCTCCGAGAAGTTTTATCAAGGCGAAATCGCGTTTCTTGACTTTCGCCCGGATGCAGCATTCGAAGCCTTCACGCAGGCCGCCAGCGGCGACTCCGACATCGCCCGAGTCGCCAATCAGCGCCTACTGATCATTCGTGTGAACGCCTATGAGCAATATGATGCCGTGGTCAAAGAACATGCCCCGGCCTACCGCCAACGGTTTCCGATCCGCCCGGATGACCGCTATGGCATCAGCTACCCGCTACTGCAGGTGGCGGCACACTATTTCCGCTCGGGTCGTGGCGACGAGGCGCTGGATATTATCCGCAAGGAAGTTATGGCCCACGATGCCTTCGAAGCCCCCTACTTGGCTTATTCGCTACCGCTACGCGCAATGGCGCATGCCAAAGACGCGGCGCAGCGAACTGCACTGCTGGAGCTCGCTGGCTGGGCAAAGGACGGTCTAGACCTAGCCATAGAAGCGAGACTCAAGCAGTCCAATTGGCAGCCGCCGGCAGGGCCTAGCGTTGCGGCACCGGTTCGGGGCACATTGCTCGAAGACCAAACCCTGGGTGGGCACCAATGGACGGCCGAATTCATGCAACTGCGAGACCGGATTGCGCAAATGTTGGATCGGGCAACGGCCGCAAGCGCGTAGCGGTTTCAATAGCGAGATTCAGCGATGCCGGCCCGCCGAGTGAAAATTATCCGTTCCGAAATCATCAAACGGCTCGTCGCGCTCGCGCACAGCCTGCATGAAACCATCGCGCGCCGCTTGCCCAGCGAAAGCATGGCCCTCGGGGGTGTGGCGGGCAATGCCGTCGAAAACCACGCCCATGATCTGGGTGGCATCCAAGCCCTGCACGGTTTGATTGATCAACTTTTTGTGCATCACCAATTGATTGATCGGTAGCCTGGAAATCCGGCCCAACAAGGCTTCGAAGCGGTCATCTAATTGCTCGGCCGGCGCTGACTCGATCGCCAAACCCCAATCGACGGCCTCGCGCCCGGTCAGGCAGTCGCCGGTGAGCAACAGGCGCTTGGCTTTTTCGATACCCATGCGGTGCGCCCACAGCATTGATGTGGGCACGCCCCACACCCGCGCCGGCGGGTAGCCGATCTTTGCGTTGTCAGCGATGACCAACAAATCGCTGCACAGCGCCATGTCAGTGCCGCCGGCTACGCAATAGCCATGAACTTTGCACACGACAGGTTTGTCGCCGCGGAACAGGCTCATGAAACCGCGCAAGTTGCGCGACATCATCTGATAGTCGGTCATCGGATCCCACTGTGCGTCGGGCGCGTGGTTGGCGGCGATCACCGCGGGGTCGATCGGCGAGCCTGGGGGCGCATCGGTTTGCCCATATTCACCCTTGCTCATGTTCTCGGCGCTGGCCAGCAGGTCGTAACCACCACAAAACCCGGTGCCGTTGCCGGCCAGAGCAATGACATGAATATTGGGGTCGAGGTCGGCGCGCTCCACGCATTGGGCCAGTTCTTGCGGCATGGTTTGAGTAATGCCATTGCCGCGTTCGGGGCGGTTCAGGGTTATGCGGGCGATGCGACCGTCGGTTTCGTAAGTGAGTGTTTCCATAGCAGGCACCATGTCTCAATCAGGCTGTCATTGCGAGCGGCGAAGACGCGCGGCAACCCTCGCGGGCGTGCCGCTCGGGGCTTTGCTGCGCAAAGCCTTACCGGTTTCGCTTCCACACCCCCTGCTCGCTGCGCTCACCGTCCCCCTCACTCAGGGGGACTGTCATTGCGAGGCGCGAAGCGCCGCGGCAATCTCATTGGGCGGCAGCTTCGTTGGAGAGATTGCCGCGGTCGCTACGCTCCCTCGCAATGACAGGTCTTGGTGTGGCCGGCCAACAAACACGGAGGTGCTCTCCTTGCAGCGGCTGGCTATCGGTGCGCCGTAGTTGTCTGGCTGCGCGGGCATCACAACGCGTCTAACAATCAGACGATCGGGCTTGCGGTGACTCGCTCAGGCGGTTAGCGTCTATTGACTCGAAGTGAATGACCTCAGGTTTTTTCGCTTGTTGGTCTGCAGGAGTTCTAATGCGACGCACCAGCACATTGATCTCATGCGCCCTGCCTGCCCTCGCTATGCTTTGGGTTGTGGGCATGGCCCGGGCTGCCGACCATACCGACAGCCCCCGCGCATCAGCCGACCCGCTGGCCGACATCACCGATGTCTTCGCCTGGATGTCGCCGGATGCCACACGCGTCAACCTACTGATGGGTATCGGGCGCGATGTCGCTGCCGACGCACAGTTTTCCGATGCGGTGCAATACGTTTTTCGCACCCGTAGCCTGCCGCGGTTTTCGTTTGCCGGGCAAGCCGCCAGCGAGACACTTGTGGTGTGCACCTTCGACGCCGACCAGCAGGTCACCTGCAATATTGGTGGCACGTTCATCCAAGGTGACGCCAGCGACCCGGCTGGCTTGGTGTCTGACGACGGCCGCATCCGCGTGTTCGCCGGCACCCGAAACGACCCGTTCTACTTCAATGGCTCAGGGTTTCGCGAAACAGCGCGGCTGGTCACGGCAGCCGCGCCAAGCCTGGATTTCGACGAATCTGGCTGCCCTGCCCTTGATGACGCCACGGCACAAGCGCTGCAACAACAATTGCGCACGGAGCCAGACGGCAGCGCTGCCGTCGATAATTTCGCCGGCTTCAATATCCTTGCGTTGACCCTGAGCATCGACAAAACCCTGCTAACAGCGGGCGGCCCGGTGGTGGCTGTTTCGGGCTCGACGCATGCGCGTCCGGAGGCGGCACAATGAGCAAACACATGCTGACCCGCGCAGTCGTCTTTTTGGCTTGCATGCCAGCTGGGTTGACGGCTTGCTCCGATAACGACGCAGCCCCGCAGGCGACCAACAATGGAGTTGTGTTGGGCCCTCAAATCGAACGCATGGGCCGCGCGGCAATCAATACTGCCGTCACCGACCCCTTCTTCCGGGAAACTGTGCCCGCCGAGCTCGCGCGCCATAATGACAACGTAAACGCATACGACGCCGACGACGATGTGCGCGGTGCCACCGGACGTTTTGCGCCCCAGTTCCGCGATGTTCTTGCCATCTTCGACGGTGTTGACCAAGTGTGTGGCAACCAATTGCTGGCGGGCGACACGGCTGCTGAGCACCGCAACGGCACGTTGGCTCTGGTGCTGGCTAATGACGAGTTGTATCTCAACACCGACTCAGGCGTTTGCGAGCAATATCTGGGCGTCGAACTCGACTTCGTGGGTGCCAGTAACAACGACTGCGGGGGCAGAACGCCGCTGCACGATACGATTGATGTGAGTTTTTCTGCACTTGTCACTGGGCAAACATTCGGTGTCGATGACGGGCTACCCGCTGACGGCGACGGCGCACACTCGAACAGCATTTTCCCGTTCCTGGACCTGCCATTTGATGACCGGCGCTAGGTTGCGCACGAAGTTGTAGGACCCGCGGCGCTGTAGCCGTATCCATCGCAGGCACCCTGTCGCAATCAGGCTGTCATTGCGAGGCCCGAAGGGCCGCGGCAATCTCACTGGGTGGCGGTTTCGTGGCGAGATTGCCGCGCGGCTGCGCCGCTCGCAATGACAGACTTTGGCATGGCCCGCCAAGAATTACGGCGATGCTATCCTTGTCGGCTGCCCCGACCACCTTCTTGGCCTGCCCCCAACCATGCAAGAAATCACCATCCGTGGTGCCCGCACGCACAACCTGCAAAACGTTGACCTGACGCTGCCGCGCGACAAGCTCATCGTCAATACCGGCCTGTCCGGCTCGGGAAAATCGTCACTGGCGTTCGACACCATTTACGCCGAGGGTCAGCGCCGCTATGTGGAGTCGCTCAGCGCCTACGCGCGGCAATTCCTGTCGATGATGGAAAAGCCCGATGTCGATAGCATCGAGGGCCTGTCGCCAGCCATCTCCATCGAACAGAAATCGACCAGCCACAATCCACGCTCCACCGTCGGTACGGTCACCGAAATCTACGATTACATGCGCCTGCTCTACGCGCGCACCGGCATCCCCAGTTGCCCGGATCACGGCGGCGAGCTGATTGCCCAAACCGTGTCGGAAATGGTTGACCGCACGCTGGAGCAAGAAGCCGAATCGGCCTGGATGCTGCTGGCGCCAGTGGTGCGCGAGCGCAAGGGCGAGCACAAGGGCGTGCTCGAAAATCTGCAGGCGCAAGGCTTTGTACGCGCCCGCATCGACGGCAAAGTTGTCGAGCTGGACGAAGCGCCCGAACTGAACAAGAAAACCAAACACACCATCGAGGCGGTGGTGGACCGGGTGAAGATCCGCGACGACCTCAAGCAGCGCTTGGCGGAGAGTTTCGAAACCGCGCTGAACATGTCCGACGGCCTGGCAATCCTGGCGCCGTACAAGCGCGACGGTGATGAAATCACCTTCTCCGCGCGCTACGCCTGCAAGGTCTGCGGTTGGTCGATTGGCGAACTGGAGCCGCGGCTGTTCTCGTTCAATAACCCCACCGGTGCCTGCGCCACCTGTGATGGCCTGGGCACGCAACAGGTGTTCGATGCCGACCGTGTCGTGGCACACCCCGACGTTGGCTTGGGCGAAGGCGCCATCCGCGGCTGGGACAAGCGCAACTATTATTTTTTCGCCCTGATCCAGTCGCTGGCCAAGCATTACGACTTCGACCTGGAAACGCCGTTCAAGGACCTGCCGCAGGAGATACGCGACATCGCGCTGTACGGCTCGGGCAAAGAGGTGATCACCTTCACCTACCCCATGGACGGCGGCCGCACGCGCACCCGAAAACACCGCTTCGAGGGCATCCTGCGCAATATGGAGCGCCGCTACCGCGAGACCGACAGTATGGCGGTGCGCGAGGAGCTGGCCAAGTTCCTTAGCAACCAGCGTTGCCCTACCTGCAATGGCGACCGCCTGAATACAGCTGCGCGCCACGTGCTGGTGGCCGGCAAGCCACTGCCCGAGGTGACCGGCTGGTCGATCCGCGTGGCGCAGGAATACTTTGCCGACTTTTCCCTGCCCGGCCACCGCGGCGAAATCGCCAAGCGCATCATCAAGGAGATTGCCCAGCGGCTGACTTTCCTCGTGGATGTCGGCCTGGACTACCTGCAACTCGCCCGCAGTGCCGACACACTCAGCGGCGGCGAAGCGCAGCGCATCCGCTTGGCCAGCCAGATTGGCGCCGGGCTGGTGGGCGTGATGTATGTGCTGGACGAACCCAGCATCGGCCTGCATCAACGCGACAATCAGCGCCTGCTGAATACCCTGTTCCGGCTGCGCGACCTGGGCAACACCGTGCTGGTTGTCGAACACGACGAGGACGCCATCCGCCAGGCCGACTATGTGATCGACATCGGCCCGCGCGCTGGCGTGCATGGCGGGCGCATCGTGGCGCAAGGCTCGGTCAATGACGTGATTGCAAGCGAGGAATCACTGACCGGCAAATATCTATCCGGCAAGCAAACACTGGGCGTGCCCGAAGCGCGACACAAAGCACGCAAGAAAGATGGTTGGCTGACGCTAGCCGGCGCCACCGGCAACAACCTCAAAAACGTCACTGCCAAATTCCCCTTGGGCCTGATGACCTGCGTGACTGGCGTGTCGGGCAGCGGCAAGTCCACGCTGGTGAATGAGACGCTGTACAAGGTCACTGCGCGCGAACTCAATCGTGCCAGCCACCACCATGCACCGTTCGAATCACTTCATGGGCTGGACCAGCTCGACAAGGTCATCGACATCGACCAAAGCCCCATCGGCCGCACACCGCGCAGCAACCCCGCGACCTACACGGGTCTGTTCACGCCCATCCGTGACCTATTCTCGCAAGTGCCCACCAGCCGCGAGCGTGGTTACAAACCGGGCCGTTTTTCGTTCAACGTGAAGGGTGGCCGCTGCGAGGCTTGCCAGGGCGATGGCGTGCTGAAAGTGGAGATGCACTTTTTGCCCGACATCTACGTGCCCTGCGACACCTGCGCCGGCGCACGCTACAACCGCGAAACCTTGGACGTGCGCTACAAAGGCAAAACCATTGCCGAGGTGCTGGACATGACGGTTGAAGATGCCACCGAGTTCTTCGCCGCCGTGCCCACGCTCAAACGCAAACTCGACACCCTGATGGAGGTCGGCCTCAGCTACATCACCCTCGGCCAGAACGCCACCACGCTGTCCGGCGGCGAAGCACAACGCGTCAAGCTGGCACGCGAACTATCCAAGCGCGACACCGGCAAGACGCTGTATATCCTCGACGAGCCAACCACCGGCCTGCACTTTCACGACATCGCACAATTACTGGCCGTGCTGACTCGATTGAGGGATGCCGGCAACACCGTCATCGTCATCGAGCACAACCTCGACGTCATCAAAACTGCCGACTGGCTGATCGACATGGGCCCCGAAGGCGGCGACGGCGGCGGCATGATCGTGGCCGAGGGCACGCCTGAGACCGTGGCTGGAAACGCCGGCAGCCACACGGGACAGTTCCTGCGCCCGATGCTAACGACGCAAGACAAGGCTGCTTGAGCACGCTAGAGTTTGCGTAGTCCGACAAGGCTGTCCAATGACGCACTCGCGCCTAGAAATCAACGCCAAGCTGCTCGACCTGCGGGCCGAACACAGGCAAGTTGATGCGCAGATTCTGGAGCTGGAGGCCACGCAGCCGTATTCCAATCAACTGGAACTGCGCCGGCTGAAGAAAAAGAAACTATGTACCAAGGACCAGATTGCGCGGCTGGAGTCGCTGCTGATCCCAAACCTGGATGCGTGACGCAGCGTTGAACCGGCACCTTCGATTTGCAGCCCCCTCACCCGAAATCGCGGCGCGATTTCGACCTCTCCCACAGGGAGAGGTGGCTCTTCCTTCTCCCCATAATCAGTGCACGGCACAACTTCCCTTCTCCCGCTTGCGGGGGAAGGTGCCCCGAAGGGGCGGATGGGGGTGGGAGAAGGTGCCCCGAAGGGGCGGATGAGGGACTCGCTAGCATTCAGGTTCCAACTCCAGCAGCGATTCGATTGCGTAGCGCTCACCGGCATTGATTCGGTTCTGCAAAAATTCATTTGCGACGTTGGGGTCGTCAAAAACGCATCGTGACTGCGCGAAGCGTTGATGCAAGGCCATGAGTTCATCGTGCGCGGCCTGCCATTGCAGTGCCGCCATCGAATCGGGCTGCGCCAGGCGGCGCGCCAACCCCGCAGCGATAAGCTGATCCAACAACGACGGTGCAGTGGCATAAACCTGTTGTGCAAATTGTTCGCAGGCCGCCCACAGCGCCACAGGATCTGACGGCGCCACACACTGCTGCACCCACCATACCGGGCCAGGCATGGC
>JAAFAL010000076.1 GCA_018222345.1 bacterium
GCATATCTCTCAGGGTGATGTGTTCCTCGACCCTTTCGGCGCATGTGTTTTGCCAAGCTATACACGCTACGGCGTTGGCTACCGCGAGGACATGATCCAGGCGGGCCAAGACCTGTTTGTGCTGGGAAGCCTGCAGACCCGTCGGCACGACTTGGCCTCGATGCGCCAGGCCGCGATTCAGGGGCGCATGGCCGAATTGCTGGTGGCCTGGAAGCGTGAGCCCGACGACTTGCGCAAGCGTTTCGGTTTTGAAGGCGAGCATCTCACGGGTGAGCAATGGGAGGTCGTGCGCACTGCCGCTTTCGAGGCTGCGGTAGCAGAAGCTGGCCCGCCGCCGGCGCCGGAAGAAACCGACAACATCACGCACTGTATCGCCCAGCCCAAAGACGGCCAGCCGTTCCTGATCGCTGCCATGAGCGAAAAAGCTGTATTGCGCCGCCTGGACATTGGCATGGTGCTCAACTTTGCCGCCGGCCTATGGTCGGGCATCAGTTTGCTGCAGGTGTTGCTGCACGCATAGACTGCGCCGCTTACCGTCACACTTCTCGCACCATGCGATCTACCCATCCGGTGGCCGGCCCGCGGTTGCCCAGCCCACTGTTCGTCATTGCAACGCTGCTGGTGACTTTGCCACTGGTGACGACTGGCAATGTCTATCTGAGCGCCGTTGCCGCCGTGCGGCTCAACCTCATGGCCATCGATCCCACGCAAGTGGGCTTGGTGCTGGCCATGCACTCGCTGGGTTTTGTGCTTGGTACCTTGTTTTCTGCGCGCAGCGTGCGCCGCATTGGGCATATTCGGGCGTTTGCCTCGTTTGCCGCGTTCAATTGCGTGATTGCGCTGGCATACCCGTTATGGGAATCGCCGTGGTTTTGGGCATTGCTGCGCTTTGCCGGCGGTATCACCGTGGCCGGGCAACTGACGGTTGTTGAAAGCTGGATTGCCGCGCGGTCAACCAACGCGACGCGTGGCCAACTGTTTGGCGCCTACGTGTTCTTTTATTACCTGGCTGCGACTGGCGGCCAGTTAATGCTTGGCGTGACTGGTGTCACTGGCTTTGTCCCCTTCTCCATCGCCGCCATGCTCATCGTCCTGTCGCTGGTGCCGCTGGCATCCGGCACGTCCGAAGCGCCGGCGCCGATGCAGCCGCAACGCATGCCGCTACACCACTTGCTGCGCTTGGCGCCGTTGGGTGTGGCAGGCGGCTTTGTCGGGGGCGTGGCCGCCAGCGCATTTTTCAACCTTGGGCCAGTGTTTGCTTGGCAGCTTGGGCTGGATGCCGATGGCCTGGCGGTGTTCATGGCCAGCGGTATTTTTGGTGCCATGATTTTGCAGTGGCCTGCGGGGTGGTTGTCTGACCGTTATCCGCGCGAACGCCTGCTGATGGCGAGCTTGGCGATTGCGACTGCCGCAGCCGCGGTTGCAGCAGCGGTGGTCGAGCAAGGCGGCTGGGTTGCCAATGTGCTCGCCGGCGTGTTTTTAGGCGCCACTTCTACGATTTATCCGTTGTGCGTGGCGGATGTAAACAGCCGCCTGCGTAGCGAGCAATTGCTGCCAGCGGCCACCGCCATGCTGCTGAGCTACGGTATTGGTACCTGTGTCGGGCCAGTCGGCGCCGCGGTGGGCATGCACTGGCTCGGCAATGCCGGCTTGTTCTGGTTTTGTGCCGTGGTTTTGTTCGCCATGCTGCTATACGCCGTCGTGCGGGCCGGCCGCCGTAGCGAGGCCCGGCACACCGAACCCTATGTCGCACGTGTAGGCGCAACGACGCCGGTGCTGGCCGAACTGGCCGAAACGCTCACCGATGAGGCAGAGCGCGAGCCGCTAGAGCAGGCGACTGGCGCTGAGGCGTCAAGCGAGCGTTGACAATGATTGGTTCAGCCTTGGCAGCTTGAGGTGGCCATCGCGCAGCAGTGGGCGGAACTTCCCGCGGGATTCGGTGGCAGATTGAGGTACGCTAGCAAAACCGTGTTAGCAAATTTGTCGCCCATGAAATTCAAATTTTCTTCTGCGCTTGTAGTGCTCATGCTGCCCTTATTTGGCATCGTCGCGTGCGCCGGCCCGAATTACGAGCCGTCGCGTATGGCTATCGAGTACTCCGACGGCGTGCAAATGCTGATGGATGGCGACCCCGACCTTGAAATCACCGACGATTCGCGTGTCGTATGCCGCCATAACCGGCCGTTGGGCACCAAGATCCCCAACGTTTATTGCTCAACCGTGGCCGAACTGGAAGCGGCCAAAGCGTTGGACCAGGAAACGTTTGGTGATATGACATCGCGCAACGTCTGCCCAAACTGCGGCGAGTAGGGTCAGCTGCGAGCTGGCATCAGGCCAGTACCGCCCACCACAGCGGCACGCTGGCAAACGACAGCGCAATGCCAACGCCAACCATGCTGGCTGCCAGCGGCGGCTCAAGGCGTGAGTCGGCGGCGAGGATGCCGGCGGTGATCATGGGCGCCATGGCGCATTGCAGCACCGTGACGTGTAGTAGCTGACCACTCAGCCCCAGCATCACCCCAGTGCCCAACACCACCAGCGGTGCCAGCAGTAGTTTCCACGTCAAGCCAATGGCGATGACACCGCGGTAGGCCCAAGCGTGGCCGACGCGTAGCTGAAAGCCAACGGCGAACAGGGCGGTGGGCGTGAGCGTGGCGCCAAACACGGCCAGCGGCTGCTCGACCCAGTTTGGCCAGCCGCCCAAGCCGCCAACAACAAAGGCCGCAACCAAAGCCATGAATGGCGGGAACAGCACGATGCGGCGGACGATGTCGCGCGGGAGTAGCGATCCGCCTGAAAAACTGGCCGCAACTACGACGCCGACCAGTGACAGCGCGAAAAACGAACCGAGCTGATCAACAATCACGGCCGTGCCAACAGCGGCTTCGCCTGCCAGCGCCTCGACCATGGGCAGGCCCATGAAGGCCGTGTTGCCCAGGCCGCAGGTGAGGATGATCGCGCCAGTGCGTTGGCGTGACCAGTTCAGCAGTTTGCCCAGCGGGATGAACACTGCCACGGCGCCCAGGGCGACGATCCACGGGCCAGCCATGGCAAAGGCCAGCTCTGGCGCCAGTTGAATCTTCGGTATTTCCACCAGCACCAGCGCAGGCAGGGCAATGCGGATGACCCAGGCATTGAGCACTTTGGGGCTGTCGTCGGGCATCCAGCCTAAGCGGGCGGATGCCGAGCCTAGTGCCAGGGCGCCGAACAAAAGCACGAATTCAGCCATCAACTACGCTGTCATTGCGAGCGCCGCAGGCGCGTGGCAAGCACCCAGCGAAGGCGCCGCCCAATGAGATTGCCGCGGCGCTTCGCGCCTCGCAATGACATCGATTGTTTGCATTAATCGCTGGCCCTCATCCGGCGCTTCGCGCCACCTTCTCCCAGAGGGAGAAGGGAAGCTGTGCTTCGCGCTGTCTATGGGGCGTCTTCACCTCTCCCGTGGGGAGAGGTCGAAACCGCGCAGCGATTTCGGGTGAGGGGTTGCGGCGCTTCATAAGCTGGCCCGCAGCCGCTCGCCCCAGGCGGCCAGGTCAGCCAATAGTGTCTGCGCATCGGCATCACCCGATGCGCGTTGTTTCAACGTTGCCACCGCTGCATCGAACTCATCCAGCGTCAGGCCGCCATCCGGCGCGAATTCGAGGCGATTGTTGCGCCAGTTCTGCCATTCTTCGCGCTCCGCCTCGTTCAGCGATTCCGGGTGGTGGCGGGCGCGGAAGCGGAACAGCAGTTCGTGTAGGCGCTTGTCTTCAAACGGCAGGTCCAGGCCATCGAATTCAGCCGGTGCCATGGCCAGCACACGGTTGCACAAGCGCCGGTCAGCGTCGCCGACAAAGCCGCCGTACAAGTCCTGCTCGGCGTCGGAGTGCGGCTCGAAGTCGCTCATCAGTGCCACGGCGGCTAGCTTGGCCTGTACCTGCGGTAGCGCGTCGTGGATTTGCTTCCAATGTTTGCGGCATCGGGCCAAGTCCAATTCAACCCGCTCGGCCTGCGCGTCGCTAATAGTTTTGACCGGCACCAGCACCGGGCACTTGTTGAGGTGTACGTGCTTGATGGCAATGCGCTCAACGCCTTCGGGAAGCTCGGCGCGCGGCGTGAACAGCCGCTCGTGGATGTCCTCGGCCGGCAGGTCGATCAAGTCATCCGGTGCGTGGCGCAGGTCGTAGCAAGCAATCTTCTTGTCGTTGACCGGGTCGGCGGCCAGCGGCATGACTAGGCTGATGCAGCCGTGTTGGGCACCGAATTTTTCCGACACATGCAGCACCGGCGCGTGCTCGCGCAAGTCGATCATGCTGGTGGCCGAGCGCTTGTCGCGGTTTTGCACCACGTAGTCGAACAGCTTGGGTTGGCGGTCGCGGATCAGCTTGGCCAAATCGATTGTTGTGTGTACATCGGATAGCGCATCGTGGGCGCGGGCCTTGCTCAGGTCGTTGGCCTCGGCCAAGTCCTCCAACCGAAAGCTGGGCAGGCCGTCTTCGCGCAGCGGCCATTGGATGCCATCGGGGCGCAGCGCGTAGGTCAGCCGCACCATGTCGATGATGTCCCAGCGCGAGCAACCATCGCGCCACTCGCGCGCGTAGGGGTCGATGAAGTTGCGCCAAGCTGCGTGCCGCGTGACCTCGTCATCAAACCGCAGGCTGTTGTAGCCCACGCCGCAGGTGCCGGGCTGGCCGAGTTCGTTGATGATCTGGGCGACGAATTCCGGCTCCGGCACACCACGGTCGGCCGCTAGTTGCGGCGTGATGCCTGTGAGCAGGCAAGCCTCGGGGTGCGGCAGCACGTCTTCTGTGGGTTGACAGTACAGCGTCAGCGGCTCGCCGATGAGGTTGAGCTGCGCGTCGGTGCGCTGGCCCGCGAACTGCGACGGCCGATCCAGGCGCGGGTTGACGCCGAAGGTCTCAAAGTCGTGCCAGTAGAAGGTTTGTGCTGCCATGGCGCTATTCTCGCGCGGATGCGCAGGCCACGCAGCGCAGCACGGCGGGGTTGGCCAGCAGGCGGGCCTGTGCAATCGGCTCGTCGCAGTCGCGGCAGCGGCCGAAATCAGCTTCATCAATACGGCCCAGCACAGCTTGCAGGCGTTGCAAGTGTTGCTCAGCACGCTGCGCAGTCGCCTTGGCCATGGCTTGGCCCTGCAGTGCATCCATGCGCGACAGCCGGCCGACGCGGGTTTGATCCAGCTCGACGGTTTCGGTCGCGTCGGTGCGGCCACTCTCGTCGGCCTGCAGCTCGGCAATCATGGCCTGGCAACGCTCGCGCAGGGTTTGGCGTTGTTGCGACGTCATGACGCGGCCTCTAGCTGCTCGCTGGCGGCCATCCAGGCTGCCTCGGCAGTTTCCAGTGCACTGCGCAGGTCGCCTTGTTGTTTGGCGAGTTCTGCCGCCTTGAAACTATCGGCCTGATAAAGCGCGGGGTCGGCTAACTGCGCATCCAATTCGGCAATTTTGCGTTCCAAGCGAGTCATCTTTTTTTCGCTCTCGCGGATGGCATCGCGCAGCGGCTTTTGCTGGGCGCGGCTCAACGCCGCGGTTTTGCGTTGTGTTTTCGGCGCGCCAGCCGGCTTATCTGCTGCGGGTTTGCTTGCGGGTTTGGCGGAGTCAGCCGATTTGACCCAGCGGGCATAGTCTTCCAGGTCGCCATCAAAGTCGTCGCACTGGCCCTGGCGTATCAGCCACAACTGGTCACAGGCTGCGCCCAGTAAATGCCGATCGTGCGAGACGATGAGCACCGCACCAGCGAAGTCCGTCAGCGCACGCTCCAACGCGTGGCGCATGTCCAGGTCGAGGTGGTTGGTGGGCTCGTCGAGCAGCAGCACATTGGGTTTTTGCCAGGTGACCATGGCCAGCGCCAAGCGGGCCTTCTCACCGCCGGAAAACGGCGCCACTGATTCAAAAACGCGGTCGCCGACAAAGTTGAAACCGCCGAGGAATGTGCGGATGGCTTGGTCAGTGGCTGCGTGCCCGCCGCCCATGCCGCCACCTTGTGCGATGCGCTGTTTTTCCAGGCGCTGCAGGTGCAATAGCGGGCTGGCTTGTGAGTCGAGTTGCTCGATCTGGTGCTGAGCAAAGTAGCCGATGCGCAAGTCGGGGTGTGGTTTGCGTTCGCCACTGAGCGGCGCAAGTTCGCCGGCCAGGCTGCGCACTAGCGTGGTCTTGCCGGCGCCATTACGGCCCAACAAGCCGATGCGATCGCCGGGTTCCAGCCGCCGCTGCACATCGCGCAGCACCACGGTGTCGCCATAGCCAGCGTTGATGCCATCCAGCGTGACCAGCGGGTCAGGCAGCTTGGGTGGCTCAATAAACTGAAAGCGAAACGGCGACTCGGCATGCACGGCATCGACCTGTTGCATGCGCTCGATCATTTTTACGCGGCTTTGCGCCTGCCGCGCCTTGGTGGCCTTGGCCTTGAAGCGATCGACAAAGCGTTGCAATTCGGCCACCCGCCGCTGCTGCGAGGCGTGCTGCGCAGCCTGCTGGCTGAGTTTCTCGGCGCGCATTTTTTCGAAGGCCGAATAGTTGCCCGTGTAAGCGATGGCGGTCTGGTTCTCGAGGTGCACGGTGTGGCTGCAAACTGCATCGAGAAAGTCACGGTCGTGCGACACCACCAACACCGTGCCGGGATAGGCTGCCAGCCACTGCTGCAGCCACAGTACGGCGTCGAGGTCCAAGTGGTTGGTGGGTTCGTCGAGCAGCAGCAGGTCGGAGCGTCGCATCAGCGCCTGCGCCAGGTTCATGCGCACCCGCCAACCACCGGAAAAGCTGCGCACAGGCCTGGCATTGTCGGCCTCGGCAAAGCCCAAGCCATAGAGCAACTTGGCAGCGCGTGCCTGGGCCGTGTAGCCGTCGATAGCGTGCATGGTTTCGTGCAGCTCGGCCAGGCGGCCGTAGTCGTCCATCGTCGCCGGGTCGTCAAGTTCGGTCTGGGTGCGGCGCAGCTCGGGATCGCCGTCCATCACGTAGTCCAGCGCGCTGCAATCCAGGTTGGGCGTGAGCTGGCGCGAGGCCGCAACATCCAGGTTGGCTGGGATATCCACGCTGCCGGCATCGGCGTCCAGTTCGCCAAGCATCAGTGCGAACAAGCTGGACTTGCCCGTGCCATTGCGGCCGACAATGCCCACCCGCTGCCCGGCGAAAATCGACAGGTTGACGTCTTGCAACAGCACGCGGGGGCCGCGGCGCAAGGTGAGGTTATTGAAGGTGATCATGGCTGCAAGCTGCGGTGGTGAGGCGGTAAGGTGGGCGGTAGTCACCAGCGCGAGGCGCACATGCTAGAGATTGTTCAGTTCCCGTGCATCCCCAGTAATTCCAACTATGGTTATTTGGTGCGTGACCACGCCACTGGCACCGTCGCCGCCATCGATAGCCCCGACCCTGACATGATCGAGCGTGAGCTCGATGCCCGCGGCTGGAATCTGGATGTCATCCTCAACACCCACCACCATTGGGATCACGTGGATGGCAACCCGCAGCTCAAGGCGCGGTACGGCTGCACCGTCGTTGGGCCAAGCTACGAGCGGCGCAAGATCAAGGGCATTGATGTCGAGCTCAGCGACGGCGACAGCTGGGCGCTGGGCGAGTCGGTTGCGCAAGTGCTGCACACGCCCGGCCACACCCTGGGCCATATTGTTTACTACTTTGCGGAGGACGGGCTGGCGTTTGTGGGTGACACGCTGTTTGCCATGGGTTGCGGGCGCTTGTTCGAGGGCACGCCGGCGCAAATGTGGGGCTCGTTGGCCCGCTTGCGCGACTGGCCGGAAGACACCGTGATCTATTGCGCGCATGAATACACGCAGGCTAATGCGCGCTTTGCCTTGAGTGTGGAGCCGGGCAACCAGGCCTTACAGGCACGCGCTGCTGAGGTTGATGCGCTGCGAGCGGAAGACAAACCGACAGTTCCGACGACCATTGCGCGTGAGCGTGCGACGAACCCGTTCATGCGGCCGGATAGCGCGGAGATTCAGGCGAATGTTGATCGGGTGGGGGCGTCGCTGGATGAGGTGTTTGGGGAGGTGCGGAGGCGCAAGGATCGGTTTTGAGTGGGCGAGGCTAACCAGAACAAACGTCTCGCCTCAGTCCCCCTCAATCCCATGCGCCCGCTGAATCGCCGCAGTGCTAGGCGGATTGCCCGTAATCAGCCGGTCGGAATTTCGCCCGAACAGCCGCCACATCCATTGCACACTCACAGTGATGCGCTGAGCCGGTTCGATCAGCGACAGGATGTGCACGCCGGACCAGGCCAGCCAGGCAAAAAAGCCTTTGACCTTCATGCCAAACACTTGGCCGACGACTTTGTAGCGGCCGATGATGGCCATGGAGCCCTTGTCGAAATACTTGAACGGCTTGTCGGCCTTGCCTTTGGCGCGGCGTACCAGCAGCTTGGCCACGTAGCGGCCTTGCTGAATGGCCACGGGCGCCAGGCCGGGCAATGGCGTGCCGTCGGGCTTGTTGGCATGCGCCAGGTCGCCGATGACGAAAATGTTGGGGTGGCTGGGCAGCGATAAATCTGCCTGCACTTGCATGCGGCCGGCGCGGTCGCACTCGGCGCCAGTGCGTTGTGCCAGTTGGCGGCCGAAGGCAGATGGCCGCACGCCGGCGGCCCACAGCACCGTTTTGGCCGACACCGTTTCCGGATCGGCGTCCTTGGGTTTGATGCGCACCGAGCCGTCTTCGATGTGCTCAACCATGGCTTGCGTGCGTACATCGACGTTCTTTTGCGCCAGCATTTTGTTGGCCGCGCGCTGCAGGCTCTCGGGATACACTGGCAACACATTGTCGGCGCCCTCGACGAGGATGATTTTCGCGTCGCGGGAGTCGATGTTGCGATAGTCGCCAACCATGACGCGCTGCGACAGGTCGGCCAGTGCGCCAGCCAGTTCGACGCCGGTCGGGCCAGCGCCGACAACGACGAAGGTCAGCAACTGATCGCGCTCGGGGCCGGGCGGCAGGCGCTCGGCGTCTTCAAAGGCCTGGAAAATGCGGTGGCGCATTTCCAGCGCATGTTCCACGGTTTTAAGCCCCGGGGCATGGGCACGCCAGCCATCGTTGCCGAAATACTGGTGCTTGACGCCAGTTGCGCAAATCAGTGTGTCATAGGCAATCGTGCCGCCTTCGTACGACACGGTCTGCGCGTCCGGGTCAATGTCGTAGGCGGTGGCCAGCAGCGTGCGCACGTTCTTGCATTTGCGTAGCACCACACGTTGCTGCGTGGAAATGTCGCCGACGGTCAGCAGGCCAGTGGCGACCTGATAGAGCAACGGTTGGAACAATTGAAAATTGCGCTTGTCGAGCAGCGTCACCCGATAGCCACTGCCGCCCAGTTGACGGGCGGCGAACAGGCCGCCGAAACCACCGCCAACAATGACGACGTGGTGGGCGTCTTGGGGTTCGACAGAGGTTTTGGGCATGGCGGCTCGCAGTGATGGTGCAGCGCACCATTTCAACATGCCGAGCGCGGTCTTGTCACCTGCAAGCCTGGGTTAAAATCGGCACATGTCAGACATCACCATTTATCACAATCCGCGTTGTTCAAAGAGCCGCCAAACCCTTTCGTTGATTGAGGCGGCAGGCCAAAGCCCTAACATTGTGGAGTATCTAAAAGTACCCCCAAGTGTCGAAACCCTGGGAACGCTGATTGACCACCTCGGCTGCGCGCCGACCGATATCATCCGTTTCAAGGAATCCCTGGCGGCGGAACTGGGCATCAGTAAAACGGATGACCGCAGCCGCAGCGACTGGCTGCAATTGCTCGCCGACAACCCCAAGTTGATCGAGCGGCCTATCGTGACTCGCGGCGGGCGCGCCGTGATCGGGCGCCCGCCGGAGAACGTGCAGGCTTTGCTTTAACGCGGCTTGCTGACGACAAGCAGTGTGTCGTGCTCGCGCATCAAGAACAGCGCGATGCAGGCGGCGAACATCGGCCAAGCGGCGAAGAACAGCAGGTTGGCACCCTCGAACGGTGCCAGGTAGTTGCCAAAACTGCTCAGTGTCGATGCCCCGTGCATCAGCATGACGGCACCGTAGCTGATCGTTTTGAACGCGCCGAGCAAGAATGCGCCCACTAAAACCACTTGCGCTGCGCCAAACACGTAGCTGATGGTGTCCGAGGCGCCACCGATACCGTAGAAGCCTTCGAGAATGGCCACGTTATGGCCGGGGTTGACGAATTTATCGATGGTCCAGATGACCATGACGATGGCAATACCGAGCCGCAATAGCAGCAACGAGAGCGGTAGATGTTGAACGTTCATTGTGCACAGTTCCCCTAACGAGCAAAACGCCATTTGATCACGCTGCGGGCGTTGTTGCGGGCATATATCCCATTCCACGCCGCGCCAAAATTTACGACGATTTACGCTAGGTTTGACGCATAGTTACGGCTTAGGGCGATAATGCCCGGATACTAAGTGGGGAGTCAGCCATGAAAGGGATGGTTTTTACCGAGTTTCTCGAACTGGTCGAGGATCGCTTCGGGCTGGAGGATGCCGACGCCATCATCGAAGCCAGCGGCAGCGAACACGGCGGCTCATACACGGCAGTCGGCAATTACGACTACAAAGAGATGGTGCACATGGTTGTGGCGCTGTCGGAGCGCTCGGGCATCGCGATCGAAGATTTGCTGCATGTGTTTGGCGAGCACCTGTTTACCGTGTTCCATCGCAAGTACGGCAATTTCTTCGAAGGTGTGGAATCGGCGATCGAGTTTTTAGGCTCCATCGAAGACACCATTCATGTCGAGGTGCGCAAGTTGTACCCGGACGCTGAACTGCCGTCGTTTGCCTACCCGGAGCGCAGCGATACGCGGCTGATCATGGATTACCAATCAACGCGCCCGCTGGCACATTTTGCCTATGGGCTGATCAATGGCTGCGTCAAGCATTTTGGTGCGCCGCTCAAGGTTGAAATGCAAGACTTGTCCGATGGTGCTGGCACGCATGCGCGCTTTACCCTGGAGCAGGCGGCGGCTTGAGTGACGAGCTTGCCGACGCCGAAAAGCGCATCGCGCTGCTGGAGCGCAAGCTCAACCGCGAGCGCAGCGCCCGCGAGGAGGCCGAGGGGCTGTTGGAGCAGAAAAGCCTGGAGTTGTTCTCGCGCAATCAGGCGCTAGGCCGCAGCAATGCCGAACTGGAGCAGTTTGCCTACGTTGCTTCGCATGACTTGCAGGCGCCGCTGCGCAGCATCTCCAGCTTTTCGCAGCTACTGGCTCGTAACGAGCGCGACAACTTGTCGGAAGACGGCCAGGAATTTTTGGGCTTGATCAACGAGTCGGTGGTGCAAATGCGCCAGTTGATTCAGGATTTGTTGGCCTTCTCGCGCGTCCAGCGCGACGAAATCCCCGACACGCCAGTGCCCTTGGCCGAGGTGCTCGCCGATGTCCGCAGCCGGCTGCGCGCCGCAGTCGATGAGGACGGCGCGCAGATTGAAGTGGGCGATATGCCCACTGTCATCGGCCACAGCGGCCAGCTCACACAATTGTTCCAAAACCTGGTCGGCAACGGCCTCAAGTTTTGCCGCGATGGCGTTGCGCCCGCCGTAAAGGTTACTGCCAAGTGCAGTGGCGGCAAGGCCATCATCCGCGTGGAGGACAACGGCATCGGCATTGCGCCGGAGCATCACCAGCGGGTGTTCGAAATGTTCAAGCGTCTGCACACGCAGGAAGAATACGAGGGCACAGGCATTGGTCTCGCCCTATGCCGCAAGATTGTTGACCGGCATAACGGCGACATGGACTTGGAATCGGTGCCGGGCGAAGGCACGACATTTATTTTGACGCTGCCTTTGGCGTAGCGTCTATGCCCTCATTCGCCCACCCCCATCGGCCCTCCGGGCACCTTCCCCCGCAAGCGGGAGAAGGGAAGATGGGCTTCGCGCTGACTATGGGGAGAAGGGATCTTTCACCTCTCCCATGGGGAGAGGTCGAAATCGCTATGCGATTTCGGGTGAGGGGCATCAGGTCTTAAGCCGATATCCGGTCTTGAAGATCCACCACACCAGCACCACACAAATGGCGAAAAAGCCCAGCGTGGCCGCTAGGCTGATGGCCACCGGCACATCGCCTTCGCCGTAAAAACTCCAGCGAAAGCCGCTGATCAGATACACCACCGGGTTGAACAGGCTGAAGGTTCGCCAGGCGCCCGGCAGCATGTCGATGGAGTAGAACGCGCCGCCCAAAAAGGTCAGCGGGGTGACGATGAGCATGGGCACGAACTGCAATTGCTCGAAGCTCTGCGCCCAGATGCCGATGATGAACCCGAACAGGCTGAAGGTGACGGCGGTGAGCAGCAAAAACGCCAGCATCCAGCCCGGGTGCAGCATTTGCAGCGGCACAAACAAGCTGGCTGTGGCGAGGATGATCAACCCCAGGACCAGCGATTTGGTGGCCGCTGCGCCCACATAAGCCAACACGATCTCGAATGCCGAAACTGGCGCCGACAGAATCTCGTAGATGGTGCCGGTGAACTTCGGAAAGTAAATGCCGAAGCTGGCGTTGGACAGGCTCTCGGTGAACAGCGATAGCATGATCAGCCCGGGCACGATGAACGCGCCATACGGGACGCCGCCAACCTCTTGCATGCGCGAGCCGATGGCGGCGCCGAACACCACGAAGTAAAGCGATGTGGTGATCACCGGCGTGACCAGGCTCTGCCAGAGCGTACGTTTGGCGCGTGCCATTTCGAATTTGTAAATGGCGAGCACGCCGTGCTTGTTGAACCCGTTCATGCTGCTTGCTGCTCTTTCACCAAACCCACAAAAATGTCCTCCAGCGAACTTTGCTTTGACTGCAGGTCCTTGTAAGCAATGCCCAGCTCATCCAGCCGGCGCAGCAGGCCGGGGATGCCGGTGTGCTCGTCGTTGGCATCGAAGTGGTAGGCCAGCCGCAAGCCATCGTCGCTCAGGTCCAAGCCCCAGTCGGCCAGCGCGCCGGGCAATGCATCCAGTGGGTCTTGCAACTGCACTTCAAGTTGCCGCTGGCCCAGCTTGGCCATCAGCGCGTGCTTGTCCTCGGCCAGAATCAGCGCGCCCTTGCGGATCACGCCGATGCGGTCGGCCATTTGTTCCGCTTCGTCAATGTAGTGCGTGGTGAGGATGATGGTGACGCCGGATTCGCGCAGTTGGTGCACCAGCGCCCACATGTCGCGGCGCAGCTCGACGTCAACACCTGCCGTGGGTTCATCCAGGAACAAGACCTGAGGCTCATGCGATAGCGCTTTGGCAATCATCACGCGGCGCTTCATGCCGCCGGACAGCGTCATGATCTTGTTGTCGCGCTTGTCCCACAAGCTGAGCGAGCGCAGTGTGCGCTCGATGTGTGCCGGGTCGGGTGCACAGCCAAACAGGCCACGGCTGAAACTCACCGTGTCCCAGACCGTCTCGAAGGCGTCGGTGGTCAGTTCCTGTGGCACCAGGCCAATCG
>JAAFAL010000207.1 GCA_018222345.1 bacterium
GGCTATCCACCGGCGAGACAATCAGGTGCGCATCAATCGTCGACTTGACACCGTAGTTGCTCAGTGCCTTGCAGATGTCCGGCCCGAAGGTCAGGTTGGGCACGTAATGGTTGTCCATCACATCGAAGTGCACGACATCGGCGCCGGCATCCAGCACGGCGGCCACATCGTCGCCCAGGCGGGCGAGGTCGGCCGACAGGATGGACGGCGCAATCAACGGAGCATGAGGGCTTTTGGGCATGATGGCAGCAGGCAGGTGCGGACGCGCACTTTACCGGGATGCGCGCGGCGCATAAAGTCTGGTTTGCGGCGCCTATGCGGCGCCTACACGCCCCAACCGGCCAAACCATGAGCGAAACCACTGCCGGGGTGCACAGCACGCGCATCCCCGATCTCGAATTGTTGCATCAGGGCAAGGTGCGCGACGTCTATGCGCTCGACGACGAGCGGCTCGTCATCGTCGCCACCGATCGCCTGTCGGCCTTCGATGTCATCCTGCCTGATCCGATCACCGGCAAGGGCGAGATTCTCACGCAAGTGTCCAATTTCTGGTTCGGGCGCCTGCCTGCGGAGGTTCCCCACCATCTGACCGGTGATGCATTGCCCGATGTGGTGCCCGCAAGTTACGCACAACGCGCCGTGGTGGCTAAACGGCTCAAGCCACTGCCAGTGGAAGCCATCGTGCGTGGCTACATTATTGGCTCAGGCTGGAAAGACTACCAACGCGACGGTGCAGTGTGCGGCATCACCTTGCCGCCCGGTTTCCGCCAGGCCGATCAGTTGCCCACGCCTATTTTCACGCCATCCACCAAAGCGTCAGTGGGCGACCACGACGAAAACGTCGGCTTTGACCACGTGGTCGATTTGATCGGCGCTGACTACGCCGAGCAGATTCGCGATCGTACATTGGCCATCTACAAGGACGCAGCCGCTTACGCCCGTCAGTGCGGCATCATCATTGCCGACACCAAGCTGGAGTTCGGCGTCGATGAGGCTGGCACACTGCACGTGATCGACGAACTGCTGACACCCGATTCCAGCCGCTTCTGGCCGGTCGATCAATACCTGCCCGGCAGCAGCCCGCCCAGCTTCGACAAGCAATACGTGCGTGACTACCTGGAAACGCTGGATTGGGACAAGACAGCGCCGGGGCCCAGCCTGCCGACTACGGTGATTTCAAACACGGTGGCCAAGTATCGGGAAGCGCTGACGCGGTTGACTGGCTAGCGTGATGCGCTGGTGGGCGCTGGGATTCGGCGTGTTGGTGCTCGCTACAGCGGCGCTGTTTGTCGGCGGTCGGGATGGTCGCGAAAGCGCCGCAGTAGAAATTCCAACATTCACTCCAAGTGACCAGCAGCCCACAATGGTGGAAGGTGCCGAGCCAGCGCCTGATGGGGCGCAAGCTAGCGATAGGCCGCCGCCGGACCTATCAGAGCTGTCAGCCGCGTTTGAAGCTGAGCTATTGCGCGTGTCTGCAGTTCTGGCAGATTCGAACGATGCCATTGATTTGATGTTGAGCAGTATTTTTAAGCGCGCTGCAACGCAAGCTGGTCATGCGCCCACGCCGGATCAGTTGCAACGCATCGAAGGCATGCAACCGCGCGGCGAGGCTGTGCTGATGTGGTTGATTGACCAGTGCGGCTTGCACGCGCCTGATAGTTGTCCGATCGAAGCATTGACCAAAGAGCTGCGGCAGTTGGCGCCTGACAACGCGGTTGCCTGGTTGCTGCCAGAGCCCGTGCCGGGCGCCCCGTTGGATACGGAGCAGCTCGCGCAGGCTGCTAGTGCCAGCCGTTACGACGCCATTGACAGCTTGTTACTGCCGGCCATGGATCGTGCATTGCTCAACTTCGCAGCCTTGGATGGTGTGGAACGCTCCTTAGCGGTCATCGGCATCGCAGCGGCCATGCCTGGCCCGGTTTGGTGGGTGCAGCAGTGTGTGGCGGCGTCAGATCGTGCGGCGATGTTGGCGGCCTGCGAACAATTGGCACAACAGGTTTATGCCACTGCACCGTCGTTGTTGGATCAGCTTATCGCTGCG
>JAAFAL010000077.1 GCA_018222345.1 bacterium
GTATCCGGCCCTGGCGACCAGCTACAACCGGGCACCCGGGCACTTGTCCGAGCGACTCGGGCCTGCGCGTGTGGCTGATACGCCCGTTGCCTTGGGCGGCACACGTCCGCGCGCTTTGCACTCGCTGTCTCTGGGCGCGGTCGAGCGTTCGCCGTTTGAAGTGGCGCAGCTCTACAACACACTCGCCGCCGGCGGTGCGGTGACGCCGTTGCAAGCGATTCGTGCCGTGCAAACCCGTGATGGTGAGCCCTTGCAACGCTACGGCATCAAATTACGCCAAGCCGCGGATCCCACGGCGGTGAATTTGCTGCAGTGGGCGTTGCGCCAAGTCATGACCGACGGCACCGGCCGCAGTGCACAGCGCCAGATTGGCAGCTTGGCACTGGCGGGCAAAACCGGCACCACCGATGACCTGCGCGACAGTTGGTTTGCCGGTTTCGGCAGCGACCTGCAAGCCACGGTGTGGTTGGGCCGCGACGACAACAAGCCCGCGGGCCTGACCGGCGCCAGCGGTGCCTTGCAGATCTGGGCGCAGTTGATGCGCCGCTTGCAGCCGCAGCCAGTACCCCTGTTTGCAGCGCCGGGCACCAAGGCCGAGTGGATCGACTCGGCCAGCGGCTTGCGCGCCGATCACAACTGCCCCGACCGCGTGCTGGTGCCGTTTGTTGATGGCACAGCGCCGCAGGCCATGGCACCCTGCGCGCGAGGTGCGCCCGCGGATGATGAGCAGCCGCGAAGTTTCTGGGACCGATTGTTTGGAGGTTGATGCGTGACCGCAGTTCGACTCATGCCTGTTTTGCTATCTGCTGCCGCTTTATTGCCGGCTTGTCAGAACTTTCCTGAACAGCAGAAAGACCCAGTGTGGCCGTACCCCGACCCGCCAAGCACGCCCATGCCTGACGACCAGCAGGCGCCGCCTAGCAGCACGCAACAAACACCGCCACAGCGCGGGCCGCAAACTACGCCATTGCCAGTGCCGGATCGGCGCTTGCCTCCGGCAACACCCGTCCCGGATGACGGCGCATCGCCAGCGCCGGGGGCTCCAACATCTGCCCAAGGCCCTCGCACCTTGGGCGAGGCCAGCGGGCCGGCAGCTTTACAGCTAGCGCAACAGGCGCGTGAACAACACGCGGCCGGCGACTTGAATGGCGCCGCCAGCAGCATTGAGCGCGCCTTGCGGGTGGAGCCGCAGAATGCGTTCTTATGGTTGACCTTGGCCGAACTACGCCGCGAACAGGGTGCGCCCAACGATGCCAAGGCCATGGCCCAGCGCGCGATGGCGCGGGCACCAAACAACCCGTGGGTTGCTGCGCCGGCCTGGCGCGTCATCCAGCAAGCAGAGTTGGCGGCAGGCAACCAAGCTGCGGCCAGCGAGGCCGGCCGTCGCGCCGCGCAGCAGCAACGGTTGGCCGACGAGGCCGAGCGCTGAGCAAGACTGCGCCAGCACAGATTGCCGCCGTATTCGCAGCCGATGGCCCACTGGCGAGCGCCTTGCCGGGGTTTACGTCGCGGCCGTCGCAAACCGCTATGGCTGTTGCGATTGCCGAGGCGATCAATCACGGCGAATCACTGATTGTCGAGGCCGGCACGGGCACGGGCAAGACACTGGCGTATCTGGTGCCGGCGCTGCTCAGCGGCCAACGCATTGTTGTCTCGACCGGCACCAAGGCGCTGCAGGATCAGTTATTCGACCGCGATTTGCCGGCTGCACGTGACGCGCTGGGCGTTGGGCTGCGGGTGTCGCGGCTGAAAGGCCGCAGCAATTATTTGTGTTTGCACCGCATGGAGCAGGCAATGGCCGATGGCCGGCAAGCGCCAGCAGTGATTCGCAGCCTGCAAACCGTGCGTGCCTGGGCAGGCCGCACCGCCGACGGTGACATCGCAGAACTGGGCAGCATCCCCGAGCGCTCCCCGGTGTGGCCGTTGGTTACATCGACAACCGACAACTGCCTGGGCAGCCGCTGCCCGCGTTACAGCGATTGCTGGGTGGTGGAGGCGCGCCGCAAGGCACAGGAAGCCGATGTGGTTGTCGTCAACCACCATCTGTTGTTTGCAGATATGGCACTCAAGGACTCCGGCTTTGGCGAAGTACTGCCGGGCGCCGACGTGCTGGTGATTGACGAGGCGCATCAGGCGCCGGAAACCGCCGCCGGTTTTTTCGGCAGCGCGTTAACGCATCGGCAATTGTTCGAATTGATTGCCGACAGCAAGCGCGAGCTGGGCTTGGCCGGCGGCGGCGATACTGCTTTGCTGGAACAGCTCGACCAACTCGATACCGCTGTGCATGGCCTGGAGCGGGCCTTGCCAGCGCAGCGCGGCCGCCACGCCTGGGAGGCGGCGATTGAGCAGGATGCCCGCAGCCGTGATGCGCGTGAGGCTTTGCAGGCGGCGCTGGAGGATGTTCAAGGTGGGCTGAAGCAGGCCGCGAGCCGCAGCGAAGGCTTGGGCCATTGCGAGGCCAGGGCGCGCGCAGCTTGTGACGTGCTGGAAGCCTTGGGCAAGGAGGATGTAACGCAGCATGTGCGCTGGGTCGAGCGTTTTGCGCGCGGTTTTGCCTTGCGGGCTACGCCGCTGTCGGTGGCCGACCGCATCGAGCGCGCACGCGAGCGGCTGCCGGCTAGTTGGATCTTCACCTCGGCAACCCTGGCTGTGGCGGGGGATTTTTCGCACTACCAAAACCGTATGGGTTTGGCGGCCACGCCAACACACAATTTTGAAAGCCCGTTTGATTACGCGGCGCAGTCTCGTTTGCTGCTGCCCAACTTGCCAGAACCGAACGACCCCCAGTTTCGTAGCCAGTTCGTCAACTTGTGTGAGCGATTGATTGAAGCCAGCGACGGCGGTGCCTTTGTGCTGTGTACGAGCCACGCCGCACTGCGCGCCGTTGCCGATGTGCTGGACGCGCGCATTGAGCAGCAAGTGCTGATTCAGGGCAGCGCACCGAAACATTTGTTGCTGGAGGCTTTTCGCGCTGACGGTGATGCGGTGCTTGTTGGCACCCACAGTTTTTGGGAGGGCGTTGATGTGCCTGGGCGCGCGCTTCGGCTGGTGATCATCGACCGCCTGCCATTTGCCTCGCCCGGCGACCCGGTGATTCAGGCGCGCAGCAATGCGCTGCGCAGCCAGGGCATGGACCCATTCATGCACGACCAGTTGCCGCAGGCGGTGATGACGCTCAAGCAAGGCGCCGGGCGCTTGATCCGTGGCCAGAACGACTGCGGCCTGCTGGCTGTTTGCGATGCCCGCGTACAAACACGGCGCTACGGCAAGCGCTTTCTGGACAGCTTGCCGCCGATGTCGCAAATCCGTGATGTTGACGAAGCCGAAACATTTTTGCGGGACATCAGCGCGTGAAGCTGCTGGCCATCGACACCGCCACTGAGGCCTGCAGCGCCGCACTGCTGATCAACGGCACGTGCACTGAGCGCTTTCAAACCATGCCACGTGGCCACACCCAGGCTTTGATGCCCATGGTGCATGCACTGCTGGCCGAGGCCGATCTGGACTTGCGGGACTTGGACGGCATCGCGGTTGGCCGCGGCCCGGGCGCTTTTACTGGCGTGCGCATCGGCATCGCCGCCGCCCAGGGCTTGGCGCTGGGTAGCGGCCTGCCGGTCATTGGCATATCAAACTTGGCCGCGCTGGCGTGGCTGGCCGGGCCAGGGCCTGTTACCAGCGTGATTGATGCGCGTGCGGGCGGAGTTTATGCGGGGTATTACGCCGTCGATGATGCGTCCGCGCGGCCGGTACTTGATGAACGGGTGTGCGCGCCAGAGGCGATACCGCATTGGCCAGACGAGGAGCAGCAAGCGGTGATCGGTGCTGGCACCGGCTGGGCTGTGGCGGCCGACGCATTGCAAGCGGCTATTGGCTTGCCGGTGAAGATTAGTGACGTCCGGCTGCCAACAGCTACGGCAATCGCCCAATTGGCGCAACCGTTATTGGTGGCCGGCGAGGGCGGCCGCGCCGCAGACTTGCAACCGGTGTATCTGCGTGATCAAGTGGTTCACAAGCCACAAGCAACTAAATAAAGGAGCCCCACGGCATGTTGTACAGCCTCGAAAACCGTTCGCCAGAGCTCAACGGCGATGGTCATTTTATCGCCGAAAACGCCACCATAATCGGCAGCGTGCGCCTGCAGCCACGAGCCAGCGTGTGGTTCAACGTTGTAATCCGTGGCGACAACGACTGGATCGAGATTGGCGAGGATTCCAACGTGCAGGACGGCGCAGTACTGCACACCGACGCGGGGATTCCGCTAACCATAGGCAAGGGCGTGACGGTTGGGCACCAGGCCATGCTGCATGGCTGCAGCATTGGTGACTACAGCTTGATCGGCATTAATGCCGTGGTCCTCAACGGCGCCAAGATTGGCAAGCACTGCCTGATTGGTGCCAATGCACTCATCCCTGAGAACAAAGTCATTCCGGACAACAGCATGGTGCTGGGCTCACCAGGCAAAGTGGTGAAAACCCTCGAAGGCCCAGTGTTGCAGATGCTAGAAGGCTCGGCGGCACACTACGTGCAAAACGCAGCGCGTTATACCGATCACCTAAAGGAGCTTTCCTAGTCAAGCATACTTGACACTTCTCCGGGGTATCGTTATTGTTCGTAATGTAAAGCAACATTGACACTTTGTAACCAAAGGCAACCTCGATGCCCGAACACTCCACCAGCCCATTTTGTGACGACCAAACGGTTGAAGAGCGCCGAGTCGGGCGCATCCTCATGGTTTGCAGCGTAGTTTGGTCAGCTTCTCTGATTGGCTGTGCGTGGGTGGCCAAGTTCGTCACCATCACCAGCCCGGCTTTGCAATTGGCGGTTGCTGCCGTGCCGGTGGTGCTCGGTGCCATAACGTTCTGGGTTTTCATCAAAAAGCTGCGCGCCATGGATGAACTGCAGCAGCGCATTCAGTTGGAAGCGCTGGGCATTGGTTTTGCCGTTGGTGTGTTGTACGAAATCGGCCACACGCTATATGTGCGCCTGGCAGATGTGCAGCAGCCGGATGGCAACCTGGCGTCCGTCATGCTGTTTGCATGGATTGGCGCCGTGCTGTGGGGCAAGTGGCGCTACTAGGGCCTGTTCACACTATTTGAATGCGCCGCGTTGACCCTGAAATCAGGTCAGCCAAGGCGCGAGGAGAGAAGTTTGGTGACTCCAAATGAACGACGAGGAACGCCGGGTGGCCTGATTTCAGGGCCAACCCTTCGGGCCGGACAGATTTTCCGCCAAGCTGTGTTGTGTTTCGCTGGTTTAGCCGTGCTAAACGGCACTCAACACGCCTTGCCTGGCAAAAAATCTGCCTTCGGCGAGGCGTATCCAAATAGTGTGAACAGGCCCTAGCCGGTTCAGATGAAAAACAAACTCAAAGTGTTGCGCGCCGAGCGCGATTGGTCGCAGGCCGACCTGGCCAAGCGCCTCAACGTGTCACGCCAAACGGTCAACGCCATCGAAACTGGCAAATACGACCCTAGCCTGCCGCTGGCATTCAAACTTGCGCGGCTGTTCGGTGCGCCGATCGAATCCATTTTTGAAGACAAATGAAAAGACTAAAACCATGACGATTCAACCGAAATCAATGCCACTCGTTCACGGCGTGCTGTGGGCGCTGGCGATACTTGGTGCCGCCTCTGCCGGCGCCGACGCGTGGTTTGCAATTGGCGGGCTGACATTTTTGGCAGCCGTTGCATTAGGAACGCTCACATCGCGGGCGAGTTGCCGGCAGTCGAGCGCTGGCCACCCCACAGGCCCATAGACGGCGTACTGTCAGCGCCTGATACGCCGGTCTTCGTTCCCCGATTTTGACTCGCGCTTTACACAGCGGACCCACTAGCCTGTCTATGATGAAATCTGACGCGGCTGCGAGGGGCTGTCCGCGATAGGGGACACAACGAGGAGACTGCCAAATGGCACTTGATCTTGAGCAATTCATGGACGGCCTGCGCCGTCGCAATCCGGGCGAGTCGGAATTTCATCAGGCGGTCGAAGAAGTCGCCAATGACCTGATCCCGTATATCAACGACAACCGCCGCTACGATCGCATGCAGATCCTGGAGCGGCTGACCGAGCCGGATCGCATCATCATCTTCCGCGTGTGCTGGGAAGACGACGAAGGCAACGTGCGCACCAACCGCGGCTACCGTGTGCAGCACAACAACGCCATCGGGCCATACAAGGGCGGCATTCGCTTTCACAAGAGCGTCAATCAGTCGATCCTGAAGTTCCTGGCCTTCGAGCAAACCTTCAAGAACAGCCTCACCGGCTTGCCCATGGGCGGTGGCAAGGGTGGCTCCGACTTCAACCCCAAGGGCAAGAGCGAGCGCGAGATCATGCGCTTTTGCCAAGCCTTCATGACCGAACTGCAACGCCACATCGGCCCCAACACCGACGTGCCGGCCGGCGACATCGGCGTGGGTGCGCGCGAGGTCAGCTACATGTTCGGCCAATACAAGCGCATCGCCAACGAGTTCACCGGCACCATAACCGGCAAGGGCCTGGCATTTGGCGGTAGCCTGATCCGCACCGAGGCCACCGGCTACGGCGCGGTCTATATGCTCGAAGATATGGTCAAGCACCGCGGCCAGAGCTTGGAAGGCCGTGTTGCCACTGTCAGTGGCAGCGGTAACGTCGCAACGCATGCCGCTGAGAAGCTGGTGGTGCTCGGCGCCAAGGTGGTCACCTTGTCCGACTCGGGTGGCTTTGTTTATGACAAGGATGGCTTCACCCAAGAAAAGATCGACTGGGTGAAGGAACTCAAGGACGTACGCCGCGGCCGCATCAAGGAATACGCCGATGAATTCGGCGCCGAGTTCCACGAAGGGCAGCGGCCGTGGGGCGTGGAGTGCGACTTTGCCTTGCCATGTGCCACGCAAAATGAGCTCAACGCCGAAGAAGCGCGCACGCTGGTCAGCAATGGCTGCTTTGCCGTGTCGGAGGGCGCAAACATGCCCTCGACACTGGATGCCATTCACGTGTTCCAGGATGCCAAGTTGGCGTACGCGCCCTCCAAGGCTGCGAATGCTGGCGGCGTTGCCGTGTCAGGCCTGGAAATGACGCAGAACTCCATGCGCCTCAGTTGGAGCAAGGACGAGCTCAACGAGCGTCTGCGCGGCATCATGGGTGAGATCCACAACAATTGCGTCGAGTACGGCAAAGGCGAGGGCGATCACGTGGACTACGTGAAAGGCGCGAACATCGCCGGCTTTATCAAAGTGGCCGATGCGGTGATTGCTTACGGTGTGATCTAACCGGGATGGTTCACGTGACCACTTGCTAGCGCACGCAATCGAACGTTTCCGCTGGTACAATCTCGCGCCCCGAGGGCAACCTTGGGGCGCGCTTTTTGCGTTCTATGGTGGGCCGTGCCGGTTCCTCCGCGACGTGACGCCGCCAATCCCGCCAGGCCCGGAAGGGAGCAACGGTAACGGTTGAACGGGTGCCGGAGGGTTGCTGGTACGGTCCGCCGCCTTACGCCTGCAGCGTAGGCGGCCTCTGCTTCGCAAGGGTTACCGACGGTGTTCACACACCCCATCGGCTTTCAGCCGATCACCCCTAGCTAAGGGACTGTCTCAAGACCTGCTCGCGAGTCTTGGCGATTGTACTTGTGGACCCCTATCGGCCTGAAGCCGAGTGCCCATGTGGCCTAGGTGACCACCCGAGACCAACAATCTTTGCGCAATCAACGCAGCGCGCGTGCGATACAATGCCGCGCCGCAACACGCGCCCTAGGCGCACGACCGACCCAGACTAACGCCATGTCCCGTCCACCCGAGCATTTTCAGCGCATGGAACGGCTACCGCCGTACGTGTTCAACATCGTCAATGAGTTGAAGCAGCAGGCGCGAGCGCGGGGCGAGGACATCATCGACTTTGGCATGGGCAATCCCGACCAGCCCACGCCGCAGCACATCGTCGATAAGCTGGTCGAGGCGGCGCAGCGTGAAGACACGCACCGCTACTCCATGTCGCGCGGCATCCCGCGGCTGCGCAAGGCGATTTGCGATTGGTACCAGCGCCGCTTCGATGTCAGCCTGGACCCGGAAACCGAGGCGATTGCCACGATTGGCTCCAAGGAAGGCCTGGCCCATTTGGCCATGGCGACACTGGGGCCGGGCGATGTCATCCTGGTGCCGAATCCGGCGTACCCGATACACCCCTACGGTGTGGTGATTGCGGGTGCCGACGTGCGCCATGTCAAATTGACTGAGGAAGTCGATTTTTTCGAGGAACTCGAGCGCGCCATCAAGGAAAGCTGGCCAGCGCCGAAGATGATGCTGCTGAATTTCCCGGCAAACCCCACAGCCATGTGCGTGGATTTGCCATTCTTCGAGAAAGTCGTGGCCATGGCCCGCGAGTACGGCCTGTGGGTGGTGCACGACATTGCCTATGCCGACCTGTGTTACGACGGCTACGAAGCGCCATCAATCTTGCAAGTTCCGGGTGCCATGGATGTGGCTGTCGAGAGCTTCTCGCTGTCCAAAAGCTACAACATGCCGGGCTGGCGTGTGGGCTTCATGTGTGGCAACCCCAAGCTGATTGCGGCGCTGACGCGCATGAAAAGTTATCTGGACTACGGCACCTTCACGCCGATCCAAGTGGCCGCCATCGCCGCGTTGAATGGCCCACAGGACTGCGTCACTGAAATCCGCGATATGTACCGCTCGCGCCGCGATGTGCTGTGCGACGGCCTGGCCAGCGCTGGCTGGGTGGTTGAGCGGCCTAAAGCCACCATGTTTGTGTGGGCGAAAATCCCGGAGCAGTACCGGGCGGAAGGCTCGCTGGAGTTTTCCAAACGCGTGTTGGCCGAGGCCAAGGTGGCGGTGTCGCCCGGTATCGGCTTTGGCCACCACGGCGACGACCATGTGCGCTTCGGCCTGATCGAAAACGAGCACCGCACGCGCCAGGCTGTGCGCGGCATCAAGAAAATGCTCCGCGACGCGCGGGTTGACTGATATGAGTGATCAAACCAATAACGCGCCGTTGCGCGTGGGCCTGCTGGGCCTGGGCACGGTGGGCCAGGGCGTGTTGAGTATCCTGGCGCGCAATGGCGCAAGCATTGCCGAACGCGCTGGGCGCCCGATTACCGTGACCATGGCTGCCGTCCGCGACACGGCAAAGTCGCGCGGCGATCTACCTGAAGGCTTGGACATAACGACCGACCCGATGGCGGTGGTCAACAGCGACAGCGTCGATGTCGTCGTCGAACTCATGGGCGGTATCGAAACGCCGGAGCAATTTGTTCGTGCCGCGCTACAAGCCGGCAAGCCGGTGGTCACAGCGAACAAGGCCTTGCTGGCGCTGCGCGGCGAAGCCCTGTTCGACTTGGCGCGCCAGCACAATGCGCCGTTGGCTTTCGAAGCTGCAGTAGCCGGCGGCATTCCACTGATCAAGGCGCTACGCGAGGGTTTGGCGGCGAATGTGGTGAGCAGCATTGCCGGCATCATCAACGGCACCTGCAATTATATTCTCACGCAAATGGACGAGGCCGGCACGCCGTTTGCCGATGTGCTGGCCGAGGCGCAGCGTTTGGGCTATGCCGAGGCTGATCCCAGCTTCGATATCGATGGCATTGACGCCGCGCACAAGCTGACGTTGCTCGCGTCCATCGCCTTTGGCATCCCCTTGTCGTTCGACAAGGTGCATTGCGAGGGTGTGGGCCTGGTATCGGTTGACGACATCCGTTATGCCGCCGAGTTGGGCTACCGCATCAAGCACCTGGGCATCGCCCGGCTCAACAACGGCGGCGTCGAACTGCGCGTGCACCCCACATTGCTGCCCAAGAGCGAGCTGCTGGCCAACGTTAATGGCGTGCTGAATGCCACGGTGTTTGGCGCCGATGCTGCCTCGCCGACCGGCTATTTCGGGCCGGGGGCAGGTGGTGAGGCAACAGCCTCGGCGGTGTTGGCCGATGTGGTCGATATTGCCCGCGGTGCCAGCATGCCGGGCTTGGGCGGCCCTGCGGCGTCAGACTTGGCTGTGCTGCCGATTGAGGATGCGGTTTCCGGCCATTACCTGCGCCTGCGCGTCGCCGACGTGCCCGGCGTGCTGACCGCGATTTCAGGCATTTTGGCGCAAGCGCAGATCAGCATTGAAGCGATCAACCAAAAAGAAATCGCCAACCCCGGCAGTGACACCAACGTGGTCATTCTGACCGCCCCGGTACAGGAGCGCACCATGCGCGCCGCTGTCGAACAAATGATGGCGCTGGACTCCGTGCGGCCTGGAATCACGCGGATCCGCGTTGAGCACACACAGTAGTAAAACCAATTTTTAAACTAACTATTTCATGGCATTTTTCACCACAGAAGGTCTGATTGACCGCTACCGCCAGCGCCTGCCCATCGGCGCCAATACGCCAGCCGTGACGCTGCGCGAGGGCAGCACACCACTCATTCGCTTGGCCAAATTGGCGCCCAGCGTGGCGCTGTATGCCAAATACGAGGGGCTGAACCCCACCGGTAGCTTCAAAGACCGCGGCATGACCATGGCGGTGACAAAAGCTGCCGAAGACGGCGCCAAGGCCGTGATCTGTGCCAGCACCGGCAATACATCCGCCTCGGCGGCGGCGTATGCCGCACGCGCTGGCATGACCGCCTTCGTGCTTATTCCTGAGGGCAAGATCGCACGCGGCAAACTCGCCCAGGCCATGATGCACGGCGCCAAGATCATCCAGATTCGCGGCAACTTTGACGATGGCATGCAACTGGTCAAGGAATTGGCCGAGACCCTGCCTGTGACCATCGTCAATTCGATCAACCCGTATCGCCTGCAAGGGCAGAAGACGGCAGCGTTTGAGATCGTCGAGGATTTGGGCCGCGCGCCGGATTATCACTGCCTGCCAGTCGGTAACGCCGGCAATATCACCGCGCACTGGATTGGTTATACCGAGGCCGCCGGCGTACAGGGCACCAAGGCCTGCCTGCATTGCCATGGTGATTGCTCGCAAATGGGTATCAAGCTCTGCGACGAACGGCCTGTCATGGTCGGCTATCAAGCCAGCGGTTCGGCGCCATTCCTGCGCGGCGAGCCGGTCAAATCGCCGGATACTGTCGCCACTGCTATCCGCATCGGCAACCCGCAAAGCTGGGACCCCGCCCTGGTTGTGCAAGAAGAATCCGGCGGCTGGTTTGACGAACTGTCGGACGACGAGATTCTGGCCGCGCAAAAGCGCTTGGCGGCCGAGGAAGGCGTGTTCTGCGAGCCTGCTTCGGCGGCGTCGGTTGCTGGTGCCCTGCGCGATATTGAAGCAGGCAAGATCAAAGCTGGCTCGACGGTGGTTTGCACGCTTACCGGCCACGGCCTCAAGGACCCCGACACCGCCATGGCACAAACTCCGGATGTTGGCTCGCTGGTTGACGCCACGCGTGAGGCTGTCGAGGACGCCTTGAGCGCGCATCTGTAAAACCGTGGTAGCTGGCAGCCAGCGCGAATGGCGCCAAAGGCCCACTACCGATTCGGCCCGCCTCGGCCGCGATGTGCACCCGGTTTTGCGCCGCGTCTATGCGGCGCGCGGAGTCACCGACGCTGAGCAACTGCAGTTGCGGCTTGCCGGCTTGTTGCCACCCGCGCTAAAGGGCATCGACGATGCCGCGGCCGTGATTGCCGATGGCATTGCCGAGCAGCGACGGTTCTGCATTGTTGGTGACTACGATGCCGATGGCGCCACAGCCACAAGCTTGTGCATGTTGGCACTGCGGGCTTTTGGCGCGCAGCACGTTGATTTCGTCGTGCCCGATCGCTTCAAGCTGGGCTACGGATTGTCCCCGGCACTGATTGATGCGCTGCCGACACCGTCGCCAGACATTCTGATCACCGTTGATAACGGCATTGCCAGTGTCGCGGGTGTGGAAAAAGCCAATGCGGCAGGCATGCAGGTGGTAGTGACAGACCACCATTTGGCCGGCGAGCAATTGCCCGCTGCCGCCGCCATCGTCAATCCCAATCAACCCGGTTGCAGCTTCGCCAGCAAAGCGCTGTGCGGCGTTGGCGTGGCGTTTTATACGCTATCTGCTGTGCGCCGTGTGCTAGCCGCGCGCGGCTGGTTCGGCGACGCGCCGCCAGCGATGGCGCAATGGCTGGATTTGGTTGCTCTGGGTACGGTGGCCGACGTGGTCACGCTGGATTACAACAATCGGATCCTGGTGGAGCAGGGCTTGCGGCGCATTCGTGCCAGCCAGGCGCGGCCGGGTTTGCTGGCGCTACTCAGCGTCGCCGGTCGTGATGTTGCCGAGGCAAGCAGCACCGATTTGGCATTCACCGCGGGCCCGCGCCTGAATGCTGCCGGCCGCATGGATGACATGCGCCGCGGCATTGCCTGCCTGCTGGAAGATGACCCGTTCAAGGCGCGCGAGTATGCGCTGGAACTGGATGCCTTGAATCGCGCGCGCCGCAAAGTGCAAACGCGCATGCAGGACGAAGCATTCGAGCAGCTCGATGCCGTTACTGCGCCGGCCGAAGACGCTGCCGTGCATGTGCTGTTCGATGAGCGCTGGCATGAGGGTGTGGTGGGCTTGGTCGCGTCCAAGGTCAAGGAGCAGGCGCATCGCCCAGCCTTCGCGTTTGCACTGGCCGAGGATGGCCAGCAGTTGAAAGGTTCGGGGCGGTCGATTCCAGGGTTTCATCTGCGCGACGCGTTGGCAACAGTGGCGGCCAAGCATCCGGGTTTGATTCCAAAATTCGGTGGCCATGCCATGGCTGCGGGCTTGAGCCTGGCGCGACACGATTTGCCGCAGTTTTCGTCAGCGATGGCTGAGATTGGTACCGATTGGCTGACGCCGTCGATGCTCACGCAGTGCATCGAAACCGACGGCGTGCTCAGTGATGAGGAGCTAAGCCTGGATACCGCTCACGCGCTGCAATTGGCCGGGCCGTGGGGGCAAGGCTTTCCGGCGCCATTGTTTGAAGGTGTGTTTGCCGTGCACGAGCAAAAAATTGTTGGCGAGCGTCATGTGAAGCTGACACTGGAGAGCGACGGCGGCGCCCGCATTGGTGCCATCGCCTTCAACCGTGAGCCGCTGGATGCGGCGCATGCGCGCGTGGCTTACCGGCTAGAGCCGAACAGCTTTCGCGGCTACGTCAATGCGCAAGCTCTGGTTGAATACTGGGAGCCGGCGTAGCTCAACCGTCGGCCGCTTCCGCCGACTCGGCCTCCTGAGCCAGCAACATCAGCGGCGATGGCCGTGCCACACCGTAACCCTGCAC